>JAJAYZ010000035.1 GCA_027118455.1 Actinomycetes bacterium
CACTGCCTCGTTTTAACCCCCCGCCCGGCCCCCCCCCCGCGCCGGTATCTCCCCCCCCCCCCCCGGCGTGGGGGGGGGGGCCCCCCCCCGCCCCACCCTTCCGCGTTGTTGCTAAGGAACGGTCAGGTGCCCTGCAGCCAAGCGTCGACCGCGTCGGAGTTGGCGTCGATCCATTCTTGCGCAGCATCCTCCGGAGACATCCCGTCTCCGGCGATGGCCTTGGCAACCGAACTCTGATCCTCGTTTGTCCAGGTGAAGTTCTTGACCAAGGTGGCAGCCGGGCTTCCAGAGTCCATAAACTCAGTTGAAGCCACCTTGTTCAGCGCATAGGGCGGGTAGTCGCAAGCGACCGTAGCCGGATCGGCATCGCACCCCTCCTCATAGGGAGGCAGGTCTACCTTCACCAGCGGCACTTCGTCGAGGAACCACTGCGGTTCGTAGAAGTAGCCGATCAGGAACTCCTGGTTGTCCTCGGCCTTGCGGAACGCCTGGATCAAGGCCGGCTCGCTACCGGCGAAGACCACCTCGAAGTTCAGGTCGAGGTTCTGCACGAGCGCCTCGTCGTTGGTGACGAACGATGGGTCGCCATCGAGCAGCTGACCCTTGTCGCCGGTTTCAGCTGTGGCGAAGTCACTGGCGTAGTTGTTGAGGTTCTCCCAGTTGTCGACGATGTCGGGGTGAGCGTCAGCCAGCCACGGTGGGATGTACCAGCCGATGATGCCCTCGTTGCCCTGCGAACCGAGGTCGACGGCAACACCTTGGTCGTCGATGTACTGCTTCTCAAGAGCAGGGTGACCCCAGTTCTCGATCACGACGTCGACGTCACCGTTCGCGAAGCCCTGCCACGAGATCCCTTCCTTCAGATCTTTGTAGTTGACCGTGCAGCCCAGCTTGGTCTCGGCGACCTGGCCCACGACGTAGGCCGAAGCCTCGTACCCCACCCAGGGGTTGATGGCCATGTTCATTTCTCCGCAATCTGCGCCTGAGGTACTACCGCCACTCGCAGAGTCTTTGATGTCGCCGCCGCCGCAGGCGGCAAGCGTGAGGCCGGCGGCCGCGGCTATAGCCGCGACGCGTCCAGCCCGCTTCTTGGTTACGCGCACTTCTTCTCCTTCAGTTGGGCCGCACGGTTGCGGCTTGGGGTCAGGCTCTCTCAGCACGTCCGTAGCGCGCTGCAGTGTGGACGGTGATGCGGTCGAGCATGATGCCGAGCGCGGTGATGGCGATGCCAGCTGCGAGGCCCTTACCGAAGAACCCGTCTTGTGAGAACCCGGTGATCACCAAGTACCCGAGGCTGCCGCCGCCAACGAGGGCGCCGATCACCACCATCGAGAGCACGAAAAGCATCCCCTGGTTGGCGGCCAGCACCATCGAGCCCTTCGACATCGGCAGCTGCACCTTGCTGATCATTTGCCACCGATTTGACCCGATCGCCTGCGCCGCCTCAATCGTTGTCGGCGCGACGCTTCGGATCCCGTCAGCGGCGATCTTGATCGCGACAGGGGAGGCATAGAGTACAGCGGCCGCAACTGCCAGGAACTTGCCGGGCGGGAAAAGCGCGAGTGCTGGGATGAGGTAGACCAGCGACGGCATCGTCTGAAGGAGGTCGAGTACGGGGCGCACTGCGGAGTCAACCCTGTGGCTGCGGCCCATCCACGTTCCGACCACCACGCCGAAGAACATGACTGCAGAAGTGGCGACCAGAGTCATCGAGAGGGTCACCATCGAGTCCTGCCAAAGGCCAACACCGAAGATGAGAGTGAGGCACACGGCGGTTGGTAACAGTGCCTCGGCGGCGCCGAGGTAGGACCCGACTGCAAGCAGTGCGGCAACCACCAGCCAGTAGGGGATCCAGGCGACGTCGGGCACCTGGGCGGCGTAGTACCCCGCGGCCAGAACAGCAGCAGTGCACAGGGCCGCGCCACTGATGACCCGCGCCCGCTCTCCGTGGCCGGCCCCGCCAAGCAGCGCCGCAATCGCCAGGATCGCAAGTGCCACCAGCCACCAGGGGGAGTTGGCCATCAAGTCCTCAAGCGGGTTAAGCACCCACACGGTGGCCGTGTCGTTCACCCACTCCGTAAGCGAGCCGGCGGCATCGGTGAATGCCTTGGTCCAGTCGTTGACGCGAGTGGCTATCTGCTGTCCGATGTCGGACTCGGGAAAGATCGACCAGCGAAGCTTTGAGCGGGAGGCAATAATGCAGCCCAGCGTGACCACAGCCAGCACACCGAGCACGATCCAGCGTTGTCGTTCGCTGCTACCGGAGCGTGCTGTCATCTCAGCCCGCTGGCCGGCCCGCACCGCCGCGCGATCGAGCAGGATGGCAAGGATGACCAAACACATGCCGGCGACAAAGGCAACGCCAATGTTCAGGGCATTCAGTGCGCGAACAATCGGGAGCCCAAGGCCAGGCCCAGCGATGAATGCCGCGATAACTGCCATGGAAAGCGCCGCCATCACCGTCTGATTGAGGCCAACGATGATGGTTCGTCGAGACATGGGCAGCTGCACCTTGGCCAAAAGTTGACGCGACGTTGATCCCATGGAAGCGGTTGCCTCAACGGTCGTGGGAGAGACCGTGCCCAAGGCGTGCGCTGTGATGCGTACGAGCGGTGGCAGCGCATAAACCAAGGTCACCATGACGGCGCCGGCATTCCCAATTCCGAAGAGCAAGGCAAACGGTGCGAGGTACGCAAACGATGGCATGGTCTGCATGGCATCGAGAACTGGCGTTATGGCCGCGGACGCTCGGCTGCTTCGGAACATCAAGATGGCGAGAGGGATGCCGAGGAGCACACAAATAGTGACGGATACGCCAGTGATGATGAGGGTGTCGATCGAGTCTTCCCAGTAGCCCAGATACCCCACTGCCAAGATGGTGACCAGGCTGAGGATCGCGATGCGGACGCCGCTGAGCGCGTATGCGACGAGAACGACGAGCGCAACGACACCCAGCCATCCGATTTGGGCGGTATCGAGGGCGCGATCGGGGTCAGAGACGAAGATCTGCTGCAGCGTCGTGACTACCCAGTTGAGTGTGTCGCTGATCCAGACAAAGGGCTGGAGCAACAGGCTGCCATTGAACTTGGCCTCCTGGACGTTGCCGAAGAGGTCGGACAGCCACTGCTGGAATCCGGTGAGCTCGGCATTGGGCAGGTCTTGGGTGTTCCGTCCCTGGAGCAACTTCGCAAGGACAGCCCAGACAATGAGAACGATCCCGAGCGCCATCCAGCGGCGACGGTTCGTCCGTTCCTCGGGGTGTCCTGGAGCCTCCTCGAGGTGGTGTTCAAGCTCGGCCAGCTCAATCGTCACGATGGCGTCTCCTCCGCGACAATGACGCGCAGGATGTCGTCCTGGTCGACGACTCCGAGCAACTGGCCGTTCTCGACCACTCTTACTGGATCGGCTGAGTCGATGACCCGACGGGCCGCATCACGCACAATGGTGTTCGGCGCCATCTCGGGCCCGGTCATGGATTCATCCACACGTGGAGGCCGCATCACCCAACTCAAGTTCAACACATGCGAGCGAGGAACTTCGCTGACGAAGTCGCGGACGTACTCGTCAGCCGGGGCACCGACCACCTCGGCCGGCGTTCCCATCTGGACGAGCGCGCCGTCACGCATGATGAGGATTCGGTCGCCGAGCTTCAGCGCCTCCGCGAGGTCGTGGGTGATGAAGACCATCGTCTTGCCCACCTCGTGGTGCAGCCGGATGACCTCGTTTTGCATGTCCCTCCGGATCAGCGGGTCGAGAGCAGAGAACGGCTCGTCGAAGAGCAGTACTGAAGGATCGACCGCAAGTGCGCGGGCCAGGCCAACACGTTGCTGCATTCCACCCGAGAGCTGGTCGGGGTAGGCGTTCTCGTTACCGGACAGACCAACAAGGTCGACCATATCCTGAGCGCGCGACCGGCGTTCGGACTTTGAGACGCCTCTGACCTCGAGCCCGTAGGCCACGTTGTCGATCACCTTGCGGTGGGGGAGCAGGCCAAAGTGCTGGAAGACCATCGACACGTGGTGACGACGCAGCTCGCGCAGCCGCGTCTCCGACATCGCAACGACGTCCTCGCCATCGATCGTCACCTGGCCGACGGTCGGTTCGATCAGCCGCGTAAGGCAGCGCACCAGTGTCGACTTACCCGATCCCGAGAGTCCCATCACCACGAAGACCTCGCCAGGTGCGACGTCGAAACTCACATCGCGCACGGCCGTAGTGCAGCCGGTCTTGGCGAGCAGCTCTGAGCGCGAGAGGTCGGCGTCTGGCGAGCCGACGATCTTGTCAGCGCGGGGACCGAAAACTTTCCAAAGGTTGCGCACCGTCAGGGCAGGCTGCCCATCAGTGGACGCGGCCACGCCCGGCTCGTCGATCGTCGCCGTCATGAGGCTGCTCCTTCGTTGCGGGGATCGCCTGGTGGGTAGAGCGGGGTGCCCTCGCGGTAGCGGTAGAACGGGGCGTCCGACGGCGCCAGCGGTGTTTCGCCGTTGATTAAGTCGGCTGCCTTCTCGGCCAGCATCATCACCGGTGCGTAGATGTTTCCGTTGGTGACATAGGGGAACGAGCTGGCGTCCACGACGCGTAGACCTTCGACGTCGTAGACCTTCATGGTTGATGGGTCGAGGACGGCGTCATCGCCGACGCCCATCTTGGCGGTGCACGAGGGGTGCAGAGCAGTCTCGGCGTCGTTGCGCACCCAGTCGAGGATTTCGTCATCGGTTTCGACGGACGCCCCTGGGGAGAGCTCACCGTCGTTGAACGGGCCGAAAGCAGGCTGGGTCAAGATGCTGCGGGCGACCTGGATGGCCTCGACCCATTCGCGTCTGTCCTGATCGGTGGAGAGGTAGTTGAACTGCATCGACGGGTGTTCCATCGGGTCGGTGGAGCGGATCTTCACCCAGCCGCGCGCATCGGAGTACATCGGGCCGATGTGCACCTGGTAGCCGTGGCCCTTGGTCGGTGACGTGCCGTCATAGCGAATGGCGATGGGTAAGAAGTGGAACATCAGGTTGGGGTAGTCGACCTTGCCGTTGCTGCGGGTAAATCCGCCGCCCTCGAAGTGGTTGGTGGCGCCGAGCCCCTTGCGCTGGAAGAGCCACTGGGCTCCGATGCCCGGACGCTTCCACCAGGCAAGCCCAGGCGCGATGGAGACGGGCAACTTGCTGGCGTACTGGATGTACACCTCAAGGTGGTCCTGCAGATTCGCCCCAACCCCGGGAAGGTCAGCGACAACAGGTATCCCGAGCGACTGCAGGTGTTGCGCGTCACCGACTCCGGACAGCTGCATGAGCTGGGGAGTGTTGATCGCTCCACCGCAGAGGATGACCTCGCCCGCCTTAACCGAACGCTTCAGGCGTCCGGCGCGGACGTACTCGACGCCGACGGCGCGTTTGCCATCGAAGACAACCTTGGTGGCCTGGGCCAGGGTCTCGACGTCGAGATTCTTCCGGTTCATGACCGGGTGCAGGTAGGCGCGGGCCGCGCTGAGCCGGCGTCCCTTGTGGATGTTGCGGTCGAACTTGGCGAACCCTTCTTGCCGGTATCCGTTGACGTCGTCGGTGAGGGGGTAGCCGGCCTGCTGGGCCGCCTCGAAGAAAGCTCCGAAGAGAGGGTTGGTGGCCGGGCCGCGTTCAAGAATCAGTGGTCCACTGCCGCCGCGCCACTCGTCGGCGCCGGCTAGGCAGGTCTCCATGCGCTTGAAGTAGGGCAAGCAGTGGGCGAAGTCCCAGTTCTCCATGCCCTTGTCGGCACCCCAACGCTCGTAGTCCATGGGGTTGCCGCGCTGGAAGATCATCCCGTTGATGCTGCTCGAGCCGCCGAGCACCTTGCCGCGTGCGTGGAAGATCCGGCGGTTGTTCATGTACGGCTCGGGGTCGGTCTCGTAGCGCCAGTCGTAGAACCGGCTGCCGATCGGGAAGGGCAACGCAGCCGGCATGTGGATGAACGGATCCCAGATGAAGTCCGGGTGCCCAGCCTCCAGCACAAGCACGGAGGTGCCTGGGTCAGCGCTTAGTCGGTTGGCCAGTGCGGACCCGGCCGACCCGCCGCCGACGATGACGATGTCGTAGCGCTCATCGCTCATCTTTGGGCTCCATCGCTTGAGGGGGGTGTTCGGTCATTCAGTCACTGAACCAGTGCTGTGGGGCTGGTGCGGTGTTGCGCCAGATGTGCTTGGTCTCCTGGTACTCCGCGAGTCCGTGTTGCCCGAGTTCGCGGCCGAAGCCGGACTGCTTGTAGCCGCCCCACTCGGCCTGCGCCACATACGGGTGGTAGTCGTTGATCCAGACAGTGCCAGCGCGAAGACCGGCCGCCACGCGGTCGGCTTTCGCGGGGTCGCTGGTCCAGACCGCGCCAGCGAGGCCGTAGTCGGTGTCGTTGGCAAGTCGGAGCGCCTCGGCCTCGTCGGTGAAGGTCTCGACGGTGAGCACCGGCCCGAACGACTCTTCGCGCACGACCAGCATGTCAGCGGTACAGCGGTCAAACACCGTTGGTGGGTAGTAGTAGCCATCAGCGAGCTCTGGTGCGTCGGGCCGGGCTCCGCCGCAGCGAAGCACGGCGCCCTCGGCGACACCAGCAGCGACGTAGGCCTCGACCTTCCCGCGATGCGCTTCGGAGACGAGCGGCCCCGTCTCGGCGTTCTCGTCGAACGGACCTCCCATGCGGATCGCTGACGCCCGACGAACCAACTCGTCGACGAACTTATCGTGGATCGACTCCTCGATCAGCAGCCGCGCACCCGCAGAGCAGACCTGGCCGGAGTGGAGGAACACGGCCGTCAGGGCCATGTCGAGAGCCGCATCACGGTCGGCGTCGGCAAAGACGATGTTCGGGTTCTTGCCGCCGAGCTCGAGCGAGACCTTTTTCACGGTGGGTGCGGCCGCCGCCATGATGATGCGTCCGGTGATGAGCCCACCGGTGAACGAGACCAGATCGACCGCAGGGTGCGTCGACAGCAATGCACCGACGTTGGGGCCGGTGCCGAGCACCAGGTTCGCGACGCCTGGAGGCAGTCCTGCGGCGTCCAGTTCGCGCATCAGCAGGATTGCTGTCGAAGGGGTGAGCTCACTCGGCTTGAGGACGAAGGTGTTGCCAGCGGCCAAAGCGGGAGCGACCTTCCAGGAGGTCTGCAGCAGGGGGTAGTTCCACGGGGTGATCAGCCCGCAGACACCGACCGGTTCGTGAACGATGCGGCTCTGGACGTCAGGACGGTCGACTTCAATGGTGCGGACGTCGATCTCGGCGGCCAGCTTGGCGTAGTAGCGGAACACCGAGGTGATGTCGTCCATGTCGTACTCGGCCTCGACCAGCCGCTTCCCGGTGTCGAGGGCTTCGGCCCTGGCGAACTCAGCTCGATGGCGCTCGAGGGCGTCGGCAACCCGGTCCAGCAGTGCACCACGATCAGCGGCAGAGGTGGTCGGCCAGGGGCCGGTGTCGAATGCGAACCGGGCGGCCGAGACGGCCGCTTCGGTATCTGCACTCGTGCCCTCATCGACGGTTGCCACCAATGAGCCGTCAGCGGGGCAGCGGATCTCGCGCGCGCTGTGTTCACGCGCGCCAGTCCATGCCCCGCCGATGAAGAAGTCGGGCACGCGGCTCCTCTCGGTCCGAGTGCCCTCACCTTGCAGTGGGCGTCACCTCCCGTCAAGGGAACGTTGCGGTGCCGTGACGTTCGTTTCACGACGGTGTCGCACCAGAAGGAATCGGTCTAATCTCCCCTGCATGACCGATCAGCAGCGTGGGCTCGCCGTTCAGTGCTACAACCAGACCTGGGATTTGATCGACCAGGTGGCGCGCACACCAGCCGATGACCGCCAGATGTTGACTCTTGCCATGGCCAGCCGGGCCCTCTGGGACGATATTGGTGCCGATGAGCAATGGATCACCGGCGACTGGCAGGTCGCTCACGTTGCCGCGCTCACCGGTCACCCCGATTTGTCGCTCGACTTTGCGGCAGCCGCCTACGAACGGGCGTCCAACGCCGACGTCCCGCTTTGGCTGAGGGCATCGACCTGCGAGGGATTGGCCAGGGCCCATGCGGCGGCTGGCCACGAGGCAGAGCGTGACGCCTGGGCGCTCAAGGCTCGCGAACTGTTGGAGCAGGTCGACGATGCCGATGACCGTGCCTTGATTGAGGGGCAGTTGGCTACTGTCGACGGCGCCTGATCTCTACCGCCGGCGTGGAGGCCGGCTCGCAGTCTCAGCGCGCCTCGAGCGCGTCGCGCACAGCGAGCAGCTTTGTCTGCGACTCGGCAAGCTCATCAGCTGGAACTGAGCCGGCGACGATGCCGCAGCCGGCATACATGCGCAGCGAGTGCGCGTCGGCAGGGTCCAGCTGAGCGCAGCGCAGCGCGATTCCGAAAGCCCCGTCCCCCCTCGAGTCGATCCACCCGACTGGCCCTGCGTACCGACCGCGGTCCATTCCCTCAAGTTCTTGAATCACCGCACGCGCTCGTCCGGTTGGGGTGCCGCAGACTGCGGCCGTGGGATGTAGGGCGGCCGCGAGGTCGAGCGCTGACTCGCCGTTGGCCAGCCGCCCCGTGATGTCGGTCTGCAGATGCTGGACGTTGGCGAGGCGGACAACCTCCGGTGCTCGGGGCACGACGAGGTCGGAGCAAAAGGGCCCGAGGCTCTCGGAGACCGATCGCACGGCCAGCTCATGCTCGACCCGGTCCTTGTGGGACGCAAGGAGGTCAGCGGCGTGCTGGGCGTCGACGACGGCGTCGCTTCCTCGAGGCGTCGTGCCTGCGAGAACGCGTGAGACCACGTGGTCTCCTGTGCGTCGCACCAACAGCTCGGGGGTGGCGCCGATCAGGCCGTCGACGGCGAAGGTCCAACAGCTCGGGTAGGAACGCGCGAGCGGAGTGAGGAGGGCTCGCGGGTCAAGATCGTGCTCAGTGTTGGCGACGAGGTCGCGTGCCAGGACGACCTTGTCGAGCGTGCCGCCGGCAATGCGATTAACGGCTGCGGTAACGGCCATCTCGTATCCGGCCGATGTGACGGTGCCGTCGCTGTAGCGGATCTGGCCAGGTGGGCGGACCGGTGCCGGTGCCGGTGGCGGTGGCGGTGGCGTCAAATTCGTATCGGCATCGCCGATCGTGGTGATCCACGACGCGCCGTCACGGCGTCCAACAATGACGTTCGGGACGATCATCACCGAGCTGCTGGGGCCGTCGTCGAAAGTGAACGACCCGAATGCGACGGGGCCGGTTCCCGGTACGTGCACCTGGTCGTCGATGTCGAGCGATCCGACCAGCTCGCGCCACCACTGCGCCGCACGGGCGAAGCGGTCTGGGCCGGACACGGTGAGCCGGGTGGCTTCCCCCCAGGCCGCGAAACCGTCGGTTCCGCGGGTCCAGGCGATGATGTCCTCGTCCGGGAGGGTTTCCAGCAGTGGGCCGGGGTCTGCGATGGGGATGGAGCGCACGACGGTGCGGGTCCTGGCCGTGGTGCTCACAAGGCAACAGCCTAGGCCCGGTTCAGCAGGTCGGCCCACTGACCGGCCCGCCCTGAGTTCCCGCCCTGGGTTCCCGCCCTGGGTTCCCGCCCTGGGCTCCCCCATGGAGCGTGGTGGCCGCGCGGGCGGCAGACTTCTGGTGTGACACGCGCTGACCTCGACAAGCAGCCGATCGATGTGGCTCAGATGTTCGACGATGTCGCATCGAAGTACGACCGCACCAACGATGTGCTTTCGCTGGGTCAAGACCGGCAGTGGCGCCGCGCGGTGGTTGCAGCTATCGACCCCCAGCAGGGGGAGCGGATACTCGACCTGGCCGCAGGAACCGGGACGTCGTCGGCTCCCTTCCACGAGCGAGGCGCGTTCGTCGTTCCGTGCGACTTCTCGCAGGGCATGCTCGCGGTCGGCAAGCAGCGCCGCCCCGACCTCGCGTTCGTCGCTGGAGACGGGCTGAAGCTGCCCTTCGCCGACGCCAGCTTCGATGCGGTGACCATCTCGTTCGGCCTACGCAACTTGCACGACACCGAAGCCGGGCTCGCCGAGTTGCTGAGAGTGACGCGTCCTGGCGGGCGGCTGGTGGTCTGCGAGTTCAGCCACCCCACCTGGGCCCCGTTCCGGACGGTCTACAGCGAATACCTCATGCGGGCCTTACCGCCGGTTGCTCGTGCCGTGTCCAGCAACCCCGAGGCCTATGTCTACCTGGCCGAGTCGATCAGGGCTTGGCCCGATCAGCGGGGTCTTGCCACCCTCGTCCAGCAGGCCGGGTGGCAATCGGTCGCCTGGCGGAACCTCTCAGGGGGCATCGTGGCCCTCCACCGGGCCGCCGCTCCCTAGTTCTGGGGCCATGCCACACCCGTTCGATATGTCCGAACTAGCGGCGTCATCATCGGTCCACAGTGGCTCATTTCGGGACGCATGGCTGCTGCGCGGGTTCGAAATGACCGAACCGGTGTGGCATGGCCCCCAAGAGGGGGTTAGTAGACGCCGCGGAGGGTCTTCATTGCTGATGCGACCACTTCGCGGTCGGTCCAGGTGTTCAGTTCCCTGCCGGCATCGCCGACGGTGAAGCCGACAAGTGCCGGGGTTCCGATGACACCTGAGAGGTCGTACCAGTCGAGGAAGCGGCCCTGCGGTGTGCCGGCCAGCCCCATCACGTGCGCGCCTACGTCCCAAAACTTTCGGTCGAACCGCAAGATGACCTTCTCCATACATCCGGACCCCATGAGTCCGACCGCGTTGCTCACCGCGGCCGGTAGCCCTGGGCAAAAGTCGATGGCGCCTGCGCGCACCACCGAGAGCGGGAGTGCGAGCACCACGCCGTCGGCTTCTAGGGTGCCGCCGTCGGTGCCTACGTTGATTCGCCTGCTGCGCCAGTCGACGCTGCGCACCGGGCGACCGGTACGGATTCGCAGTCCCTGGGCCAGGCGCTTGGGCAGCCGGTCATAGCCGTTGACGACAAAAGCCTCACCGCCACGGACCCACCGACCTTGGTCGAACCACGCGAGGTCGAGGGCGTCGGCGTCGTCGGCATACTCGTGCTCGATCTCCCATCCGAGCGTGAAGCGCTCGACCTCGTTACGCGGGAAGTTGTGCGCGGTCAGCGCGTCAGCCAGAGGCGTCCCCGGGGTGAAGTCTGGACGCCGGGCGTCCCAGATGATGCGCCACATGCGGTCGAAGGCATTGTCAACGGCGCCGGTGGAGATCTGCGACCCGTCTGCTCGCCGGAAGACAGCTGTGCCCCACTTGGTCAGGTAGAGGTCGCACCCGACGTCGCGCAGCAGGCCTTTGATCGGGTTGTTGCCGAGCCCGTGCAGCCAAGCGGCACCGAGCTCAACCGGTCTGTTCCACGACCAGTCGGTGAACACCCGGCCGCCGACGCGTCCTCGTGCCTCCAAGACGGTGACCGTGTGGCCTTCGGCCTCCAGGCGCTGAGCGGCGGCCAGGCCGGCAACTCCGGCGCCAACGACGACGACGTCCGCGTGCCGCCCGATTCGGTTGTCGAGGCGCCTGGCGGCGAGTCGACCAGACTCATACGCACCGTGAACCGTTCCTGGGTAGGCGAGGCTCAGGGCCTCGCCGGCGAAGACCAGCCGGTCAGAGATCATCGCGTAGGTCAGGTCGGCCCTGGTGGACCGGCTGGCTCCGACGGCGAGGGTCGCGTATGAACCGCGGGCCCATCGATCGGTCCACCACCGGGTGACGATGGCGTCGCGCGGGTCGGGAACACCGCCAGCGGCTGACGCGCGAAGAACCGGCCCTGCGGCGACCGCCGCGGAGCCGGCTACCGCAGCTCCGAGGAAGGAGCGTCGGGTCCAGGCAGGTCCAGCTTCGGTCATCGGCGCTCCCCTCGTTTGCGCTCGGTGGAAGCGCCTCTTGCTTGCATTGTCGGAATCGGAGGGGTGCGAATACACTGGTAACGCTCGTGAATGCTTTCACAAAGTCGATCCCCCTTGCCGCCAGCCGAGGAACCTCCGTGCCGCACCTGACCAGCGATCGCAGCGCCGACGTCATCGTCGTCGGCGCCGGTCCAGCCGGTTCCACCACTGCCTACCACCTCGCGCAGTCCGGCCTTGACGTCCTGCTGCTCGAAAAGACCGCTTTCCCGCGCGAGAAGGTCTGTGGAGACGGCTTCACGCCGCGCGCGGTCAAGCAGATCCTCGCCATGGGTATCGACCCTGATCCCGCTGATGGCTGGATCCGCAACCAGGGACTGCGCATCATCGGCGGCGGGATGCGCCTCGAGCTCCCGTGGCCAGACCTCGCCTCCTACCCCGACTACGGGCTGGTCCGCACCCGCGAAGACTTCGACGAAATCCTCGCCCGGCAGGCGCAAAAAGCCGGGGCCAGGCTCCATGAGCACACCGCTGTGACCGGCCCGGTGCTCGACGCCCTCGGGCGCATTGTTGGCGTCAGCGCTCGAACGTCGGACGCTGACGGCGGCCGCGGTGACGAGGTCGAGTTCCGTGCGCCGTTGGTCGTGGCAGCCGACGGCAATTCGACGCGGCTGTCCCTCTCGATGGGCTTGCGCAAGCGTGACGATCGCCCGATGGGGGTGGCGGTCCGCACCTACTACACCAGCCCACGTCACGCCGACGACTGGCTCGAATCGTGGCTCGAGCTCTGGGACGGCGACCGGCTGCTGCCGGGCTATGGCTGGATCTTCGGTGTCGGAGACGGCACAGTGAACGCAGGTCTTGGCATCCTCAACTCGTCGTCGGCGTTCGGCAGGGTTGACTACAAGGACCTGCTCCGTCGCTGGCTCGACACCACGCCTGAAGAGTGGGGGTTCCGCGAGGAGAACCGCACCCAGCCGATCCGTGGGGCTGCCCTGCCCATGGGGTTCAACCGGACGCCGCACTACACCCGCGGGCTGGTGCTCGTCGGGGACGCCGGCGGCATGGTCAACCCCTTCAACGGTGAGGGGATCGCCTACGCCATGGAGTCAGGGTCGATGGCGGCCGAGACGATCGTCCAGGCCCTCGGACGCCCAACGGCCGATGGCCGTGAGCGGGCCCTCGAGGCCTATCCCGCTGCCCTCAAGGACGCCTATGGCGGCTACTACACCTTGGGGCGGGTCTTCGCGAAGCTGATCGGGAACCCCAACGTGATGAAGTTGGCCACCCGCCATGGGTTGCCGCATCCGACGCTGATGCGCTTCACGTTGAAGCTGCTGGCCAACCTCACCGATCCCAGGGACGGGGACGCCATGGACAAGGTGATCAACGCCCTCACGAAGGTGGCTCCGGCGGCGTGACCGGTGCCAACGACCCCACCCAGGACCTCCCCGCCAGCGGCCCTAGGATTAACGGCGATCCGTGGCCCGATGCTCGGATCGACGCAGGACGCGAAGGGAGCGGCCCGCAGTGAATCCGATCGTCCCCGTTCTCTTCCTCGGCGTGCTCGCCTTCGGGTTCGCTGCCTTCTCGATCGTCGCGGGGTCGCTGTCGGGGCCCAAACGCTATAACCGCGTCAAACTGGACGCGTACGAGTGCGGCATCGACCCGACCCCACAGCCGATCGGTGGCGGTCGCTTCCCGGTCAAGTACTACCTGACCGCCATGCTGTTCATCTTGTTCGACATCGAAATCGTCTTTCTCTATCCGTGGGCGGTCGCCTTCGACCAGCTGGCGATCTTCGGCCTGATCGAAATGCTCCTCTTCATCGTCACTCTTGGCGTCGCCTTCGCCTACGTGTGGCGTCGTGGGGGACTGGAATGGGACTAGCCAACCAGCCAAGCCAGCGAAGGAGAAACCGCCATGGGTCTTGAGGAACAGCTTCCGAGCGGCTTTCTGCTGACGTCGGTCGAGAAGTTCGCTGGGTGGGCACGATCGGGGTCGCTGTGGCCGGCGACCTTTGGCCTTGCTTGCTGTGCCATCGAGATGATGGCGACCGGCGCAGGGCGCTACGACCTCGCCCGATTCGGCATGGAGGTCTTCCGGGCGTCGCCGCGCCAGGCGGACCTGATGATCGTCGCAGGGCGGGTCAGCCAGAAGATGGCACCGGTGCTTCGTCAGATCTACGACCAGATGGCCGAGCCAAAGTGGGTCATCTCGATGGGTGCCTGTGCGTCCAGCGGTGGCATGTTCAACAACTACGCCGTCGTGCAGGGTGTCGACCACATCGTCCCCGTCGACATCTACCTGCCTGGCTGTCCGCCACGACCTGAGCAGCTGATGGACGCGATTCTCAAGCTGCACGAGCAGATCAAGAACGAGAAGCTCGGGGCACAGCGGGTCGAGTGGCAGCGCGAGCTCGAGGCGTCGGCCCTTACGGCAGTTCCGACCAGCGAGATGAAGGGTCTGCTCAGGTGAGCGAGCACGAGACCACTCCTGAGGTCGTCCCTGCTGGGACGCCGACGATCGACGTCGTCAACGTCCGGTCAGGCATGTTTGGCGCCAATGACGGTGGGGACACTTCGGGGTTCGGCGGTTTGGTGCGTGCGGTGGCGGTTGCGTCGGCGGCCAGTCGTCCGTATGGCAGCTGGTATGACGATGCCGCTGACGCTCTCGAGCAGGCGTATCCCAAGTTCTCCGAGGCGATCGAGAAGGTCGTTGTTGAGTACGGCGAGCTCACGTTGCACATCAGGCGCGAGTACCTGCTGGAGGTCGCTCAGGCGCTCCGTGACGACGCAGCGTTGCGCTTTGAGATGTGTATGGGAGTGAGCGGGGTTCACTGGCCAGGTGACTCCGGACGCGAGCTGCACGCCGTCTACCCCTTGGTATCGATCACCCACAACCGCAGGCTCAAGCTCGAAGTTGGCTGTCCAGATACCGACCCACACATTCCGTCGCTCTACTCGGTCTACCCCAGCAACGACTGGCACGAGCGCGAGACCTACGACTTCTTCGGGATCATCTTCGACGGGCACCCCTCGCTGTCCCGCATTCAGATGCCGGATGACTGGTCGGGTCACCCGCAGCGCAAGGACTACCCCCTCGGCGGAATCCCCGTCGAGTACAAGGGCGCCGAGATCGCACCGCCGGACGAGCGGAGGCAGTACTCCTGATGACGACCACCGGCCCTTACGAAACAGCAGACATCGGCGAAGCCCCATCGACGGCCAGCGACCCGTACGCCGAGTCGCGCGACACCACCGACGGTCGCGTTTACACCGTCAGCGGTGGTGACTGGGACGCCTTCGCGGCCGAGGCCGCGGAGATGGCCGAGGGCGCGCTCGTCGTCAACATGGGTCCGCAGCACCCTTCGACGCACGGTGTTCTCCGCCTCATCTTGCAGCTTGAAGGTGAAACGGTCACCGACACGCGATGCGGAATTGGCTACCTCCACACAGGTATCGAGAAGAACCTTGAGTTCCGCACCTGGACCCAGGGCGTCACGTTCGTGACGCGGATGGACTACCTGTCTCCGTTCTACAACGAAACGGCCTTCTGCATGGGCGTCGAGCGCCTGCTCGGCATCTCCGACGAGGTTCCCGAACGAGCTCGGCTGATCCGGATCCTGATGATGGAGCTCAACCGGATCTCCTCACACCTGGTCTGCATCGCCACTGGTGGTATGGAGATCGGTGCACTGACGGTCATGACGATCGGTTTCCGCGAGCGAGAACTGGTGCTCGACCTCTTCGAGCTCATCACCGGTCTGCGGCTGAACCACGCTTACGTCCGCCCCGGTGGTGTAGCCAACGACCTGCCATCAGATGGCATTGAGAAGATCCGCGACTTCCACAAGCTGATGGGCAAGCGAGTCCACGACTACATCAAGCTCTGTAACGAGAACCCCATCTTCAAGGGCCGCTTGACCGACGTCGGGTACCTCGACCTCGCCGGTTGTATGGCGCTGGGGATCACCGGCCCCATTCTTCGTTCGACCGGCCTTCCGTGGGACCTGCGCAAGACGCAGCCGTACCTCGGGTACGAGGACTTCGACTTCGAGGTCGCCACCTGGGACACCTGCGACTCGTACGGTCGCTTTCGTATCAGGCTGGAAGAGATGGTGCAGTCGCTCCGGATCGTTGAGCAGGCCGTCGACCGCCTCGAAGAGGCTGGGCCAGGGCCTGTCATGGTCGGCGACCCCAAGATCGGGTGGCCGGCTCAACTGTCGATCGGCTCCGACGGGCAGGGCATCAACCGGGCGCACATCAACAAGATCATGAACGAGTCGATGGAAGCGCTCATCCACCACTTCAAACTCGTGACCGAAGGGTTCTCGGTGCCGGCCGGGCAGGTCTACTCGGCCGTAGAGTCGCCGCGCGGCGAGCTCGGCGTGGTGATGGCCAGTGATGGTGGCGCGCGTCCGTACCGCGTGCACTACCGAGACCCCTCGTTCAACAACCTCCAAGCTGTCGGGGCGATGTGTGCCGGTGCCCAGATCGCCGACGTCATCGTTGCTGTTGCCTCTATTGATCCCGTCATGGGCGGCGTGGACCGCTGACCCCGACTGAAGACAGACGAAGGACACCCATGGCCATCTCAGAGACCACCCGGGCGCAGATGCGCGAGGTGCTGGTCGACTATCCCCGGAAGCGGTCGGCTCTGATGCCGCTGCTGCACCTGGCGCAGGCTGACGAGGGCTACATCAGTCAGGACAGCATCGTGGTTGTCTCCGAGATGGTCGAGCTCACCGAGGCTGAGGTCACAGCAGTCTCGAGCTTCTACACGATGTACCTCAAGCGCGAGAGCGGGCGCGTGCGGGTCGGCGTCTGTATCAACTCGCTCTGCGCTGTTCTCGGCGGTGACGAGATCTGGGATTCCTTGGTCGACCACTGCGGGGTGGGCAACAACCAGACAACCGACGACGGCGCCGTCACCCTCGAGCGCATCGAGTGCCAGGCTGCGTGTACACATGCCCCTGTCATGACGGCGAACTGGGAGTTCCTCGATGATATGACCGTCGAGAAAGCCAAGCAGGTTGTGGACGACCTGCGTGCAGGGCAAGCGGTGCAGAGCACCCGTGGCCCCGTCGTGCGCACCTTCGCTGATGCCGGACGGACGATCGCTGGTGTCGACGACGGTTTGACCGCTGAAGGTGAGATTCGCGATGACCGGATGCTCGCCGGGTTGAGACTCGCTCAGGCCAACGGTGACGCCGGGCGCAGCGCCGAAGCCGAACGTCAGGGTGCCGTGAACGTGAAGGGACGCTGACATGCCGCTGACTCCCGTTCTCTCAGCTCACTGGGACGAAGCCGACTCGTACACGATCGACGGATACCGCCGTCATGGTGGATACGACGCGCTTGCCATCGCGTTCGCCAAGCAGCCCGATGACGTCATCGGGCTGGTGAAGGACTCCGGCTTGCGTGGCCGCGGTGGGGCAGGCTTTCCTACCGGCATGAAGTGGGGCTTTGTGCCGCAGGGCGATGGCAAACCGCACTACCTTGTGGTCAACGCGGACGAGTCAGAGCCGGGCGCCTGCAAGGACGTCCCGTTGATGCTGGCCAACCCGCACTCGTTGGTGGAGGGTGTCATCATTGCCTCCTACGCGATCCGGGCCCACCACGCGTTCATCTACATCCGTGGCGAGGTCCCACACGCGATCCGCCGCGTCGCAGCTGCTGTACGCGAGGCTTACGCGGCTGGCTTTTTGGGTAGCAACATCAAAGACTCTGGCTTCGACCTCGAGGTTGTTGTCCACGCTGGTGCTGGCGCCTACATCTGCGGTGAAGAGACGGCGCTGCTCGACTCGCTGGAAGGCTTCCGCGGTCAGCCGCGGCTCAAGCCGCCGTTCCCCGCGGTGGCTGGCCTGTACGCGTCGCCAACGGTGGTCAACAACGTGGAGACAATTGCAAGCGTCCCGTCCATCGTCACCAACGGCGCCGACTGGTACACGTCCTACGGCAGCGAGAAGTCGCCAGGGGTCAAACTCTTTGCGGTATCTGGGCACGTCGAACGGCCGGGCATCTTCGAAGCACCTATGGGCACGACCATGCGTGAGCTGCTCGGATGGGCCGGCGGCATGCGCAAGGGCCACCGACTGAAGTTCTGGGTGCCGGGTGGGTCCAGCGTTCCGCTGCTCACCGAAGAGCACCTGGACGTTCCCTATACCTACGAAGATATTGCAGCCGCTGGTTCGATGCTCGGCACCGGCACCCCGATGGTCTTCGACGAGACCACCAGCGTCACCCGCGCCGTCACTCGGTGGCTGGAGTTCTACAAGCACGAGTCGTGTGGCAAGTGCACACCGTGCCGAGAGGGCACCTACTGGCTGGTCGACCTGCTGCGGAGACTCGAGAGCGGTTCGGGCTCTCATTCCGACATCACCCGCATCAATGAGGTGTCCGCTCAGATCATGGGTCGGTCGTTCTGCGCACTCGGCGACGCAGCAGCTACGCCGTTCCCCGGCGCCATCAAGTACTTTGCTGACGAGATCGCGCTCGGCACGCACACCGCTGCAGCTGATCTTTTCGACCCAGTGGCCGCCACCGTCTTCGCGGGAGTGAACGTCTGATGACCATGACCACAGCATCGACAACAGGAGACGTGCTCGAACCACGTCCAGACCTCGTGACCGTGACAATCGACGGAGTCGAGACGGCGGTCCCCAAGGGCACGCTGATCATCCGCGCGGCTGAGCAGCTCGGCGTTGCCGTGCCGCGTTTCTGCGATCACCCGCTGCTCGACCCGGTCGCTAACTGCCGCATGTGCCTCATCGAGGTCGAAGGCATGCCCAAGCCTCAGCCCGCCTGTGCGGTGACATGTTCGGACGGCATGGTGGTGAAGACGCAGATGACGTCTCCTGTCGCCGATGAGGCGCAGCGCAGCGTCATGGAGTTCCTGCTCATCAACCACCCGCTCGACTGCCCGATCTGCGACAAGGGTGGCGAGTGCCCGCTGCAGAACCAAGCCATGACGAACGGGCAGGGTGACACCCGCTTCGACGGACCCAAGCGCACCTTCCCCAAGCCCATCAACCTGTCGGCTCAGGTACTTCTCGACCGTGAGCGCTGCGTCTCCTGCGCCCGTTGTACTCGGTTCGCTGAGCAGATTGCCGGCGATCCCTTCATCGAGCTTTTGGAACGCGGTTCGCAGCAGCAGGTCGGAATCGCCGAGGACGTTCCCTTCAACTCGTACTACTCAGGCAACACGATCCAGATCTGTCCCGTGGGTGCCCTGACCAGTGCCATGTACCGGTTCCGGTCACGTCCCTTCGACCTGGTGTCGACGCCGACGGCTTGCGAGCACTGTGCCTCCGGGTGTTCGCTCCGCACCGACTCGCGCCGCAACGCGGTGATGCGCAGACTCGCCTCCGTCGACCCTGAGGTCAATGAAGAGTGGAACTGCGACAAGGGTCGCTTCGCCTTCCGCTATCTGGAGTCTGACGTCCGACTGACCACCCCGATGGTCCGCGTGGACGGTGAACTCCGACCTGCGTCGTGGGACGAAGCCCTCGTGACCGCAGCAGCGGGGCTCAAAGCGGCGGCCGGCAAGGCGGGGATCATCACCGGTGGCCGTCTCATGGTCGAGGATGCCTACGCCTACTCGGTCTTTGCCAGAAGAGCGCTGGGAACCAACGACATCGACTTCCGTCCGCAGGGCTCGTCTGCTGAGGAAGAGCAGTTCCTTGCCAGCCGGGTGGCGGGCGCTGGTCTGGGGCCAACCTACGCTGACCTCGAGAAGGCTCCGACAGTTCTGCTCGTCGCCTTCGAGCCCGAGGACGAGTCGCCCATCGTGTTGCTCCGGCTGCGCAAGGCTGCCAAGACGGGAACGCAGATCCTCTCGGTCGCACCGGCGGCGAGCCGTGGACTTGCCAAGACCAACGGCACCTGGATCCCTGCCGCCCCGGGAGCGGAGCCGACGGTCATCGCCGGTCTCGATGAGAACACCGTGACCGCGCTCAGTCAGCCAGGGTCGGTCATCCTCGTCGGCCAGCGGGCTGCCGTAACAGCTGGGCTCTTGTCTGCTGTGGGCCGACTGGCCGACCGCACTGGTGCTGCCCTGGGGTGGGTGCCGCGTCGTGCTGGCGATCGGGGTGCTGTCGAGGCGGGTGTGCTCCCGTCGCTGCTCCCTGGCGGGCGTCCCGTCGCCGATGCTGCTGCGCGTGTCGATACCGCAGCCATCTGGGGTGTTCCAGAGGTTCCCGAGGCACCCGGACGCGACATTCCCGCGATGCTGGCTGCCATCGAAGGGCGTGAGCTGTCGGCCCTGGTTGTCGGGGGGGTCCGCCTTGATGACCTGCCAGCAGATGCCGAGGCGGCACTGCGTGCGACAGAGTTCCTCGTCGTTCTGGACACCCACGCCCACGGGCTCGTCGAACTTGCCAACGTCGTCTTCCCGGTTGCAGCTGCCCCGGAGAAGGCGGGAACGTTCATCAACTGGGAAGGCCGTCAGCGGCCGTCCTCGCAGGCGCTTCGCACGAACCTGATGTCGGACGCGCGAGTGCTGGCGGCACTTGCCGGCGAGCTCGGCGTCGTCGGCCTCGACGGAGACCTGGCCAGGCTGCGCGCCCAGCTTGGGGAGTTCTCCGGATGGGAAGGCGTGCGCGTCGGTTCTCCAGATGTCGCTGCCGCTACCGGTGAACCCGGTCCTGGACTCCTGCTGGCAACGTGGCGTCCGCTTCTCGAGGCAACCGTGCTGCAGGAGGGCGAGCCTTATCTGGCAGCTACCGCCCGTGGCCGCGAGGTGTGGCTGTCGGCCCCAGAAAGTGCAGCTTTGGGCGCTACGGAGGGGCAGTTGATCACTGTCACGAGCGCCAGCGGTAGCGTCACTGCGCCACTCGTCGTCGCCGAGACTGCCGAAGGCACCGTGGTCGTAACTGGGGACGCTCACCGCGTCCTTGGCCAAAGCGGCGAACGGGTGCAGATCGCCGTGGAAGGACAGGGATGAGACTCGAACTGAGCGTTGCCGACGCGCTCGCCGAGACACCGTGGTGGCTCTCGGTGGCCAAAGCGCTCTTCATCTTCGTCTTCCTCGTCCTGAGCACGCTGATCATGATCTGGGCCGAGCGACGAGTGGTCGCCCGAATGCAGCAGCGCGTCGGCCCGAACCGTGTTGGCCCCTTCGGACTACTGCAGGGGCTGGCTGACGGAATCAAGCTCGCCTTGAAGGAAGACATCATTCCGACCGCTGCCGACAAGGCGGTCTTCATCCTTGCGCCGATCATCTCGGCCACTACATGCTTCCTGGCGTTCGCAGTTATCCCATTCGGTCCGGTCGTCAGCTTCTCGATCGGCGACAATGAGTACACCACCGCGCTGCAGCTGACTGACTTCCCCGTCTCGGTTCTCTACGTCCTGGCCATCACATCGATCGGTGTCTACGGGCTCGTTCTGGCCGGCTGGTCCAGTGGCTCCACCTACCCGCTGCTCGGCGGCCTTCGTTCATCGGCGCAGGTCATCTCGTACGAGATCGCGATGGGGCTTTCCTTTGTTGCGGTATTCCTTTACTCCGGCTCGATGTCGACGTCAGAGATCGTGGCAGCACAAGACCGTTTGTGGTTCGCGATCATCTTGCTTCCGTCCTTCCTCATCTACCTCGTTTCGATGGTTGGCGAGACCAACCGGGCACCCTTCGACCTTCCCGAGGCTGAAGGAGAGCTCGTCGGTGGCTTCCACACCGAGTACAGCTCGCTGAAGTTCGCCCTCTTCTTCCTTGCCGAGTACATCAACATGTTCACCGTCGCTGCTCTGGCTACGACGCTCTTTCTTGGTGGATGGCAGGCGCCCTGGCCGCTCGGTGGCGCGATCTGGCCGGGTGCGAACGATGGTTGGTGGCCGGTGCTGTGGTTCGTTGCCAAGCTCTGGATCTTCATGTTCGTGTTCATCTGGCTGCGCGGAACGCTGCCCCGCATGCGCTACGACCAGTTCATGAAGTTGGGCTGGAAGGTGCTCATCCCGCTTTCGCTGCTCTGGATCGTCGTGGTGGCAACGGTTCGGGCGATCTCCAACGAGGCAACGTTTGATAGGCAGGACATCTTGGTCTGGGGCGGTGCCACGTTGGTTGTCCTGCTGGTCGTCAGCTTTGCCTGGGACTACATCGTCGGACGCGTGTCCGAAGAGAGCCGCGAGGAACCCCAGCCCTTCGACCCATTCGCTGGGGGGCACCCGGTTCCACCGCTGCCGGGGCAGGAGCCAGCAACGGTCTCAGTCGCGGCGACATCCGCCGGGCCCGACAAAAAGGAACTCGATGCCTAGCTTCCTCGACCCGATCGCGGGTTTCGGTGTCACGTTCACCACGATGTTCCGCAAGGTGACGACCGAGGAGTACCCCGAAGAGCGCAAGCCGATGGTGCCGCGCTTTCACGGTCGCCACGTGCTCAACCGGTACTCCGATGGTCTGGAGCGCTGCATTGGCTGTGAGCTCTGCGCGTGGGCCTGTCCAGCTGACGCCATCTATGTCGAGGGCGCCGGAAACACCGACGAAGAGCGCTTCTCACCTGGCGAACGCTACGGCCGCGTCTACCAGATCAATTACCTCCGCTGCATCTTCTGCGGAATGTGCCTGGAGGCCTGCCCGACCCGAGCTCTGACCATGGGCCATGAGTACGAGCTGGCTGACAACAACCGAGCGGACCTTATCTTCGAGAAGCAAGACCTGCTCGCCCCGCTGAGCACCGGAATGGTTCCGCCACCGCACGCCATGGCCCCTGGCACCACCGAACGGAATTACTACGCCGGTGAGTTCGACCAGCCGGGCACCTCCGATGCCACAGATCGCGGTGATGAAAAGCCATGATCGAGCTCCTCTCCACGGCGCCACCGACGTCAACCGGTGAGGCCGTGGCCTTCTGGGTGCTGGCACCGATTGCAGTGATCGCCGCGGTCATGATCCTGCTCAGCCGGAAGGCAGTTCACAGCGCGCTCTGGATGGCCACCACGATGATTGTCCTTGCTGTCCTGTTCATCATGCAGGGCGGAATCTTCTTGGGCGTCGTGCAGGTAGTGGTTTACACCGGCGCGGTGATGATGCTTTTCCTCTTCGTACTCATGCTCGTCGGCGTAGATGCTTCCGACTCCTTCGTCGAAACACTTCGTGCGCAGCGGGTAGCCGGAATCCTGCTGGCGCTCGGTTTGGGTGGCATGCTGGTAGCTGCGATCAGTCGCGCGGCATTCCCGGCGGCGCCCGGTGTCGGCGCCGCGAACGACGGGGCCGGCGGCCACGTCGAGGCGATCGCCCAGGCGATCTTCACTCGGTACGTGTTTACCTTTGAGGTCGTCAGCATCGTGCTCATCACCGCTGCTGTCGGGGCCATGGCGCTCACCCACAAAGAGTTGCTCACCCCCCGCAAGCCGCATGGGCAGCTCTCGGTCGAGCGCATCCGTGGCGAGCACCCGACGCCTTACCCGAGCCCAGGGGTGTACGCGCGCCACAACGCCGTCGATACGCCGGCACTGCTGCCAGACGGATCCGCGTCAGAGGCCTCGGTGCCGGACGAGCTGCGTCGGCAGGGAACAGTCCGCTACACCGAGCTCGAGGCAGCTCGTGAGCAGGAGTCGGAGGGAGGGACGCCGCGATGAATCCCGAGAACTACCTCTACTTAGCGACGATCCTGTTCGCGATCGGGTCAGTAGGCGTGCTGGTGCGCAGGAACGCGATCGTGGTGTTCATGTGCATTGAGTTGATGCTCAACGCCTCCAACCTCGCCTTCGTCTCGTTCGCCAGGCTCAACGGCAACATCGACGGTCAGGTCGTAGCGTTCTTCGTGATGGTGGTTGCCGCTGCCGAAGTTGTGATCGGTCTTGCCATCATCGTCACCATCTTCCGTACTCGCCGGTCGGCATCTGTCGACGACCCCAACCTGCTGAAGCTCTGATCGCGGTGACGTCACTGTGTGATCGGGGTGGGCTCTTGCCCCAGACGCCGGAGGGTGCCCGATGACTGCTGCAGCGGCCGCGCGCTGGAGCGAGGGCGGTGGCCAGATGATTGCTGAGGCCACGGGCGTGTTCAGCCTGACCTGGCTGTTGATCGCCCTTCCGTTGTTCGGTGCGGCCGTGCTGCTGCTTGGGGGACGTCGCACGAACTCGTTCGGCCCAGTTCTTGCGACGCTGCTGGTCGGCTTGTCGTTCGTCCTTGGGTTTGTTCTCTTCGTGCAGATGCTCGGTCACTCTGCGGAAGAACGTGCCTTCGACCAGAGCCTCTTCGCCTGGGCGCCGATCGGCGACTTCAGCGTCGATGTCGGTTTCCAGCTTGACCCCTTGTCGATGGCGTTCGTCCTGCTGGTCACGTTCGTCGGTGGCCTGGTGCACGTCTACTCGCTCGGGTACATGGCTGATGACCCCGACAAGCGTCGGTTCTTCGCCTACCTGAACCTCTTCGTCGCCTCCATGCTCTTGCTCGTCCTCGCGAGCAGTTATGTGCTCGTCTACGTAGGCTGGGAGGGCGTCGGTCTGGCCTCCTACCTGCTCATCGGCTTCTGGAACGCCAAGCCTGAGTACGCGACTGCTGCGAAGAAAGCGTTCGTCATGAACCGCGTCGGTGACATCGGGATGTCGCTGGCGATCATGCTGATGGTCACGACCTTCGGAACGACGGCGTTCTCCGGCGTCTTCGCCGGAGCTAGCGAGGCCAGTTCGGGTGTGCTCCTCGCGCTCGGCCTCCTCCTCCTCCTTGCTGCAACCGGCAAGAGCGCACAGATGCCCCTCCAGGCCTGGCTCGGTGATGCGATGGCCGGCCCGACGCCGGTGTCGGCGCTGATCCACGCGGCAACCATGGTCACCGCTGGTGTCTACCTGATCGTGCGGTCGAACCCGATCTTCGACCTCTCTGACGGTGCACGCCTGGCCGTCGTTCTGGTCGGTGTCCTGACGCTCCTATTCGGGGCGTTCGTCGGTACCGCCAAGGACGACATCAAGAAGGCCCTGGCGGCTTCCACGATGAGCCAGATCGGCTACATGGTCTTGGCGGCGGGTCTGGGACCGGCGGGGTACGCGTTCGCGATCCTCCACCTGATGACACACGGCTTTTTCAAGGCGGGGCTCTTCCTCGGAGCCGGTTCTGTCATGCACGGTATGGACGACGACGTAAACATGCGGCGGTACGGTGCGCTGCGCAAGGCGATGCCTATCACCTTCGTGACCTTTGGCGCTGGTTACCTCGCCATTATCGGCATCCCGCCGTTCGCTGGCTTCTTCTCCAAAGACAAGATCATCGAAGCCGCACTCACCGACAACATCTGGGTCGGGCTCGCGGCGATCCTCGGTGCCGGAATCACGGCCTTCTACATGAGCCGCGTCATGTTCATGACCTTCTTCGGCGAGAAGCGTTGGGCCAAGGACGCCCACCCGCATGAGTCGCCTGGGTCAATGACCATCCCCATGGTGCTGCTCGCCGTCGGCTCAGTGGTGCTCGGCGCGGCCCTCGTCATCGGCGGCCGCTTCGTTAGCTGGCTCGAGCCGGTCGTCGGTTCAGCCGAGGAGCACGAGTTCGCCATCCCCCCGCTTGCCATCACGGCCATCATCGTGACGGTGTCCCTCGTCGGCGTCGCCATCGCCTACGCGATGTACCTCCGGCGCCCTATCCCGTTGGAGGCGCCGACTGGGTCGGTCCTGACCCGCGCCGCCCGTGAGGACTTCTACCAGGACGCCTTCAACGAGTCACTCTTCATGCTTCCTGGGCAGTACCTGACGAGATTCCTGGTCTTTTTCGACAACAGGGTTGTCGATGGGTTCGTCAACGGGTCGGCAGCGATGGTCGGTGGCGGGTCCGCTCGGCTTCGACGGTGGCAGACCGGATTCGTGCGCTCCTACGCGCTTTCCATGCTGGCCGGGGCCGTACTGGTCGTCGGTGCTCTCGTACTCGTGAGGCTCTGACGTGAACGACTTTCCGGTACTGACCACCCTCGGCGTCCTGCCGTTCGCTGGCGCATTGGTCGTTGCTGCCCTGCCACGTGGTCGCGAGCTTCTCGCCAAGCAGATCGCGCTCGCGGTGACTCTTGTCATGCTTGCGCTCACCGTCGCTATGGCTCTCGCTTTTGAGCCAAATGCCGCTGAACCGTTCCAGTTCGTCGAGAAGACCCCCTGGATCGAGCAGTTCGGTATCAACTACGCGGTGGGCGTTGACGGCATCGCCCTGGTTCTGATCGCGCTGGCTGTCTCGCTCGCCCCTGTCGTCATCTTGGCCGGCTGGAACGACGCCGATGACAACGAGCGGCACCGGCCCCAGACTTACTTTGCGCTGCTCCTGGCGTTGCTCGGTTGCATCGTCTACGTCTTTGCGGCCACCGACCTCTTCTTGTTCTACGTGGCGTTCGAGGTCATGCTCGTCCCGGTCTACTTCCTCATCGGCATGTTCGGGCGCGGCCAGCGCACCTACGCCGCGGTAAAGTTCTTGCTGTACAGCCTGTTTGGCGGCTTGCTGCTACTGGCGGCTCTGATTGGGCTTTACGTCGTCTCGGTGCGAGAGCTGGGTACCGGCACGTTCGACTGGACGCTGCTCGCCGGCATGCCCATCGACCCAGACACCCAGAAGATCCTCTTTGCTGGGTTCTTCTTCGCGTTTGCCATCAAGGCGCCCATGGTCCCCCTGCACACCTGGTTGCCGGACGCCGCTGCATCGGCTACCCCTGCGACCTCAACGCTGCTCGTGGGTGTTCTCGACAAGGTGGCAACGTTTGCGATGCTGCGCCTCGTCATCCCGATCTTCCCCGATGCTTCTGAGTGGGCTGCGCCCTTCGTGGTGACGCTCGCTGTGATCAGCATCGTTTACGGCGCTCTCGTCGCGATCGGTCAGACTGACATGTACCGGTTGATTGCGTACACCTCAGTGTCGCACTTTGGGTTCATCATCTTGGGAATCTTCGCCTTCACCGAGATCGGCGGCTCCGGTTCGGTCGTCTACATGGTGGCTCACGGCTTGTCGACGGCTGCGCTCTTCATCGTCGCCGGCTATCTGGTCAAACGCCGCGGCTCGAGCCTGATCCCGTCGTTCGGCGGCGTGCAGCGGGTGGCGCCGATTCTGGCCGGGTTCTTCCTCTTCGCCGGACTCGCCAGCCTTGCCATGCCTGGCATGGCTAGCTTCGTCGGTGAGTTGACTGTGCTGATCGGGTCGTACCAGCGCTGGCCTGTGGCAGCAGCAATCGCGGTCATTGGGATCGTGCTCTCGTCCCTCTATGTGCTGATCATGTACCAGCGGGTTGCGACCGGTCCCGCTACCGAGAACGTCAAGGGAATGCGCGACGTTTTTCCGCGTGAGCTGGTCGCGTTCGCACCAATCATCGCGCTGACCATCGCCGTCGGCGTCTTCCCCAAGCCAGTGTTCGACGTGGTGAACCCCGCCATCGAGCGCACCTACAGCTTCCTGAACGTCGAGCCCGTGGAGCCAGACGTGCCTGACGTTGATGCGTTGACGGAGTATGGCGTAACTGAGGGGGAGGGGACCGAATGATGCCTCACCTCGTCGAACCGTTCGACACCCCGTCGTTGGAGTACCAGTTGCTGGCTCCCATGCTGATTGTGTTCGGGGGCGCCATCATCGGGGTCCTCGTTGAGGCCTTTGCTCCGCGAGGTGCGCGCCGTGGCATCCAGCTTGTTCTCAGCCTGCTGACCTTGCTCGCAGCCTTCGTCGCGCTCCTGGTCTGGACCAGGCCGGACCTGGGGCAGATTGTGGCGTCAGGGAACGTCGCCATCGACGGTCCAGCTGTGTTCTTCCAGGGCACGATTCTGGTTCTGTCGTTCATGGCCTTCCTGCTCTTCGCCGAGCGAGAAGTCGACTCGGCCGGTGATGCCTTCACGCCGTCGGCGGCCACGATTCCAGGTAGTGAGTCTGAGCGTGAGCTCACTGCAGCACGCGTCTCGCAGACTGAGGTCTGGCCGCTGACGCTCTTCTCCGTCGGAGGCATGATGCTCTTCGTCGCAGCCGACGACTTGCTGACCTTCTTTGTCGCCCTTGAGGTCATGTCCTTGCCGCTCTACCTGCTCGTAGGTTTGGCTCGTCGCCGTAGGCTGCTCAGTCAGGAAGCCGCACTCAAGTACTTCCTGCTGGGCTCGTTCTCGTCGGCGTTCTTGATCTTCGGGTCTGCTTTCTTGTTCGGGTATTCCGGTTCAATCTCGTTCGCGGGCATCTACGACTCATTGTCGAGTGGGGTTGAGCTCGACCCGCTTCTCCTTGTCGGTACTGGTCTGGTTTCGATCGGCCTCTTCTTCAAGGTTGGCGCGGTGCCGTTCCACTCCTGGGTTCCGGACGTGTATCAGGGTGCGCCTACGCCGGTCACTGCGTTCATGGCGTCTGCGACCAAGGTCGCCGCCTTCGGTGCGATGCTCCGGCTCTTCTATGTGGCGCTGGGCGACTATGACTGGAACTGGCGCCCGATGTTCTGGATCGTCACCATCCTTACGATCGTTGTCGGTTCGATCTTGGCGATCACCCAGACTGACATAAAGCGCATGCTTGCTTACTCTTCGGTGGCCCAAGCCGGCTTCATCCTCATTGGCGTGACAGCTGCGTCAGAGTCGGGTCTGTCGAGCACGATGTTCTACCTCACGGCTTACGGGTTCGCAACCATCGGAGCCTTCGCTCTGGTGACACTGGTTCGCGACGGCACGGCTGAGGCGACGCACCTGTCGCGGTGGGCCGGGTTAGGTCGCCGTTCGCCAGTGGTCGCGGGTGTTCTCGCCTTGTTCCTGCTGTCGTTCGCTGGGATCCCTCTCACGAGTGGGTTCATCGGGAAGTTCACGGTATTCGAGGCCGCCATCGATGGTGGCGCAACTCCACTAGCGATTGTTGGTGCCATCTTCAGCGCCGTTGCTGCGTTCTTCTATGTGCGCGTCATCGTGCTGATGTACTTCTCCGACTCACCGGAGGATGCGCCAACTATCGCCGTTCCAAGCGCGCTCACGACGCTTTCCATCGCCGTCTGCGCGGCTGCGACGGTGGCTCTCGGCGTTTTCCCCGGCCCAGTCATCGATCTGGCTGAACAGGCCGCCTCGTTCATCCGCTGACATGAACGAACTCGATCTCGGGCAAATCGATGCAGGGCTTGCTGCGTCCCTGAATGACGGCCTCGAGCAGGTTGAAAAGTTGCTGCGCGGCAGCCTGGATTCGGAGTATCCCTTCGTCACCGAGGCATCGCGTCACCTGGTGGATGCTGGGGGCAAGCGCTTCCGTCCCCTGTTGGTACTGCTTGCCTCACACTTCGGCGACCCCTTGGCCGATGGCGTGGTTCCGGCCGCGGTGGTCGTTGAGCTGACCCACCTGGCCACCCTCTACCACGACGACGTGATGGACGAGGCCGAGTTGCGCAGGGGCGCCCCTTCGGCGAACGCCCGCTGGGACAACACGGTGGCCATTCTCACAGGCGACTTCCTGTTCTCCAGGGCCTCTGAACTGCTCGCAGACCTGGGCCCCGAAGCGGTGCGCATCCAGGCGCAAACCTTCGGCCGCCTCGTCGTCGGTCAGATCAAGGAGACCCTCGGACCTTCGGACAACGCCGACCCGGTTGAGCACTACCTTGCGGTGGTCGCCGACAAGACCGGGTCGCTGATCGCTACGTCCGGCCGCTTCGGCGCGCTGATGTCTGGTGCCAGTTCGGAGGTCGTTGACGTGATGACCACTTACGGGGAGCAGATCGGCGTCGCCTTCCAGCTCGCTGACGATGTGCTCGACGTCAGCAGTGAGAGCCGTGAATCGGGCAAGACGCCCGGAACAGATCTCCGTGAAGGCGTTCGTACGCTGCCCGTGTTGCACGCACTTCGTTCGACCGACCCAGCTGACGCTGAGCTGCAGGACCTCCTGCGTGGTGACCTCGCCGATGACGTCCGACATGCACGAGCGCTCGAGTTGCTGCGTGCCAGCGATGCCATGAGGCGGTCGCGCGCCGATCTGCAGCGCCATGCTGACGCAGCGCGCGAGGTGCTCCTGCCGCTGCCGGTCGGAGCAGCGAGGTCCTCGCTGGAGTCGCTCTGCGACGCGGTGATCTCCCGCGTCGGCTGACGCCCCACTAGGCCAAAGATTGCCCCCGGGCATCGGCAGAGACCTCTCATGGAAGGAGCCAATGTGTCCGCCGGCTCGGTCGACCCACCGCCCGTTCGCGGGCCTCAGGGGTGGACGCCCTTCGCGCGAGTTGAGGCATCCGCTCAATTGCGTGCCAGGCTTGAGCCAGTGGCCATCGTCTGGGATGTCGCTCGAGTCAGAGCCGAGTACTTTCGTGAGTTTTTCGATGCACGTTCGGTATCGGTGACCACTCTCGGAGACGGCCTCTTCAACGAGCTGGTCAACGTGGGAAGCCTGCCACCACCAAGCCGCTGGTACCCGGACGAAACGGTCTACCCGGAGTCGGTCTAGCGCCGAGCAACTCAGAAGCTCAGCGGCCACGGCGGCTACTTCACCGCGAACCTCAATGATCCTGCGTTCGTCGAGTTGGTCGGCTCTGGCGAAGATCCCGAGGTGCACTCAGTCATGGGAGTGGCCATCGTGTCAGGGGGCCAGGTTCGAGGCGAAGTATTCATCACGCGTGGCCACGAGCGGGAGCCCTTCGATCAAGAAGACCTTGACGCGTCGCTTGAGTTGGCGACTCTCCTTGGTGATTCCGTCCAAGCAGCTACCCGTCGAGCTGAGGGGCAGGCAAAAAAGTCCAGGCCGGGGACCAGCCCACCCCGTACGCCTCGGATTTCCTGAATCGCGACACAGGAACACCGTCACATAGTTGGCGTGTGATCACTCGTTGGCCCCACCTCAAGGAGTCGATCCTGCGCCGTCTGGTTCTTTTGCCACTCCTGGGATGCGCCTTGGTGATGGCCGGATGCACTGCGACGACGGTCACGTCAGCAGATTCGGGTCCGCAAACGGCAGCGGAACTGGAGTCAGCCGGGGGAAGGGCCGGCGAGGCGAGCGAAGAGGCAAACCTGACCGAAGAGCGTCTTGACGCGTTGGCTGCGGCCAAAGCCGAAGGTACGTTTGGGGGCAGCACCGCTCGCTCCAACTCCATCGGGGGGATGGTCTGGTGAACAGCTGCTCAACCCGAAGACAGATGATTGGGAGCCGTCGTTGGCAACCGACCCCAACGAGCCGTACGTCTATCTGACAACGACCCGCTATGGAGCTGGCAAAACCTGCGCCAAGCACTGTCCGTTTCTTTACCTGGCCACGACCATCTCCAACGACGGTGGCGCAAGCTGGGGTCAGCAGGTTCCGCTGTGCGTCTGCCGGGGCGCGGGTGGGCAGTACGACCCCACCATGGAGGTCGTGCCAAACAAAGGGTTTGTCTACTCGGTATTCCTCAATGGGGATCGCGCCGGTGCCTTTTCGGCGTTGTTCATCAAGTCGACCGACCACGGTCAGACCTGGACCGACCCGGTCCATGTCTACGGCCACGTCTCGTGGACGGACAAGCCGGAGATCACCATGAGCCCCAGCGGTCGGGACGTCTACGTCTCGTGGAACGGACCGCAGGGTGGTGACTTGTACGTGGGTGTCTCGCACGACTACGGCAAGACCTGGTCGCACGAAAAACTCACCACTTCGAAGCGTTACTACTACGCGTATGACGCGACGGTGCTGCAAGACGGTGTGGTGATGTTCGCAGAGAGCAGTGTCCTCTACGGAGGGCCGGGGCAGTCAGTCAGCGGACCGATCTGGCATCACGCGATCATCTCCCGCGACCATGGAGCGAGCTGGGAGAACGTCGTCGTCGCCAAAGTCGCCGGCGGGGAGCCTTGTGTGGCTCTGGGATGTGGCAGCGACTACTACACCGGGCAGGCGAGCATCACCAGTGACTCCAAGGGCAACGTCGTATTCGGGTACGAGGGGGCGACGGTTGATCAGGGGCCGCAACAGGTGTACGTGAAGACCTCACCCGATGAGGGGAGATCGTGGGGCTCCAAGGTTGCGCTGTCGGTTGAGGGAGAGAACGCGACCGGGCCACGGCTGGCCTCTTCCGGGGCAGGCGACGCGCGAATCTGGTATGTGCAGACGGCGAACGGCGACGACCAAGATGCTTGGAACGTTTGGTATCGGAGTTCTGCCGACGGCGGGAAGTCATGGAGCGCTCCGGTGCGACTCAGCAATGCGACCACTGGCCCCGCGTACAAGTCGGAGGACGGCTTCGCCGAGATTTACGGAGACTACGGCGAGATCGGCGTGACCAGCGAAGGAAGAACCATTGCCGCTTGGGGTGAGGGTCCGGACTATGTCGGGCCGGGAGGCACCTGGTTCGCGTTGCAGAACTGACGTCCTACGCCGCAAGAAGCCCGCCGAGGACCTGATCCATAGATTGCGTTGAAATTCGTCTACCACTCAGCCCCCAGGAGACCGTTCGCGCGATCTTCTTGCCAGCGACGACTAGTCCGTCGGCACCGCGGTAGTCAGTGTGCCTCCTGGGCTCGCGCGTCGATCTCCAGATCCACCTGGGTCCGCCCGCGGTGTACCGCAGCCATGGAGTCAATGACCAAGATGACCAGCGCTGACCAAACAAACGCAAAGCCGACCCAGCGGGAGGCTGGCATCGGCTCGTTGTAGACGAAGACGCCGATGAGGAACTGCAGGATGGGGGCGGAGTACTGCAGTAGTCCGATCCAGGTGAGGGGAATCCGTGTGGCGGCGGCCCCGAAGAACAGCAGCGGGATGACCGTGATCACGCCGAGGGAAGCCAGTAGGGCGGCCATCTGCGGGCCGTCGGTCGCCATCGCACTCGACCCGTTGACCAGGAGGAATCCAAGGTACGCAGCCGCCACCGGTGTGAGAATGGCGGTCTCTGCTGACAGGCTCTCAACAGCTCCCATGTCCAGGGTCTTCTTGAGCAGGCCGTACGTGCCGAAGCTGACAGCCAGCGTCAGCGCGATCCAGGGTAGCCCTCCATAGGCGACGGTCAGAACGATGACGGCGACCCCGCCTAGTCCAACGGCGGCCCATTGGACTGCTCGCAGTCTCTCTTTGAACACAACCACCCCGAACAACACACTCACGAGGGGGTTGATGAAGTAGCCGAGTGATGTTTGGACCACCTGCTCGCTGTTGACGCCAAATATGTACACCCCCCAGTTGATGGCGATGGTGATGGCAGCCGCTGGAAGCAGCACCATCCGTCGTCGATCGCGAAGCAACGGTTTGATCCACGACCATCGACCGGTGACGGTGAGGACGATGAGCAGGACGACCAGAGACCAGACGATTCGGTGAGCCAGGATCTCCAGCGGCGTGGTGGGCTCAAGGAGAGGGAAGTACAGCGGGAAGATGCCCCACAGCAGGTAGGCGCTCAACCCATAGATGAGTCCACGACGGCGCTCCAGCACGACGTCATCCTGTCACCCTGCCGAGAAGCAGCGAGTCGGTCAGGCCTCGACGGTCCAGGTGTCCTTGCCGGCGATCAAGTCCTCGAGCACTGGCCGGTCACCGATACCCTGGTCGTCGACGGCCGAGGCGATCTGTTCGTGGAGCAGGTCGTCGTAGGTGGCACGGCGGACGTCTCGGTAGACCCCGATTGCGGTGGTGCGCAAAGTGCTGGGGTCGGCAAGCCGGGAGAGAGCGAAGGCAACCTCTGGGTTGGGAGCCTGAGCATCGTGAACGATCAGCCGCTTGGTGCCGTACTCGGCGGCATCGACGACGCGCAACGTGCCATCGGGCATCCGAGCAACGCCGTGCTGCCCTTCCGTCCCGAACCGAATCGGCTCGCCATCCTCGAGTCTGATCACCGCGTCGTCCTTCGTATCAGGCGACTTCAGTAGCTCGAATGCGCCGTCGTTGAAGATGTTGCAGTTCTGGTAGATCTCGACCAGGGCGGTTCCTCGATGGTGGGCCGCCGCTCGCAGCACCCCGGTCAGGTGCTTGCGGTCGGAGTCGATGGTGCGGGCCACGAAGGAGGCCTCTGCGCCCAGCGCCAGCGAGACCGGGTTGAACGGGACGTCGAGCGACCCGAGGGGCGTCGACTTGGTGACTTTCCCCTGCTCGGACGTTGGTGAGTACTGACCCTTGGTCAGTCCGTAGATGCGGTTGTTGAAGAGCAGCACCTTGAGGTTGACGTTTCTGCGCAATGCATGGATTAGGTGGTTGCCGCCGATCGAAAGAGCGTCGCCGTCGCCGGTGACCACCCAGACCGAAAGGTCAGGACGCGAGATCGCCAACCCGGTGGCGATGGCAGGCGCCCGGCCATGGATGGAGTGCATACCGTAGGTGTTCATGTAGTACGGAAAGCGAGATGAGCAACCGATTCCGGAGACAAAGACGATGTTCTCGCGTCGGATGTTCAGTTCGGGAAGGAAGGACTGAACCGCTGCCAGCACCGCATAGTCACCGCAGCCGGGGCACCACCGCACTTCCTGGTCGGTCTTGAAGTCCTTGGCCGTCAGTGGTTCGTCGACCGTTGGGATACCGGCCAGCGGGTCGATGAGCCCGAACCCTGGCGCTGGACTATTCATCGGTGGCCGCCTCGTGGATCACAGATGCCAGCTCGGCCACCTTGAACGGCAGACCCCTTACCTGGGTGTACGACACCACGTCGACCAGGAACCTTCCCCGTAGCAACAGCGCCAACTGCCCCAGGTTCATCTCAGGAAGCAAAACCTTGCGGTAGCCCTTCAGTACCTGCTCGGTGTTCACCGGAAGTGGGTTGAGGTGCCGGAAGTGGGCCTGCGCAACATGCAGACCGGCGTCTCGGCAGCGCCGCACGGCTGCGCCAATCGGCCCGTAGGTTGACCCCCAACCGAGCACCAGGATGTCGGCGTCCCCGTCTGGGTCGTCGACTTCGAGGGGAGGGATCGACGCGGTGATGCGGTCGACCTTGGCTTGGCGGGTCCGCACCATCAGATCGTGGTTCGCCGGGTCATACGAGATGTCGCCGCTTCCGTCCTGCTTCTCGAGACCGCCTATGCGGTGCTCCAGCCCGGCGGTGCCGGGGGCGGCCCATGCGCGAGCGAGCGTCTGGGGATCTCGCAGGTATGGCCAGAACTCCTCGGTACCGTCGGCGGCCACGTGGTTGACCGCGGTGGAGAAGGCCGGGTCGATCGGTGGCAGCTCATCGAGGTCGGGTAGCCGCCACGGCTCCGAGCCATTGGCCAGGTATCCGTCGGACAACACGATCACCGGCGTCCGGTAGGTGATGGCGATGCGGACCGCCTCCACCGCGGCGTTGAAACAGTCGCTGGGCGAGCGTGGGGCCAAGACCGGAACCGGCGCCTCACCGTTTCGGCCGTAGAGCGCCTGCAGTAGGTCCGATTGCTCGGTCTTGGTGGGCAGTCCGGTCGATGGTCCGCCGCGTTGGATGTCGCAGATGACCAGTGGCAGCTCCAGCGAGACGGCCAGTCCAACAGTTTCCGCCTTGAGCGCCAAGCCGGGACCGGACGTCGTGGTGACTCCGAGGTGTCCACCGAACGCCGCTCCAAGAGCGGCGCCGACGCCGGCTATCTCGTCTTCGGCCTGGAAGGTGCGCACCCCGAACCGCTTGTGCTTGCTGAGCTCATGCAGGATGTCCGACGCAGGGGTGATCGGGTAAGAGCCGAGAAACAGCGGCAGCGAAGAACGCCACGAGGCAGCCAGCAGCCCGTACGCCATGGCCAGATTGCCACTGATGTTCCGGTAGCGGCCCGGGCGGACCGGCGCCGGTTTGATCTCATAGGAGACCGAGAAGTCTTCGGTGGTTTCGCCGAAACTCCAGCCGGCTTCGAAGGCGATGGTATTTGCGCGAAGGAGTTCGGGCTTGCTTGCGAACTTCTTCTTCAGGAAGGCGATGGTCCCTTCGGTGGGGCGGTGATACAGCCAACACAGCAGACCGAGGGCGAACATGTTCTTGGCCCGCTCGGCGTCCTTGCGGGTCACGTCCACGTTCTTGAGCGCCTCGACGGTCATCGAGGTAAGGGGGATCGCGTGCACCCGGTAGGCATCGAGCGCGCCGGTCTCCAGAGGGTTCTCGTCGTAGCCGACCCGCGCCAGGTTGCGCTTGGTGAACTCGTCGGTGTTTACGATGAGGTCAGAGCCCCTTGGCAGCTCTGGGAGGTTGGCCTTCAGGGCGGCAGGGTTCATCGCCACCAGCACGTTGGGGGAGTCTCCGGGGGTCATGATGTCGTGATCGGCGAAGTGCAGCTGGAAGGCCGAGACGCCGGGGAGGGTGCCAGCAGGCGCCCGGATCTCGGCTGGGAAGTCCGGCAGGGTCGCCAGGTCGTTGCCCATGAGCGCGGTCTCACTGGTGAACCGGTCGCCGGTCAGCTGCATGCCGTCGCCGCTATCGCCCGCGAACCGGATGATCACCCGATCCAGCTGCACTACCTGCTTGGCCACGGTCTGATGCTACGTCCAGGCTGACCCCTACGATGGGACGCCAAGTGCCTTGAAGCGGAGAACGGGCGGAGGAGGGCGGCATGGACGACGGATATATGGGCGGCTACGCGGTCGTCGCAGCGGCTGTGGCCCTCGGCGTGGTCTTCGTGGCGACCGGGCTGCTGGCAAACCGACTGCTCCGCCCGGTGGTGGCCAGTGCCGAGAAGTACACAACGTACGAATGCGGTCTCGACCCCGTTGGTGACGGGTGGGCTCAGACGCACATCCGATACTACGTCTTCGCCTATCTCTACGTGATCTTTGCTGTTGACGCCGTGTATCTCTTCCCCTGGGCGACGGTTTTCGACGCAGATGGGTACGGAGTCGTGACCCTGGTCGAGATGGTCATCTTCATCGGCTTCCTGGCAACAGGCATCGGATACGCCTGGCGGCGCGGCGTCCTGAGGTGGGTGTGACGTGACCGCCGTCGATCTTCCGGCTCCCCGAGTCGGTGCGCTGTCATCGCTGGCGCCAAGGCCGATACGTCTCGTACTCAACTGGGGGCGGCGTTACAGCCTGTGGGTGTTCAACTTCGGGCTTGCTTGCTGTGCCATCGAGTTCATCGCGACCTCGATGAGCCGGTACGACTTCATGCGACTTGGCGTGATCCCATTCGCGCCGAGCCCCAGACAGGCCGATCTCATGGTGGTCTCGGGCACGGTGACCGACAAGATGGCACCAGCAATCAAGCGTCTGTACGAGCAGATGCCAGAACCGAAGTACGTCATCTCGTTCGGTGCCTGCTCCAACTGCGGCGGCCCGTACTGGGACAGCTACTCGGTGACGAAGGGTGTCGACCAGATCATCCCGGTCGACGTCTACGTTCCTGGCTGCCCACCTCGCCCGGAGGCATTGCTGCAAGGAATCATGAAGCTGCAGGAGAAGATCGCTGGCGAGAACATCGGTACCCGCTACCGCCCTTCGGCCGGTGCCCTGCGGCGACCTCTGGTGGAATCGTCGTGAGTGATGCAGGTAGTGCCGCCGCGCGGTGGCCTGACCTCGAGGCGATCACGGCTGCGGCTCGGTTAGTAGGTGTCGACGCCGAAGTCAGCGAGAGCTTCGGCGACGTGACAGTGACCGTCAGCCCGGACCAGTGGGTTGCCTGTTTGACGATGCTCCGCGATGGGCTGGCGCTGACCTTCTTCGACTGGTTGTCGGCGGTGGACGAAGGCGACGCTGCAGGATTCAGCGTCTTCTGCCACCTTTACGACCCGCAGAGTCATGCCCATCTGCTCGCGCGTACGACGCTCCATGCAGACGATCCGTCGCTGGCCACGGCTACAGGCATCTTCCGCGGTGCGGCGTGGCACGAGCGCGAGACGCACGAGATGTTTGGCATCGACTTTCCGGGCCATGCCCACCTCGCGCCCCTACTGCTCTCCGATGAGTTCGTCGGGCATCCGCTGCGTAAGGACTTCGTCCTCGCCGCGCGCGTGTCGAAGCCATGGCCGGGGGCGAAAGAGCCGGGTGAGTCCGGCGACGGCGCCCCGAGCCGTCGCCGGACGCAGCCCCCCCGGGTTCCTGACCCCTCGTGGGGTCCTCGCACCTCCGGTCGAACCGATGACTGACCTGCTCGAAGCCGCCATGCGGCTCATGGTGGTCTTTGTCGCCTTTCTCACTCTGCCCTTGCTCGTCGGGCAGCTCGAGCACAAGGTGATGGCGCACATGCAGGCCAGAGTAGGCCCGATGTACGCGGGGGGCTTCCACGGCTGGGCGCAATTGATCGCCGATGGCGTGAAGTTCTCCCAGAAAGAGGCCATCGTCCCGGACGCGGCCGACCGCATCATCTTCGGACTCGCCCCGGCGCTGGCCCTGCTTCCGTACTTCATCGCGATGGTCGCCATCCCCATCGGCCCCGGCCTGGCTGGCCAGGAGCTCGACGCCGGTGTCTTCTTCGTCCTCGCCGTCATGGGGGTCGGTGTCATCGGGACGCTCATGGCCGGGTGGGCCAGTGCGAACAAGTACTCAGTTCTCGGTGCCGTTCGTCAGGTGTCGCAACTCATGGCGTACGAACTACCCTTTGTGCTTGCTGCTGTGTCGATCGTGATGGCGGCAGGGTCATTGGGGTTCACTGACATCGTCGACGCGTGGCAGCCCTGGTGGCTGATTTGGCAGCTACCGGCCGGCGTGGTGTTCTTCGTCGCCGGCCTTGCCGAGCTGAACCGCCCACCCTTCGATATGCCTGTCGCCGACGCCGAGATCATCTTTGGCCCGTACACCGAGTACACGGGCTTGAGGTTCGCGCTGTTCCTGCTCGCCGAGTATGCCGGGATCGTGCTGCTCTGCCTCCTCACCTCTGTGCTCTTCCTGGGTGGGTGGAACGGCCCATTCGGTGACTCGTGGCTGTGGACGTTCGCGAAGGCTGGGGTGCTTGCCTTCGTGGTGATCTGGCTCCGCGTCAGCTATCCACGGCTTCGGGCTGACCAGCTGCAGAAGCTTGCCTGGCAAGTCCTCATACCGGTGGCCTTGGCTCAGCTGCTCCTGACCGGTGTGGTGGTTCTCGCATGGTGAAGAACGGGGAACAGCGAGTAGGTAGCAAGGGCGCTGGTCTCTTCAAAGGGCTAGGCATCACTCTGTCGACAATGACGAAGCGGTCGATCACCGAGCAGTACCCGGACGTGCAGCCCGAGCTACCGCCGAGAAGCCGCGGCGTCATCGCGTTGCTTGAAGAGAACTGCACCTCCTGCATGCTCTGTGCTCGAGAGTGCCCAGACTGGTGCATCTACATCGACTCACACAAAGAGGTCATCCCGGCGGCAGAGGAGGGCGGCCGCGAGCGCTCGCAGAACGTCCTCGATCGATTCGCCATCGACTTTTCGCTCTGCATGTACTGCGGGATCTGCATCGACGTCTGTCCCTTCGATGCCCTCTTTTGGTCTCCAGAGTTCGAGTACTCAGAGTTCGATATCCGTAACATGACCCATGAGAAGGAGCGGCTCGGGCAGTGGATGGCAACCGTCCCGCCTCCTCCCGCTCTTGATCCAGCTGCTGCCGAGCCGAAGGAGCTCTTGGGCGTCCGGAAGAAGGCTGAGGCAGCGACGCTCCCCATCGAGCCGGCCAGCGACTCGTGAGCGAACGGTCCCTACTGTCGCCTACGGGGGTTGACATCGCCTTCACTCTGCTCGGCCTCGTGGCCGTTGCAGCAGCGCTGATGGTGGTCACGACGAAGCAGATCGTGCATGCGGCGCTCTGGCTCGTTGTCTCGCTGGGTGCAGTCGCTGGTTGCTACCTCGTTCTGACCGCAGAGTTCGTCGCGTGGATGCAGGTGCTGATCTACCTCGGTGCAGTCGTCGTCCTGCTGCTCTTCGGAATGATGCTCACGCGCGCGCCGATTGGGCCGTCCGAAGAGTTGACGGGCGCCAATCGCGTCGTATCCCTCTTCGCAGCTTTGGCAATCACGGCAGTGTTGGGTGTCCTCATCGTTGATGCCTTCGCCACCACGATGATCGACATCGACGGTCAGAAGTCAACGGCGTCGGTGATGGGCGCGTCGCTCTTCCGCTACTGGGTCCTTCCCTTCGAGGCGCTGTCTGTCCTGCTGCTGTCGGCACTCGTCGGGGCCATCGCGCTCTCCCAGTCGGACGAGGAGGCGTGAGTGCACCTTTCACTTCCGCTGCTCCTGTCTGTCTCTCTCTTCGGCATCGGCGTCTACGGCCTGCTGGTGCGACGTAACGCGATTCTGATTCTGATGTCGGTCGAGCTGATGCTCAACGGGGTCAACGTCAGCCTCGTCGCCTTCGATGTGTACTGGGCTGACGTGCTCCACGCCGGCCAGTCGATGGTGATCTTCGTCATCACGATCGCGGCCGCAGAGATCGGTCTCGGTCTGGCGATCCTTCTGCTGCTCTTCCGTGCGCGGCGCACGATCGCGATCGATGAAGCGACCGAGCTGCACGAGGAGGCGTCATGACAGCTGCGCTTCTCATGGTGCTGGTCCCCGCGGTTGCCGCGTTGCTGGGGCTGCTTCTGGGCGGAATGTCGCGGCCCTTGGCAGCTGCGATTGCGGTGGGTGGCACGGCGTCGGCACTTGGTGTCGCGCTCTACCTGGCACTGCTTGAGCCGTGGGCGGAACCGCTGATCGGGACCGGTTTTGGCGAAGGCACTTTGCCACTCGGGGCGACTGTTGTCGACGGCCTCGCCAGCACTGTTGCACTGATGGTCTGCTTCGTTTCGTTGCTCGTGCAGATCTACTCAATCGGCTACATGCGCGAAGAGCCGCGGTACTCCAGCTATGCGGCCTTCATCTCACTTTTTACGGCGGCGATGCTGGCCGTCGTCGTGGCCGGTGACCTGCTCTTGTTGGTCATCGGCTGGGAGGTCATGGGCCTCTGCTCCTACTTGCTGATCGGTCAGCGCTGGGAGCAGGAGGAGGCCAGGCGAGCGGCGGTCAAGGCCTTCCTCGTCACCAAGATCGGTGATATCGGGTTCATCATCGGAATCGTTGTCTTGATCGGGGCGACGGCAACGACGCTACTGCCTGATGCTGTCCGAGCCGCTGCCGACGATCCGACCGTCGCGACCGTGGCCTCGGGGCTGATCTTGCTCGGGGTTCTGGGTAAGTCTGCGCAGTTCCCACTTCATGCCTGGCTGCCGGATGCGATGGCAGGTCCTTCGCCGGTCAGTGCGCTCATCCACGCGGCCACGATGGTTGCGGCTGGCGTCTACGTGGTGGCCCGGCTCTACCCGATGTACCTGGCGGCACCAGCGATTCTCACGGCGATGGCGGTGATCGCCTGCGTCACGATGCTCGGCGCTGCGGTGATCGCGGTCGTTCAGGACGACCTGAAGCGAGTTTTGGCCTGGTCGACGGTGAGCCAGCTTGCCTACATGGTGGCGGCGCTCGCGCTCGGTGCCCGGGATGCCGCCATCTTCCACATGCTCTCGCATGCCTTCTCCAAGGCGTTGCTCTTCCTTGCCGCAGGGGCGGTGATCCATGCCGTAGGTAGCGGCGCGCTGCGTGAGTTGGGTGGGCTCCGCCGGTCGATGCCGGTCACCTTCATCACTATGACGATTGGTCTGCTGGCCCTGGTCGGCGTTTTCCCGCTCGCCGGGTTCTTCAGCAAAGAGTCCGTGCTGGTTGCAGCCGAACACGCGGCACACGGTGATGCGGAAGTCGCCTCGTGGGTGGGCTGGACGGTTCTGGTGGTTTCCATCCTCACCATCGCGGTGACTGCCGCATATGCGCAGCGACTGTGGCTGTTGACCTGGTCTGGCCCACGGCGAGACTCCAGCTCTGGCGTTCGAGAGGTGCCGGCAGTGATGTTCGTACCCCTCGTGGTGCTGGTGGTTCCTGCCGTCGTCTTCGGGTTCAGCGCTCTTGAGCGTGCTTGGCTTCCGACCTGGATTCAGGCCACCGTGACGGAGCCGCTCGGGACGGCTGAGGCATTGAGACCCGAAGTCGCGACCGTCGTGCTGTCGGTAGTCGCGGTCATCGTCGGTGCCGGCGCCGCCCTGGTCTTCCGTCACCGCGAGACGTTCGCGCGTGGTCGCGCTGGCTCTTTTGTGGCTGCAGGGTTTGGCTTTGATGCGGTCTACCAAGGGTTGGTCGTCCGTCCGTTCCTCGTCGTTGTCGGTTGGGTGACCGCCTTTGACCGATCAGCGATTCAGCGGTCGGTCTCGGGGGTCGGCGTTGGAACGTTGAGGGCCGGCTCGTTGCTGCAGCGCCCCTATCGCGGGGACGTGCAGCGCTACGTCTCAAGCGCTGTGACCGCAGTGGTTGTCGCCATCGTCGTCATGCTGGTGGCGATAGCCACATGACCTCGTCGTGGTTGCTGCCTGCTCTTCTCGTTGTCCCCCTTCTGGGTGCCTTGGCGATGCTGCTTGCCGGACGTGGCGCTGAGCGTTGGGCCACATGGTTCGGGGTTGGTGTGCAGTCGGCTGGCCTTCTGCTGACGCTCCTGGTCATGGCGCAGTTCAGCCAGACACAGTCCGGCTCCATGCAGATGGTTGTCGAGCACAGCTGGATCCCCGAGCTTCTCGTCGACTTCCGAATTGGCGTCGATGGCATCTCGCTGCCGTTGGTAGTCTTGACCTCGCTGCTGGGGTGGTGTGCGGCGGTATACGCGGTGCGGCGTGTCGCCGAGCCAGGGCGAGCTCGCGCATTCGTCGGTCTGCTTCTACTGCTGCAGGTCGGGATGCTCGGCACCTTCATGGCGCTTGACCTCATTCTCTTCTTCCTCTTCTTCGAGGTAGTACTCGCGCCTATGTGGTTCCTTATTGCTTTTTGGGGAAGCGGCGAGCGCCGCCGCTCGGCTAACACCTTCATCCTCTACACCGTGCTCGGATCGGTCGTCATGCTGCTGGGCTTCCTCGTCGTCATCGTCGAGACCGGGTCAGCCGACATGGTTGCGCTTGCGAACGGCTTGGGTGCGCAGATGTCGACAAGCGCACAGCTGACCGCCGCTCTGCTGATCCTGGGTGGCCTCGCTGTGAAGACGCCGATGTGGCCACTGCACACCTGGCTTCCGGACGCCCACACTGCGGCGCCAACGGTTGGTTCGGTGCTTCTGGCGGGGGTGCTGCTGAAGATGGGTACATACGGGATGGTGCGCATCGTCGTCCCGACCCTTCCGGATGCAATGGTGAGCATCGCTCCCTATCTCGCGGCGTTTGCTGTTATCGGGATTCTCTATGGTGCCCTGGCAAGCTACGGGCAGGACGACCTGAAGCGCGTGATCGCGTTCTCATCAGTGGGGCACATGGGTTTTGTGCTCCTCGGTATCTCGACCCTTTCGGTCGTTGGCATCAACGCTGCTCTCTTCGGCAACATCGCCCACGGACTGATCACCGGCCTGTTGTTCTTCGTTGTGGGGGGTATCAAGCAGCGAACCGGCAGTACTGCCTTTGCCGACCTTCCTCGTTCTTTGTATGCCTCCGCGCCCCGACTGGGATTCCTCCTAGGCTTTGCGGCGGTAGCTAGCCTCGGGATGCCCGGCCTTGCTGGCTTCTGGGGAGAGTTCCTCGCGCTCGTTGGCGCGTACCACCCACTCGTGCCGGAACGGTTGTTCTATCGAGTCTTGCTCGTGCTGGCTGCTATGGGCATGGTGCTGGCAGCTGCGTACTTCCTCAAGGTGCTGAGGCGCGTTGGTCAGGGTCCGGCGCCCGAGACACTGCTGGACGACGTTGCCACTGACGAATGGCTGTCCTGGACCCCGCTTGTTGCGCTCATCGTGATCCTTGGTGTCGCGCCCTTCCTGCTCTTGCAGGTCACCGAACCGGCGGTCCGCGTCGTGGTGGAGTCGGTAGCAGGTGCGCTGCCATGACCATCCAGTCGATCGACCTCCTGACACTGTCCCCAACTCTGGTTGTTGCGGTCGGCGCTCTCCTGGCGCTGGTGGCCGAGCTGGTCACCGGGCGGGGTCAGGTTGCCCTTGGTGTCGGCCTGACTGCATTGGTGGTGGCCACGCCTCTCGCGGTTCTGGCAAGTGGCGAACAGACCCTCTGCAATGGCGCCGACGCAGCCTGCGCCTACGTAGTCTCCCCTCTGGCGGTCGCGCTGCAGTTGATCGTGCTGGTGAGCACCGCTGTTGTGCTGCTGATGGCTTCGGGAGATGTGTCCGACGGAACCATTCCAGGCGGAGAGTTCGTCTTTCTCATTCTCTGTTCGGCGTCTGGCGCAGTTCTGGTTCCAGCAACCACCGACCTGGTGACCCTGATCGTGGCACTCGAGGTGGTGTCCCTGCCCACCTTTGCGCTCGTCGCACTGAGGCGGGGCGAACCGCGGGCGGCCGAGGCAGCGCTGAAGGCGTTCATCTTCTCGATCGTCTCCGTTGCCGTGTCGCTCTACGGGATATCACTGTTGTACGGAACGACGGGTGTCGTCTCGTTCGAGCAACTGGCCGCTGCTGCAACTCTCACCGATCCCACTCCGTTGGGCACCGCTGGACTGGTCATGGTGCTGGCCGTGATCGGCTTCAAGATTGCGGCGGTGCCCTTCCACGCGTGGGCGCCCGATACCTACCAGGGTGCGACAGCTCCTGTTGCCGCATACCTTTCGGTGGTCTCCAAGACCGCGGGGTTTGCGGCGCTCCTGCTCGTTACCTGGACCTTCGCAGGGTGGAGTGAGGTCTGGGCTCCGGTCGTCGGCGTTTTGGCCGGGCTGACGATGCTCATCGGCAACGCAGTGGCCCTGAAGCAGCGGCACGCGGTACGGCTACTGGCCTGGTCGTCGATTGCTCAGGCCGGCTACATCCTGGTGCCGCTTGGAGCTGTGACCAGCTCGGTCGTGTGGGGTCCAGAAGTCACCGATGCCGTCATCGGATACTTAGTTGCTTATGCGGCCATGAACCTGGGCGCCTTTGCGGTTGTCTCGGTGGTGGCCAGGCGAGACGGTGCCGAGTCGCTTGCTGACTACCGAGGGCTAGCGTGGCGCAGCCCATGGCTGGCTGTTTCGCTCGCCTTCTTCCTCGCGAGCCTCGCCGGTCTGCCACCTGGGTTGATCGGCCTGCTGGTGAAGGTTCGGGTGCTGGTCGTCCCGGTCGATGCCGGGCTGTGGTGGCTCGCGGTCGTCATGGCTGTTGCTACGGTCATCGGCTTGGCCTACTACCTGGTGTGGGCCGCGCTGCTCTTCGCGCGTTCGGAGACTGCCGACGACGAGGGCCTGACGCACCGACTGGCGGTTAGGTCGTGGACCTCGACGGTCGCCGTCGCCGTTTGTGTGGCCCTGACCGTGGCTTTCTCGCTCGCTCCATCACTGGCTCTCGGCCTGGTCGACCGACTCTGACATCCACAGGTGTTTCTCAGCCGCAGATGGTATGAGTGGAGTCATGAACCGCTACTTCAACGGAGTCAAGACCGCCTTCCTCTTGGCACTGATGGCCGCCGTCATCATGCTGATCGGCCTATGGCTCGGCGGTACCCAGGGTTTGGTCATCGCCTTCGTCATCGCGCTCGGAATGAACGCATTCTCGTACTGGAACAGTGGCTCGCTCGCGATTCGCGCGATGAAGGCCCGCCCGGTGACCGAAGCCGAGCAGCCAACGATGTACCGGATCGTGCAGAACCTCGCCATGCAGCAGGGCGAGCCGATGCCCCAGCTCTACCTGTCACCAACGATGGCGCCCAATGCGTTCGCCACCGGTCGCAACCCGCAGAACGCCAAGGTCTGTTGTACCGAAGGCATCCTGCAACTACTCGACGAACGTGAGCTGCGGGGCGTCCTGGCCCACGAACTCGCCCACGTCTACAACCGAGACATTCTCATCGCATCGGTTGCCGCGACCATGGCCGCAGTGATCATGTTCGTTGCACAGTTTGCCTGGTTGCTGCCGATCGGGGGCGACCGCGACCGGGGGAACATCATCGGCTCGCTGGCGTTGATGATTCTCGGGCCGATTGCGGCGTCACTGATCCAGTTCGCGATCAGCAGGTCGCGCGAGTACCAGGCCGACCAGTCAGGGGCTGAGTACACCGGCGACCCCATGGCACTGGCTTCTGCGCTTCGAAAGCTTGAGCAAGGGACGCAGGCTGCGCCGCTGCGTCCGGAACCGGAGCTGGAGACGGCCAGCGCGCTGATGATCGCCAACCCGTTCCGGGCCAGTGGCATGACCAAGCTCTTCTCGACGCACCCACCGACCGCCGACCGCGTCGCGCGTCTGGAAGAGATGGCCGGCTACCGGTGATTGACTAACTGATCAGTCAGTCAGTAACATCGGAAGACTGATCAGTGGAGGTCTTCATGGCTCAGCGGTATGACGCCGTCGTCATCGGTGGAGGACACAACGGGCTCGTAGCAGCCGCGTACCTCGCGAAGTACGGTAAGCGGGTGGTCGTGCTCGAGGCCCGTCACAAGACAGGTGGTGCAGCCGATACCAGCCAGCCATGGCCGGAGGCTCCCGAGTTCAAGGTGACGACCCTGTCGTACACGATGAGCCTGATGCCGGAGTACATCCTCGGAGACCTTCAGCTGGCCAAGTACGGCTACAAGATCAACCCACTCGGTCTCGGCTACCTACCGACGCCCGACGGTCGATCTCTGATCAGCGACGGTCCCCGCCAGTACGACTCGTTCGCCCAGTTCTCCAAGAAGGACGCCGACGCTTACGGCCCGTACTTCGAGTGGATCGGCCGGATCGCCGGCATCTTGCACCCGTTGCTCGACAAGACCCCGCCGCACGTTGGCTCCAAGAAGATCGGCGACATCAAGGATCTCGGGCAGCTGGCCTGGACGCTCCGCAAGCAGATCGACGAGCGCACCGTTGCCGACATCACCAGGCTCTTCACGATGAGCGCTGCTGACCTGCTCGACCGCTGGTTCGAGAACCCGGTGGTGCTCGGATCGCTGGCCGTGAACGGGATCATTGGTACCTGGGCCGGCCCGATGAGCCCAGGAACCGCCTACGTCCTGATGCACCACTCGGTCGGCGAAGAAGCCGAGGGCAAGGTGTCGTCCTGGGGGATGCCCGAGGGCGGTATGGGTGCGGTCGCCGACGCCTGCCGGATGGCTGCAGAGTCTTTCGGCGCGGAGATCCGGGTGAACTCCCCGGTCAGCCAGGTCACCATCAGGGATGGCCGGGCCACCGGCGTTGTGCTGGACGACGGTGAGGAGATCTCTGCCGACCTGGTGGTCACGACCTGCCACCCACAGATCACGTTCTTGAACCAGATCGAACGCCACCACCTGCCGGACGACTTCGTTCACGACATCGAGCGCTGGCGATCCCGGTCGGGGACGGTGAAGATCAACCTTGCCCTTGACCGGCTTCCGGAGTTCACCGCCGACCCAGGGTTCGACAAGGACATCCATGGCGGCGCCATCTTCATGATGGACGACCTCGAGTACCTCGAGACCGCGTTCCAGGAGGCCAGGGCAGGGAAGCCGGCAACGCTTCCGTTCTCCGACACCGAGATCCCGACGGTGTTCGACCGAACCCTTGCCCCTGAGGGCAAGCACATCATGTCGATGTTCACCCAGTGGGTCCCCGAGTCATGGAGCAAGGAACCCCACGACGACGAGCTCAAGGCCTACGCCAACCGTCTCTACGACCGCTTCGACGCGGTGGCCCCTGGCTTCAAGGACTCGATCCTGCACGAGCAGATCATCGGCCCACATGAGATGGAGCGAGACTTCGGCCTGATCGGTGGCAACATCTTCCACGGCGAGCTCACCGTCGACCAGCTCTTCCACATGCGCCCAGCCGTTGGGTACGCCGACTACCGAACTCCGATCAGGGGGCTGTACCAAGGCTCGAGCGCCACCCATGCTGGGGGCGGCGTCACAGGGATGCCGGGCCACCACGTGGTGCGCGAAATCAGGCGCGACAAAGCCTGACCCACCCCACCCACCCAATCGGGGCCATGTCACACCGGTTCGGTCATTTCGAACCGGTGTCACACGCTGGGACGCAGCAGTGAACCGCTACCGATAGTTGACGTACTGCAGCGCCACCTCAAGGTCCTTGCCGTCGAGCAGCCGCTGGACGACTTGAAGGTCGTCGCGGCTCTTGCTCGTCACCCGGAGCTCGTCACCCTGGATCTGGGCCTTGATGCCCTTGGGGCCCTCATCGCGGATGATCTTGCCGATCTTCTTGGCGTTCTCTTGGCTGATGCCCTGGGAGAGCGTCCCGCTGATCTTGTACTCCTTGCCCGATACGGCGGGGTCGCCGGCGTCGAGGTGCTTCAGCGACACCTTGCGCTTGACCAGCTTGTCCTTGAATACGTCGATGGCGGCCTTGACTCGCTCCTCGGAGTTGGCCCTGACCTCGATCCCCATCTCGCCCTGCCACTCGATGGACGCGCCGGTGCCTTTGAAATCGTAGCGCTGGCTCAGCTCTTTGACCGTCTGGTTCAACGCGTTGTCGATCTCCTGACGGTCGACCTTGCTGACGATGTCGAACGAGGACTCCGAGGCCATGGGGTTCCTTCCGGTCCGGTCTGGGGTACTGAATGGTCAGCGTATGCGCGATGGGTGGCTGCGGTATTGTTGTCGTCCGCCGCCCAGCGCGGCAAGCCTGGCAGGTTGCCCGAGTGGCCAAAGGGAGCGGACTGTAAATCCGCCGGCTCAGCCTACGTTGGTTCGAACCCAACACCTGCCACAACGTAAGAACCCCCGACCACGGTCGGGGGTTCTTACGTTCGGCGGCTATTTGCCGCCACGAGCGTCGCCAAGGTGGCCAGTCCCACGACTGCCGCCATCAGGCGCCAGCGCCCCTTGGAGCCCCCATGGCGACCCAGGAGCCCGCCGCCGACGGGGACGAGGAGGCGATCCTGCCGAGCCGATCGACAGGAGCGAAGCCATCGATCCGACCGAGGCAATGCTGGCTGCCAACCCGATGGACCCGATGGACCCGATGGACCCGATGGAGAGGATGCTGCCTTCGGCAGGCGATGGACAGGAACGAGTTCGTGAATGCGACGGAGAGCAGGGAGTTCGCCATACGCGAATAGTGGCCGCCAAGGTGAGGTCGCGATAGTGGCGCGTGAGGCCGATTTCTCCAGCGGCGTCGGCCCCGTGTAACCTGTCTCCGCTCGGGAAGCCGAGTGAGGCCCCAATAGCTCAGTCGGTAGAGCGTCTCCATGGTAAGGAGAAGGTCTACGGTTCGATTCCGTATTGGGGCTCGGGGCCTGGCCATCGATCCTCACCGGTCGCGGCGTCAGGTTCGGTCGGCGGAGTAGCTCAGGTTGGCAGAGCAAGCGGCTCATAATCGCTGTGTCGCCGGTTCAAATCCGGCCTCCGCTACTCAGCAGGTAGGCAGTCCAGCAACACCCAAAAGCAACCCTAGGAGTCCCGGTGGCCAAGAGCGACGTTCGGCCGAAGATCACGATGGCCTGCGCGGACTGCAAGAACCGCAACTACATCACCAAGAAGAACCGTCGGAACGACCCCGACCGGATCTCGCTGCAGAAGTTCTGTCCCAACTGCGGCAAGCACACCGAGCACCGCGAGACTCGCTAGTAGCGGTCGGGTGACGCGGTGACCACTCCGCGCCCGGAGGTGTCTCACCGAAAGGACGTCGTCGACCACCAGCGCAGGATCGTGGTCACGTCGTCGGTTGCGGCTCTCTCGGGTAATCCGGGTCAGGCCATCTAACCGGCGGAGAAGGGCGCGGGGAGTGAAGTCGGGATCCCCCCCTGAGATCGGTGAGTCCATCCGCGGCATGATCAGACTCGGCCGCTACGGGCAGCCGGAGGATATCGCCGCAGCGACGGCGTTCTTGCCCTCGCCCGACGGCGACCACGTCTTAGGGGTCACGCCCCCGGTCACCGGGGGCCAGTTCGGAGGGATGGGCTGAGCATGGCGCTCAATATCGAGCTCGTCGGCAAGCAGTACCCGCCGCAGACCTACGAGGTAGGACGCGAGAAGATCCGCGAGTTTGCTGCGGCAGTCGGCGACGAGAACCCCGCCTACCATGACGTCGGTGCCGCGGAGGCGCTCGGCCACGGTGATCTGGTCGCGCCCCCCACCTTCGCTGTCGTGGTGACGCGCGGGTCGCAGCTCGCCGTCATCGACGACCCCGAGCTCGGCCTCGAGTTCTCTCGCGTCGTTCATGGCAACCAAAAGTTTCAGTTTACCCGCCCCATTGTTGCCGGAGAGGTGCTGCAAACGACTGCATCGGTTCACTCGGCACGGACGATGGCTGGCAACGACATCCTGACGATTCGAAGCGACGTTGCTGACCAAGCCGGAGCCCCGGTTGTCTCAGTCTTCGCCACGCTCGTCGCCCGAGCCGTGGAGGGTTGATCGTTGGCTGCAACTGTTGGCGTCAACGATGTCGAGGTCGGCACTGAGCTTCCGCCGCAGTCCTTCACGCTGCTCCGGGTCAACCTCGTCAAGTACGCCGGTGCTTCGGGCGATTTCAACGTCATCCACTGGAACGAGCGAGTCGCCACCGAGGTCGGTCTGCCGAACGTGATCGCCCACGGCATGCTCACGATGGCCGAGGCGGTGCGGGTGGTTACCGACTGGTGCGGTGACCCGGGAGCAGTGATCGAGTACAGCACCAAGTTCACCAAGCCGGTACCCGTTCCTGACCACGATGCCGGCGCCACTGTTGACGTCAGCGGCAAGGTCATCGAGGTTCTTGACGCCGGGCGCGTCAAGGTTGAGCTGACCGCCACCTGCGAAGGCGTGAGGGTACTCGGCATGGCGCGCGCCGTCGTCCAACTCGCCTGATGCTCGAGCGCACAGACGTCTCATTCGCCTCGCTGACCTCCCTCCGGGTCGGCGGAAGAGCGGCGCGCCTCATCGAAGCATCGACGCGCGACGAGTTGGTCGACGTGGTGCGGGGCGAAGGGCGTCATGGCTGTCTCGTTCTGGGTGGCGGGTCGAACCTGGTGGTGTCCGACGCCGGGGTCGACGTCCCCGTGATCGCAGTGCGTTCCAGCGGGGTTGAGGTCGGCGGCAACGCTGAGCGCGTGCTCATCGACGTGGATGCGGGTGAGCCATGGGACGCACTCGTTGCGCGCTGCGTCGTGGAGGGGTGGACGGGGATCGAGGCGCTCTCGGGCATTCCGGGTTCGGTCGGAGCGACGCCGATTCAGAATGTGGGCGCATACGGTCAAGAGGTGGCGGATGTTGTGGTAAGTGTCGACGTCTTCGATCGGATGACCGATCGCACCCACACCATGACCGCTGCCGACTGCGGGTTCGGTTACCGAACCAGTGTGTTCAAGGCCTACCCTGACAGGTTCGTGGTGCTGTCGGTGCGGCTTGGACTCCGGGCGTCCCGACAGGGTGCGCCTGTTCGCTACACCGAACTGGCTCGGCGTCTTGCTGTCGGGCTCGGCGAATCCGCCCCGCTCACCGACGTGCGTGCCGCTGTGCTCGACCTACGTCGCGCCAAGGGAATGGTGCTCGACGACGCCGACCAAGACACCTGGTCGGTCGGTTCGTTCTTCACCAACCCGGTACTCGCACAGCCCGATGTTCCAGCCGACGCTCCCCAGTGGCTGCAGGACGACGGGCGCGTGAAGACGTCAGCGGCCTGGCTGATCGAGCAAGCCGGATTCTCGAAGGGCTTCGGCGACGATGTTGGCACCGGTGCCGCGACCCTCTCGACCAAACACACGCTGGCCGTCACCAACCGCGGGGGAGCCACCACCGGAGACATCTTGCTTCTCGCTCGCACCGTGCGGTCTGGCGTCCGCGACAGGTTCGGCGTGACCTTGCACCCCGAACCCACGCTGGTCGGCGTCGATCTCTGACGGAGCGTTACAGCTCAAAGGCCGCCGATTACCGGAGGGCGGAGAGCCAGGCGTCGATGCCAGCCAGGATCGTCTTGCGGTGAGACGCCGGGGCCAATGACGCGTTGACCGAAGACCTCGCGAGATCGGCCAGCCCATCGTCGTCAAAGCCGTGCACGTCGCGAGCGGTCTCGTACTGGGCAGTGAGTCTCGACCCGAAGAGCAGCGGGTCGTCGGCAGCCAGGGCCACCGGTACGCCCGCTTCCACCAGTGTGCGGACGGGCACATGGGCAAGGGTGTCGTAGACCCCCAGCGCCACGTTCGAAGCCGGGCAGACTTCCAGAGCCACTCCGTCGTCAGCGAGACGCTTCACCAGATCGGCATCCTCGACACTGCGCACTCCGTGTCCCACCCTGGCTGCGCCGAGAACGTCGAGGCAGCTGCGAACACTGTCGGCTCCCAGAAGCTCGCCGCCGTGGGGGACGCCGGCCAGACCGGCGTTGCGGGCGATCCGAAATGCCTCGGCGAAGTCGTCGGCGCGACCACGGCGCTCGTCGTTGGCGAGCCCGAAGCCCACGACCCCGTCTTCGGCGTAGCGCACCGCGAGCCGGGCAAGCGTGCGGGCGTCCAGAGGGTGGCGGGTGCGATTGGCGCCGACGATCACCCCGATCGCCAGTCCGGTGGACGCCGATGCTGCGCGCACCGCGTCCAGCATCAGCTCGAAGGTGGCGGTGAGGCCGTCGAAACGCATGGAGTAGCCAGAGGGATCGACTTGGATCTCGAGCCACTGTGACCCATCGGCAACCTCGTCCTCAGCCACCTCGCGGACGAGGCGGAAAATGTCGTCCGGATCACGGAGCACCGACCTGGCCGTGTCGTAGAGCCGCTGGAACCGGAACCAGCCGCGTTCGTCGGTGGCCCGCAGTTCCGGTGGATCGTCCGACATCAAGGCCTCGGGCAGGTGGACGTGGTGGCGCTCGGCGAGCTCCAGCAATGTGGTGTGCCGCATCGCCCCGGTGAAGTGGAGGTGCAGGTGCGCCTTGGGAAGGGCTCGCGCGTTTCGGGAGGGGCTGCTGTTCTCGTCCGCTCCTGCCACGTGTCCAGGGTATGCACCGCGGCACTTCCGTAGGGACTTTGGTCCCGAGAGTGCCAGGACTATATACCCTGGGGGGTATCGAGTCCGGACCCTACCGTTGGTTCTGGAGGTCACCAACGGATCGCAAGTCCTGGTGGAGAACCCACGAAGACTCGGGAGGGCACGATGAAGCGCCTGCTCGTACTCGGCGGGGGCACCGCCGGCACCATGGTGGTCAACAAACTCCGCCCCCGCCTTGCCCGCGATGAGTGGCAGATTACCGTTGTCGACCAGCGTGACGTCCACTACTACCAACCTGGGTACCTCTTCATCCCCTTCGGCACCTACCGCCCCGAAGAGGTCGTGAGGCCCACCAAGCGCTTCATCCCTGAGGGTGTCGACCTCGTTCACGGCGAAATCGACCGGGTCGATGCCGAGGTGAGCCACGTGTTGCTCGCGGACGGGACGGCGCTCGAGTACGACCAGCTGGTGATCGCCACTGGCACGACGCCGCGTCCAGCCGAGACTCCCGGAATGGACGAGGGTGAGTGGCGCAAGAGCATCCACGAGTTCTACACCCACGAAGGAGCCACCGCCCTTGGCGAGAAGCTCAAGACGTGGGAGGGCGGGCGTCTGGTCGTGCACATCGTGGACATGCCCATCAAGTGCCCAGTTGCACCGCTCGAGTTCACCTTCCTGGCCGACTCGTTCTTCCGCGAGAACGGGATTCGCGACCAGGTCGAGATCGTCTATGTGACACCCCTCCCCGGCGCCTTCACCAAGCCCATTGCCTCCAAGCACCTCGGTGGCATGCTTGACGCGCGTAAGGTTGCACTCGAGGCCGACTTCATGGTCGAGAGCATCAACCCGAAGACGAAGACCCTCGTTTCCTACGACGAGCGCGAGGTGCCGTTCGACCTGCTGGTCACGATCCCGCTGAACATGGGCGCAGACTTCGTGGCCAGGTCCGGCCTCGGTGATGATCTCAATTACGTCAAGGTCGACAAGCACACCTTCCAGTCGACGCAGTTCGACAACATCTTCGCCATCGGTGACGCCTCGAACATCCCCGCATCGAAGGCTGGGTCTGTCGCACACTTCGCCGTTGACGTCTTCACGCACAACTTCCTCCGGCATATCGATGGCATGGCGATGGACGAGAAGTTCGACGGCCATGCCAACTGTTTCATCGAGTCCGGCAATGGCAAGGGCATGCTGATCGACTTCAACTACGACACCGAACCGATGACGGGCAAGTACCCGCTCCCAGGCGTCGGACCGTTCAGCCTCCTCAAGGAGACCGAGCTCAACCACTGGGGCAAGTTGATGTTCCGCTGGATCTACTGGAACGTCCTGCTGCCCGGCAAAGAGTTGCCGCTACCGGCCCTGATGTCGATGGCCGGCAAGGAAGTTCCGGATGAGGTGGCGTCATGACCGCGCTTGCCACCGAACGCATGTCCGGGGGGGGGGGGGGGGCCCCGGGCGAGGGCGGGGGGGGG
>JAJAYZ010000036.1 GCA_027118455.1 Actinomycetes bacterium
GCCACGCCCATCACGAGGTCACAGTGCACCTGTCCACCGTAGGGGGCCCCGAACTTGTCGAGCAGCCGGTTGAGCGCTGTGACGTGACCAAGGTCGAAGAGCTCGAACTCCGGAACGATCTGGCGCTCCTGGGTCAGCTGGTAGAGCTCGACCATGAACGGCCAGCTGTTCATGAAGACCTCGTCGCCGAAGTTCACCGTTCCGCAGGTCAGCGAGCACGAGTCGGGCTCGGCGTCCAGGACCCTGAGGCGTGGCTCGTACCCGTCGTGCACCGAGCCGCCGGTCGACAGCTGGACGACGAGGTTGCTCGAAGCACGGACCGCGGCAACTGCTTCCTTCAGCCGCTCGAGGTCGAGCGTTGGCTGCGCGTCGGCGTCACGGATGTGCAGGTGGATCATCGCGGCACCGGCCGCCTCACAGGCCTGGGCGGTGGCGATGAGCTCGCCCAGGGTGACCGGCAGGGCCGGGACGTCAGCCTTGCTCGACTCGGCCCCGGTGGGGGCGACCGTGATCATGGTCTGCGCTGGGTGGGCCATGCGGGCGATCCTGCCACGACACCGTCCGATCCGGGCGCCGTAGGGCCGATCCAGTGAATCTGCCGCGGCGGCGGGCTCAACGAACGGTCCTGACGTGCCGAAGGAATAGGTGTCGAGCCCTCGCCTCACGGCGGCTCGGCCATGCGGCGATCGGCTGAAGCCACATGTCCTGTCGTGCCGGCCGTGCGCCTGCTCAAATGGAGGGGGTCCGACACCGTTGTCTTCAACGCAGGTCATGACGTCCACCGTTGAGCACGTCCTTATCGAGCTCGGCGGCGCTGCCGCGTCCGGCTGCCTCACGGTCACCGACCCGGCCGGTGAGCAGGCCGAGGTCTACTTCAAGGACGGCTCGGTCTACTCCGTCTTCGTCCCCGGCCGCCGCGCCCAGCTCGGCGCCCGTCTGATCGCGTCGGGCGATCTGTCCCCCGAAGCCCTGACCTCCGCCCTCGATGTCCAGACCAATGAGCTTCAGGGTTGGCGGCTCGGCGAGCTGCTGGTCCACCTCGGCTACGTCGAACGTGCTGTGGTCGAAGCCTTCGTCATCGAACAGCTGCGCGACGCCATGGCTGCCCTGCTGGAGTGGCCCGTTGCCGCGCACAAGTTCCGCAAGACCAAGAAGACCAGGCAGGACGTCGCCCCGCCAAGTACCGTCCGTGAGCTGCTCTCCGAGGTCGAGATGCGTCGGCACCGATGGAGCGAGCTGATCGCGCTGATCGGTGGCGAACGCGGGATCCCGATGTTGTCAGCGCGTCCGGACGGCGCCGCCGATGTCGTCCTCTCCAGCGCCGACTGGGCGCTGCTGTGCAAGGTCGACGGAAACCGCGACATCGCCGACCTCGCCGCCGAGTGCGGCTTCACCGTCTACGAAGCCGCTCACGTCGTGCGCGCTCTGATGGACGGCGGCCTGATCGATGTCGAGCTGCCCGACGATGAACCAGTCGCATCCGTCACATCGCTCGAGGACGCCCGCGGCAAGCGCCCCGCGTTCGAACCGGCCCCTGACCCCGCCGGCGACGAGCTCGCCGGCGCCGTCAAGAAGATCACTGCTGCACTGGGTGACCTCTTCAAAACCGTCACCCCACCTGGGGCTGGAACATCACTGGCGGACGCCGCTGCAGCACTGGAGGCCGACGAGGACGGGGCCGTTGAGCCCGCGCTGCCGGTCATCGACGAGGAAGCGCTGGCCGCTGAGCGTCAGATCCGCGAGGCGGAGGAACGGCTCACGGCCGAGGTCGAGGCCTGGCTGGAGCACGAGGCGTGGCTCACCGAGCAGGCTCGCGGGGTAGAAGCCGCTGCCTGGGCCGCACATGCCGCGTGGCTCGACGAGCAGCGGGTCGCGGCTGAGGCCGAGGCTTGGCTCTCGCACTACCAGTGGCTCGAGGACGAACGTCGCCGCTCAGAAGAGACAGCCTGGGTTGAGCACAAGGCATGGCTCGCCGAACGTCAGACCGCCGAGACGGTCCGACTGGAGGCCGAGCGCAAGGCCATGGAGCACCGGGCGTGGAAGGACCACAAGGTCTGGCTCGCAGTAGAGCGCAAGCGCGTCGAAGCTGACGCCTGGGCCGACCACCAGACCTGGATGGACGCCGATCGCGTCCGCGTCGAAGCCGAGGCGTGGGAGGTTCACGCCCTCTGGCTCGATGAGTCAGGGCGCGAGCTGGCCGAGCGGCTCGAGCTGGAGCGCAAGGCCGTCGAGAACAAAGCCTGGAAGGACCACAAGGCTTGGCTCGCTGCTGAGCGCCTGCGCGTCGAACCTGAGGCCTGGGCCGACCACCAGACCTGGATGGACGCTGAGCGCCTGCGCGTCGAAGCTGACGCCTGGGCGGCGCACGCGAAGGTGTTGGAGGCTGAGCGCCGCTCCGTCGAGGTCGAGGCCTGGGCGGCGCACGCGAAGGTGTTGGAGGCCGAGCGCCGCTTCGTCGAGGAAGAAGCCTGGCTCGTCCACGGAAAGTATCTCGAGTGGCACCGGACGACGCACGAGACTGCCGCATGGGTCGACCACGTGGTCTGGCTCGAAGGTGAGCGGGTCCGTGTCGAAGCCGAGGCCTGGGACGCCCACGCCGCCGTGTTGGCCGAAGAGGAGCGCAAGCGTGCCGAGGCAGAGGCAGCGCGGCTCGCCGAGCAGGCCGCCGAGCAGCAGCGCCTCGAACAAGAGTTCCGCGAGGAAGAGGAGCGTCGACGTCGGCGGCGGGAAGAGGCCGACCGCGCCGAGCTTGAGAGAGTCGCGCGCCTTGAGGCGGAAGCCGCCGCCAAGCGAGAGGCCGAAGAAGCCGCCGAACGCGAAGCGGCTGAGGAAGCGGCGCGTCTTGAAGCCGAAGCTGCCGCAGAGCGTGAAGCCGAAGCCGCACGCGAAGCGGCTGAGGAAGCGGCGCGTCTTGAAGCCGAAGCCGCCGCCAAGCGAGAGGCCGAAGCCGCCGCAGAGCGTGAAGCCGAAGCCGCACGCGAAGCGGCTGAGGAAGCGGCGCGTCTTGAAGCGGAAGCCGCACGCCGCGAAGCCGAAGAAGAAGCCGCACGCGAAGCGGCTGAGGAAGCGGCCCGACTTCACGCGGAAGAAGCGGCCCACGCGGCAGCAGCCGAACGTGATCGGCAGGCCGCCGCACTGGCAGCAGCCGAGATCCTGAGCATCGCGAAGTCCTTCGCCGACCTCGGCAACGACCCTGCGCCATCACCGGAACCAATCGAGACCATCGAAGTCGTCGAGGTTCTCGAACGTGAACCGTCACCGGACCCAGAGCCCTCTGTTGACACAGCTGCCTTGCTGCGTGAACTGGCCAGCCTCGGTGGGTTCGGCGACAACGCATCCGACGCCCCGACCACAGTCTCGTCACCGGTGTCTTCCCCGGTGAGCAAGGACAGCGACAAGAAGAAGAAGAAGGGCCTCTTCGGCCGCTGACGCCGCGACACCGTGCTGACGTGGCTGCGATGCGGTCAGCCCAGCGAGATGCGCATGGGCTTTCCGTCTTCCGGTGTGACACGGACCACCGATCCCGGCTCCACAACGGCAGCCCTGGTCTCGACACCGTGCGCCTTCTGACCAACAGAGACCGCTCCGAGGGCCGCTGCGTAGGTCTCGTTGGACCAGGTGAACGGGTCGTCAGTGGCGAACACCCAACCCTGGCCACCCGGTAACCGGCACGCAACGGTGAGAAGGTCCGACGTCGTCTCGCAGCGCTCACCGGTCGTGCCGCCATCTGCGGCGATCACCACCGCCACGTAGGCAGTTCCAGGATCGCCTACCGAAATCACCAGGACCCGATCACCACTCGGCAATAGCCCCTGCAACGGGCCGCTAGACAGATACCGGGGGATCTCCAAGCTGGCGTGGCCCCGAACCCAGTCGCGCGCCGCCCGCTCGGCTTCTTGTCCCTTGGGAATGGCGACCTCAGTTCCTGGGATCGTCACGGCGTTCGACCCATACACCGACTCGAAGTCCAGCGTCAAAGCGTCAATTGCCTGGTACTTGACGTGTTCCCCCCCGGGGCTAGACACCGATTCGTGCAGGGCCCAGTCGAAACGAGTCCCGAGCAGCGCGGGCGAGTTCGACAGGTTCTCCGGCCGGTCGATGGTGATGTTGGCGGTTCCGGGCACCACATCAGGCGCCAACTCGACAACCGAAAATCCGGCATCGCCGAACTCAACCGGCTGTGACTCGAAAACCGGTACCAGGTCGGCCGCAGAGCTCGCGCCCGGATCGAGCACTCCTGGCGTCAGCGTCATCGGGTAGCCGGTGTCGAGCAGGACCATGGCGGTGGCCGCTGGGCTCGACCACGCACCAGCAGTGAGTTCGGTACCAGGACCGGTTGCCGATTCCATCTGGCTGATCGGAGGGTCTTCTTGGCTCCAGATCACCTCGCCGTCCTTATCGAGCCATACCGCGACACCCACCGGCAACGAGACGTCCGGCACGATGTTCGTCTGCCCTTGGTAGAGCGAGGTGGCGTGTTGGATGCCGTACCCGAATGCTCCCTCGGGAGTGTCAATGGCGAAGGCCACCTGGGATGGTCCGCCCAACTCATACCCCGAGCTCGGATCGTCAGCGGTACCCGACGCCAGATCCTCCATCGCTGTGCGGGTCGCCCTTTCCACGGTGGCGACCACATCGGGGTCAGCGACAAGGTCACCGCGAGTTCCGGCATCCCACCACCGCTCCAACAAGTCGACACCGGGACCGTAGGCACCAGCCTCGGGTCGATAGTCGTTTGCCGACCGCATCAACAGAGCAGCGACCCCTGCGGCAACCAGCGCGACGGCGACGACAGTGCCGACGGCAACCCACCACACGACGCGCCCTTTGTCTCCCATATCGATGGATGCTAGGTGCGAAAACAGTGTCAGCGATCAGGTCGACCACCAGCGAAGCCGAACCTTTGTGGATATGAGATCGAACCGCAACTTGCGCCTCTGCGAGACTGCCTCCATGCGAGCGGTGGTACAGGTGGCGTCCAAGGCAGTTGTTCACGTCGATGGCGAACGGGTCGGCGGCTTCGACGGCCCTGGGCTAGTCGTACTCGTCGGCGTCACGCACACCGACACTGAAGCCGACGCCGACAAGATCGCTCAGAAGATCTGGCAGCTACGCATCATGGACGACGAGAAGTCAGCGTCCGATAATCGGGCACCGGTGCTCGTGGTGAGTCAGTTCACGTTGTACGCCGACCTCAAGAAGGGACGCCGCCCCAGCTGGTCAGCTGCCGCACCGCGTCCGGTGAGCGAACCGCTGGTCGAGTCAGTCGTCGCGGCGCTTGTGAGCCGCGGAGCGAACGTAACCACCGGGGTCTTCGGCGCCGACATGCAAGTCGCACTGACCAACGACGGCCCGCGCACTGTGATCGTCGAGGTCTAGCTCGGCAACTGCCAGGTCAGTCCGGCATCTGATGAAAGGTAGGACTGCCCGGCCAGATCGGCCCAACCATCGGTTGGAGTCGCGAACGAGAGCGACGGCAGCACGCGGTCGTCCTCGATCCGAGTCGGCCCGACGCAGCCACCGAACTCCCAAGCCGTACCGCCGTCTTGCGTCACCTGTGTCTCAAGCCCCGGGCATCGGCCCCCGTCACGCAACAGCACCCACCCCAGCAGTGGCCCCTCAAACGAGATCGCTTGCGCGCCGACCACTGGGGTTTGCGCCTGCCAGGTCAACCCACCGTCTGCAGTCGTGATCACTTCCCCGCTGCTGCATAGCACGACGCCCTCGGTCGGCGAGACCTCGCCGACGGCCAGTGGCGCGATGTCACGATCTGGGCAGGGGCTCTTCACGATTCCCGATGGGGTGGCGATGTCTCGCGTCGTGTCGGGGAGGCGCACGAAGATGCCCGACACTGGCGTCGGAGCCGACCACGTCGTTCCCTGGTCAGCCGATGTCCACATCCGGACGCGGCATCGATCGTCGGCCCCGATCACCTCGACCGAGTCGACTCCGGTGGTGCGGATGTCGAGGATCGCCTCCGCCGGCACTTCGAGCGGACGCCATGCGTTTCCTCCGTTGGTCGTGCGGTCCAGGGACGCCCCGCCGAGGCACGTCCCCGTGCCTCCTCGATAGGCCACCTTGGTGTCGACCATCAGCAGCGGCGGCTCGATGGTTTCGGGCAAAGCATCAGACATCGACGGAGTGACGTTCGGCTTCTTGTCCTCGTCTGATTTCTGTTCATCGTTGGGCGTCGCGAGTGCCGATCCGCTCGGTTTCGGCGCCGGAGTCCCTCGAGTGCTCCGCAGGGCAGCGAACGCCAAGAAGACGGCAACGACCGCGAGCAGCACCAGACCAACCGTCGTCCACGTAACCCCCGACCGCCGCATTCCACTCCCTTATTCGATGACAGCGTCAGGCTAGTGGTCGCCCAGCTCCCCAATCTCGCTGGCCGAAGTGTCGTTGGGCCACCACGAGGCGTCGTTAGCGTCCATCGCCTTCACCGCCGGTCCCATCCGATAACCGATTTGCCGAGCGAGGTCGAGCACTCCCGCCAGCTCGCGTCCGGTGTAGTGCGAGCGGCCGGCCACCCGGCTGACGAACACCTCACCGACGACGTCGCCCCCATAAGTGATCGGCGCCCCAATGCATGTCGTCATGCGGTAGCGCCTCAGGAAGTCTTGGCTCTCCGGAACACCACCGTCGTTGCCGATGGACGCCACGTACCCGCTACCGGAAGTCAGCAATCGGGCGACGTTGGGGTACTGCTTCACGGAGTACGTGTCGCCATCTGGGTGTTGCAACTGGCCGGGAGTGGCAGCCCTGACCGTGACCAAAGTGCGAAACCACTCACCCTTGAGCAACGAGACAGCCGATTCGTCGGCATCGAAGAAGTCGTAGAGAAAGCTCGCCGCAGCGTCGGAAATCGGTCCCAGTCCCGCCTTGTCCTTGAGCCGATCCCTCAGGGCGTTGCCAGCCGCCAGCCGACTGACGGCAGGCAGGTCCGACGGCAGGGGGCGCGACGCTTCCGGCGTCTCGTCGGACACAGAACCCCCTCGTGGAGCAAAAGCGCCGGAACACCCGACACCCAAGAGCAGTAGATCTACCGAACCCTGCCCCCGCGTGAGCTCGTGGGGCGATAGTGCCGTTTATCCGGGCAAATGTCATCGGAACGCACGTAAGTACACCCAGACGTCACTTATTGGTTGATCACGCTCGGTGACACACCCCATGCTCAACGCCAGACCAGACCCGACGGCCCCTACGCTGGCGGCGTGACCAACCCGTCCCCAGGAGCCACCGCATGACCCAGGTGTCCGTCGCCAGTCCGCTGCGGTTGGCCACCGATGCAGGGCTCGACGCCGTGCGAGCCGGCGGGAACGCCATCGACGCCGCGCTCGCCACAGCGGCCGTGCTCACCGTCGCGTACCCGGCCAGCTGTGCCATCGGCGGCGACCTCCTGGCCCTGGTGCGCGAACCAGACGGGCGCACCACGTTCATCGACGCGTCAGGACGCGCGCTGCTCGCCACCGACCCGGATGCCGTGCGCAGCAAACACAGCGAGATGCCGATACACGGCCCGCTTCCAGTCACCGTTCCCGGAATGGTCGGCGGGTGGTCTGCCCTTGCCGATCACGGTGCCGCATTGCCGTGGCGCGACCTGTTGGCTGCCGCAGAGGAGGCGGCTGCGAGCGGTTTCCCGGTGTCCGCCGGGCTCGCCGAGTCGATCGCCGGGACCATCCCAACCCTGGGGGCCTTTCCAGATCTCGCCGCCGTGCTCTGTCCGGGTGGAATGCCGCTCGTCGCGGGGCAAACGATGCGACAACCTGCGCTCGCGCGCACGCTCGGCGTTCTCGCTGATGCCGGCCCGTCGGCCCTCTACGACGGCCAGCTCTCGGCTGCCCTCTGTGCCGGGCTCTCCGAACGCGGAGTGCCGATGACGCGTAACGACCTACGCGACTTCCGGGTCGAGGAGGCCGCGCCACTGCACGTCGACGTCGACGGTTGGCAGGTGCTGGCCGGGCGTCCCAGCTCGCAGGCCTACCTGGTGCTACGGCTGCTGGGACTGCTGAACACCTTCGACGCCACCGACCCAGACACAGCGATCCATCGACGGCTGCCGGCTCACCAGCTGGCGCGCGCATTCTTGCGTGTTTCGGAGGAACGCGACGCCATCCTTGCCGACCCACGCTTCATGACCCAGTCCGTCGAGGACCTCCTGACGCCGGCTGCGTTGCAGAAACTTGCGGATGACGTCATCGCCGACGACGGCACCCGAACCAGGCATGGCACGCCCAGTGCGCACCCGGACGGCGACACCGTTGCCGTGGTTGCCGCCGACGACGAAGGACGAAGCGTCTCGCTGATCCAAAGTCTCTTTCACGGCTTCGGCTCACTGATCCTTGAGCCCAGCACCGGGATGCTGATGCATGACCGTGGTGCTTGCTTCGTCCTTGACCCGCGCTCTCCCAACGTGCTGGCACCGGGCAAGCGCCCTCTGCACACCCTGTCGCCCGTGCTCGCGCAATCGCTGGAAACTCCCGACAGCGATCGGCTCGTCGTCGGGACGATGGGGGGACATGTGCAGCCGCAGATTTTGACGCAGGTGTTCTCGCGGTTGATGGCGGGTGACAGCGCACAGCAGGCAGTCGGCGCGCCACGCTTCACCGTTGGCGCTTGGGAGGCCGATGACGCAGCCGACATGCTCAACGTTGAGTCCGACATCGACCCGTCGATGTTGCATGAGCTGGACGCGTACTCCGGGCCGCGCACAATGCTGGCAAGCCATGACTCCCGGGTGGGCCACGCCCACGCGATCTCGGTGACCGGCTCTGGCGCGGAGACCCGCTTAGACGCTGGCAGTGACCCGCGCGCCGACGGGTAACCCCCAAACCCGCCGAATGTCCCTGGTGCCGGACGAGCCTGCCTAATGCTCGATACGTGAGTTGGTGGCGTCAGCGGGCGAGGACGGACCTGTAGTCGGACGCGCGAACGACGCGGGCGGTGTCTCGGCCGGGGCCACGCGTGCTCGGCACCGGCACCGCAGTCGGGGAGCCGCCAACGGTAAAGACCACCGAACGCACCCGCGGCACAGCCAGCGCCGTCACAGCCACCTGGCCAGCAGCTAGCGGCAAGCCGCCTGGCTCGATCCCGGCACCCAACTCGATCGCGATGACCGCGCGTCCCCGCTTGACTTCGCTCCGGACCACAACATCGGGGGGCAGCAACGTCGTGAAACCCTTGGTCTGCTCGCGCGGACCCGGCCCACTCAGCAAGACGTCGAGCGCAGCATCTAGCCGCTCCTGGCGAGTCTCAGCAACACCGAGACGGACCGCTCGCACCAGCTTCTCTCTGCGCACCCACGTCACCGTCAACAAGCGCTGCTTCGTCGTCTCTGCCGGTGTCGGCGTGACCTCGGGCTTCAGCAACTCCGCAATGTCGGAGTCGATGGGCTGCGGTCCGTCTCCAGAAGAGACACCACACGCCGTCAACGACAAGGCGAGCAGAGGAACCACCACAACGCTTATCAGGGACCTTCTCCGCATCACGGTGACGCTCCAGGAATCTCGACGACAAAGCAGGCTCCACCACTGTCGGCATCCTCGTACCAGCACGCTCCGCCGTGCGCGAGCACGTGGTCGCGCACCAGCGCGAGACCGAGGCCGGTTCCGCCGCTGGATGCGCGGCTTGGCGTCGACGTTCCACGCGAGAAACGGTCAAAGACCGCCTCCCGGTCTTCGGGAGGCACACCGGGGCCGGCATCTGCGACCGACATCCGCACCGCATCGCCCACCCGTTCAACGGTGACCCGCTCGACGCCACCCCCGTGCGCGTCGGCGTTCTGCACGAGGTTGGCGATCACCCGACCCAGCCGCCGGCTGTCGGCGCGCACCCTGGTGTCGCCGCGGGGCACCAGCACCTGCTGCCGACCTTCGAGCTCGATCGACGCCAGATCGGCCAGGTCTACGACCGGCTGCGACTCTAGGTCGAGCGGCTCGTGGTCGCGGGCAAGGTCCAACAGGTCTTCGAGCAGTTCGGCGAAGCGCGCGATGTCGACGACCAAGAGGTCGACTGCTTCACGGGCGACGTCCGGCAGCTCAGCACGCCGCGCCTCAAGCACCGACGCACTCGCTGTCATGGTGGTCAGTGGGCTCCGCAGCTCATGGCTGACGTCGGCAGCGAACTGAGCGTCCCGCTGGATCCGAGTTGCGAGAGTGTCTGCCATGGCATTGAACGAGCTGGAGATGGCCGTGAGGTCAGGGTCGGTCGTCGTTGGTGCACGCGCGTCGAGATCGCCGGCGGCCAGTTTGGTTGCCGCCTGCGCAACATGATTGAGCGGACGTAGCACCCGGCTCGCCGCCCACCAACCCAACGCCGCACCCAGGAGGGACGTCAACAGGGCCGCTCCGACACCGGCCCAGATGATGGTCTGCAAAGTGGTGTCGAGGTTCTCCAGCTCAGTGACCTCGTAGTAGGCGTACCCGCCCTGAAGCGGAACCCCGATCGCGACAACGGGCGTTCCCCCAAAGCGATATCTCTGAACGCTCGGCTGGCCAGCTTCGGTGGCAGTGACGAGCCCGGCTGGAAGGTCCTCGGTGCCCAGGCCGATGGCCGTGCTCGCCGACGCATCGGGCGCCACCAGAACAGCTTCGGCTCCGGTGCCCAGACGCACCGCGCCGAGCGCACCGGAAGGATCAGCGCCGTCGCGGGTGAGTCGGCTCTCGACGAAGAGACCGTTGACAACGGCTTGACGACTGGCCGCGCGCTCGCGTTGGTCAACCAGGTAGCGCGCGCTCACGACATCGGTGACCAGGGTCACCGTCACCGACAGCAACAACGCGCCAGCTGCGAACCCGAGGATCACGCGTCCCCGAAGTCCGAGGGCTCTCACGTCGTTGCCTGCAGGCGATAGCCGAGCCCGCGCACGGTGACGAGGTGCTGTGGCTGCGACGGGTCTTCCTCGAGCTTGACGCGCAGTCGGCGAACTGTGACGTCCACCAGCCGGTCATCATTTGATGATCGGTAACCCCACACCAGCTCGAGCAGCTGCGGCCGGCTGAGCATCTGCCCGAGGTGCTGGGAGAGCTCGACCAGAAGCCGGAACTCCATAGCGGTGAGCGTTACCTCATCAGCGCCGCGACGAAGCCATCCGCCGTTCGCGCTGAACGTCAGCCCGTCGGGTCCGGTGCTGAGCACGACGAGGTCGGTCGGCGACTCTTCGGAGCGCACCGGAGCGTCCCGGCGCCGGACGGCGCGCATCCGGGCGGCCAGCTCTTTGACAACAATGGGCTTGACCACGTAGTCGTCGGCGCCGGCCTCAAGACCGGCGACGACGTCGGTCGTGTCGCCGCGCGCGCTGGTGATGATGATCGGCACCTGACTGCGGGTGCGGACCTCGCGGATCAGGTCACGGCCGTCGGAGTCGCCCAGCATGATGTCGACGAGCAGGACGTCGGGCTGCTCGCGTTCGAAAGCAGCCAGCCCCTCAGCCACGTCGGACGCCTCAACGACCTCGAACCCCTCCTCGCCCAGTGCCAGGCGCAGGGCAGCACGAATCCGGTCGTCGTCCTCGACGAGCAACGTCTTTACGGCCATACCCAATTCTTACCGGCACCTCCCCCTGGCGCTCACAGGTCCCGGTCACCCGTCTGGCCCCGTCCGAAGTTGTCAAGGAACTGTCACATCGCTGACCGGCCGCTGACACCTTGAAAGTTCACGATGGGACAACAGCACGTCCCCTTCCCAGGATGTGCTTCTCCACCAGAAGGAGGTACCGCCATGACGAGCACGACCACCTTTGCGTCCCCAACGGGCCCCCCAGCTCCCACCCTTTCGGCCACCGGCCGCGAGACCATCGTCCTCACCGTTGGCCCGGCTAGCGCCGACCAATTCGTGAGCCTGGTCGAGACCTTCGGCGAGGCAACCCGCTCAGCGTGCCGCTCCCTGGTCCTCGACCTCAGTGCCGTCGATCGGATCGACTCCGATCTGCTCGGCCTGCTGCTGTGGGCCCACGGCCGGCTCAGCCAGCGCGGTGCTCATCTGGTGGTCGCTCGCCCCAGCGCTGCCACCAGGGCGCTGCTCGGCAAGAGTGGCCTCGATCACGTGCTGCAGGTCAGTGACAGCCTTCCAGCTGTGGCATGACTAGCGCCGCGCTCGTTCTTCCCGACCCCAGCTCCGCCGCCCCAGCGGTGCACTGCCTCGCTGGCGACGCGTCAGTGGCAGCCGCCGTCATGCGCGGCGACGACGCCATGGTCCTGGTCGCCGAGGATGCCGGCACACACTCCGACGAGCTCGCTGATCTCTTCCGATCACTGGCCGGACGCGGAACCCCCCTCGGCGCCCTGGCCGCACTGCTGGACGAGGCCATCAGCAGCTGGGGCGGTACCGGCGTAATGGCCACCCTCGTCGACGCACATGCCCGTGGCTTCACCGTTCTGCACAGGGGCGGGCCGACGCCCATCCTCGTTGGGGCGCAGGGGTCACTCACCCGAATCGTCGCAGCTACCCCTGGCCCACCCCTGGGCCCGCACGACACGCTCACCACCCTGCGCTACGGCGAGATCCATGCCGCGCAGCACGACGACGTCCTGGTGCTGACCACACCGAGCGGGATCGACGACGCCATCGCCGCGCTCGTCTCAGCGGCCGGACCCACCTGGGACGACGTCCGCTATACCCTCACCAGGGACGGCGCATCGCCCACCCCTCAAGAGGCATTCGCGCTCATCAGCTTCTCCTAGAAGCCCCAAGAACGACGCATTCACCCGCTCTCACGGAACAAACTGCTCGCTCATCCTGGGGGAAACGAGAGCTAGTCCGCCGCAGACCAGCCCTGGACGAGTTCGCGCACCCGTTCGACGGCTACCTCTGGCGCCATCCCTCCGCCGACGGCAACGCCAACGAGGTACGTCGTCAGGGGCGCAGCGCGTCGCTCAACGTTGTGCGCGACATCGCGTGCGACGTCGAGCACCGTGTCGGTGTCAACGGCTGCCGGCAGTTCAAGCGCTCCGGTCAGTGCCTCAATCCAGCTATCCATCGGTACTCCTCAGTGGTCAGTGGCGCGTTCGCCGAAAAGGTCGTTGAGGGCGTGCAGGTCTTCTGGTGTGTCAATGTCCCACGTCGGATCAACCTCGACGGTCGCACCGCGCGCTTCGCGCACCGCAATGACGCTCAGGGTCGAGGTGTTGAGGCGCTCGACCACGCTGCGCATGGCCGCCCCACTCACTGGGCCGCCCTCGTCGATGGCGCGCCGCAGCGCTGCCGTGCGATAGGCACCGCAGAGCTGTTGCGCTCGGCCCGACGCGTCGACGGCCAGTACCGCGTCCGGTGCGGGGGCCCCATCGTCGGTATCGAGCAGCGCGTGAACCAACTGAGTCGGCAGCGTGCCCACCAAGGGCAGGTCGGTGGCAAGGATGACGGCCACCGGCGCGGTCACGGCAGCGAGCGCCGCATCGATCCCGGCCACCGGCCCACCGCCTGGCGGGTCCTCCTGCACGAAGCGGACGCCGGACCGCGCGACGGAAACTGGCGGCCCCGCGACGATGACGTCAACGTCAACAGGGAGGCCGGCCAAGGTGCGGTCCAACAGCGTGACGCCGGCGACGTCCAGGGTGGCTTTGTCCTGTCCCATGCGGCGGCTACCACCACCGGTGAGGACGACCACTGCCCACGGGGGCACGCCGTCCTCTGGGTCACTCATCCCACCATCATGGCGCCAATCCGCCAGCACGCGGCGCATTCGACTCGTGAGGAGGGGTGGACGTGATGAACCGTTCAGGCGGGAGACGGGTCAGCTGATCGCGGCGCAGAGATCAGTGATGCTGCCGCTGAAGACCTTGCTGTAGTCGGCGGCATCAAGGTTGCCGATGCGCCCGGAGTACTGCCAGGCGCCTGGGGGGAACGGCAGGTACTTAGCCTGCGCGTCGGTACCGATGAGCACCCAGTTGCCGACGCCTTTGGTACTGCCGCCCTTGCTGAGCGTCGGGCCTGACGCGTTGACCGTGATCGACCGGTTGTTTTCTTCGTTGATGAGGTTTACCGAGCCCTTGCCCGTAGCGAACATCCGCAGTACCGATCCGTCAGCGCTCTTCCACTCGCGCATTGTCTGCTGAGTGTTGAAGGCGACGGTGATCGGGAAGTCGCACGCGCCGGTGTAGCCAGGGAACGTCTCCTGAAACGGCACCGGAGTCTTGACAGGTGGCGCGGCCATCGCGACCGAGCCAACGGCCAGCCCGGCGCACGCCGCGACGGCGCCCATCGACCAGAAGAACTTCACCATCCAACCCCCTCGAACGACCGCGTAGGTCAAGGAAACGACCACGTAGGTTCATGAGAGGTGCAGATCGTGACGCCGTCAATACGGTCTAGACAATACGTACTCCGTCTGGGGGATCACAGAACCGGCAGTCGTCGCTAACCGGACATTCGCACCCGGGACGCAGCACGGCTGACACACTGACGCGATGTATTCGGTTCCGACGCCTCCGCACGCTGATGGGGCCGGGTGAAGATCAGCGTCCAGCTGGTGGTGGTGGTGCTCCGAGCGTTGGCAGCCGCGCCGTTCCTGATGATCGCCGGCGTGGTCGCAATCTTTTGGGGACTCGTCGCCGCCGCCCTGGGCGAGCTCGTCCTCAGCTTGCGGCGCTAAGACTCAGCTGGAGCGACGCTCGCGGGCGATCTCGATGCCCAACTTCACCACGATGATCGGCAGCAGCAGTGTGGCCAGCATCGTGGTGATCCACACGATCAAGGTGGCCAAGAGCCAGGTGTCAACGCCGGTGATCGTGAGCCCGTCGCTGATGAGGTCAGCCACGAGCAGCGCCACGAAGGTGGAGATCAGACCAGTGGCACCGAGCAGGGCGGGAGCGTTTCGCGCGGTGGCCCTGGCGAAGAAGGGCGCCAGCACTGATTGCAGCACAGCGAAGGTGACGACGACGGCGATGAACGACGACGCGTCGATACTCATGCCGTCGAGGGTGACCTTGGCCACCAACAAGCCGATTGCGGCCGACAACAAGAAGATCGCTGCACGCACCAGGAATCCAATCATGGTTCCAGGCTAGGGGCTCAGGGGTGTCAACCCGGTAAGAGTGGAACTTAGGGGTCTCACGTGCCCCCTTGGTTGCGAAGACGGCCAGCAGCAGAGCCGGTACCCGTCCGACGGCCCACTCTGAACAACCCGCCGCCATGGCAGATCCCAGAACCTCGTCGATCATGCGGCGTCAGTGCGGCGTATTCAGTCGCACGCAGGCGCTCAGCTCGGGATTGACACCCCACCAGGTGCGCCACCTCGTGCGCAGCCGAACGTGGACCCCCGTGCTTCCCGGGGTCTACGTAGCGGCCGATGCGGCCTCGCCTACCGGTCACCGTTGCTATCCCTCGTCACCGCCGGCTCTGCCTCCGCACGAACGCTAGCCGCGTGGTGGTGGACATCGCGCATCTCATGTCGCCCGTCAACGCTCAGCCACTGCCGCGGCGGCCGGACCATCAAGGTTGATCTCGCTCTCAAAGAGGCTCAAGATCGCGGTCGCATGGCTCAAGCTGATGACCGACCCTGAGGGGTTCGTCGCCCAGGTGGTGGCGGCCATCGAAGCCCGTACCGCACAGGCTTTGTGAAACATTGAACCGACCAGCGCTCGCGCAGCGCGCCTATCTCGCTACTGCAGGCGGGCCATGAAGGGGTCGTCGGAGTAGGCGCGGCCGACCAGCAGTGTCTTCGTGCCCTGCACCAGGACTGCCTGTCCGTAGTCGACCGTCGACGCCTGGACGACGTCGAACTCACCAGTGACGACCGACGTCCCCTCGTCACCCAGTCGCGCAACAACTGTGCTGATCAGATCTGGACGCAAACCCGAGAAGGCCGCCTGCCCGTTTCGCAGGTCTGCGGCGATCATCACGCACTGGCAGTTCACGCTCAGCATGCCCAAGTCACCGTAGCTACGGTCCAAGCGGCCGGCGTCGGTCAGCCGGGCCACTCCGTAATGCGAACCCCATCTGCCGAGGGCAACAGAGACGCCACCGGACCCAGGCTTGATGTCGAGCGCCAGGCTGCCTGTCTTGGGCGCCAGACGCAGAGCGACGAGACCGTTGCCCGAGAAGGACGAATCGTCGCGACCGGCATCGGTGAGCCGGTGCACCAACGCAGACGGTTCGCGCGACGACGACGGCGAGTAGGTATCGGTGCCGACCAGGACGCGGTTCTGGCCATCGGTGGCAAGCGCATCAATCCAATCGACCTTCCCGTTGTTGATGGTTCTCGCGCCGTCGCCGGAGAAGTTCGCGTCCAACCTGCCGTTGGGCCGGAGTCGGTAGACCAAGACGTCGGACGCGGTGCCGTTGCCGGTCATGGCCGCAACGACGACGCGTCCCCGGCGATCCACCGCGACTCTCGGAGCGTTGTAACCGAGCGCGTTGGGTACGCGCAGCTCTTTGAGCCCATCCGCGCCAAATGATGTGTTGCGTTCCCCGGTTGGCGTCCACTGGTACACCGCGACACGTCGCTCGAAAGCCGTGACAGCGGTGATGACGCCATCGGTCCCAACGGCGAGACGGACGCCGCGCGCTGCGCCGCCCAAGCCGGCCCGGCTCACCACTCCGTCGCCCGAGAAGGTGGGGTCGAGGACGCCGTCTGCTGACGAGACCGCGACGAGCACGTCAGCGTCGCGTCCGCCGAGCGTCCCCCCGGCCGCCACGCCCGCCCCATCGTGTGCCGTCACATCGGTGAAGGTCGAGTCTCGCAAGCCGGTGACGCGCAACACGCCTTCCTCGGCGAAGGTCGGATCGAGGCTCCAGTCGACGGCAAACGCCGTGCCGGGTGCGAGGGTGATCGCGGCAAGCGCCGCAGCAGTGACCGTGATGACGCGGCGCATGGAGTTCTCCGAGTTCGACTGACGCCACGCTAGCGGGCTGCGCAGCCGCACTCCGCACGACAGACTGAGGCAGTGCCCTGGGACATCGTCATCGCCGTCTTCGCCGGCCTGGTGCTGCTGTGGCTCGCGCTCGTCGTCGTCCTCTGGGTGACGAAGCCGGACGATGCCTCCGTCACGGACGCGCTCCGGCTGCTCCCTGACGTCGTGCGC
>JAJAYZ010000037.1 GCA_027118455.1 Actinomycetes bacterium
CGGGGTGGGTGACCGCTCCGTTGCGTGCGGGGCCGACGTTCTGTGCGTAGCGCCACAGGGCTCCGCTGCCGTTGCCGTGGTCGCGGGGCTTCCAGCGCCCGAGTCGTGAGTCGAGCGTCTCTTCGGCCACGTGCAGAGTCAAAGTGCCGGCGACGGTGTCGATGCCGATGAGGTCGCCATCCTCGATGAGGGCGATGGGTCCTCCGACTGCGGCTTCGGGCCCGACGTGACCCACGCACAGCCCGCGGGTGGCCCCGGAGAATCGCCCGTCGGTGATCAGCGCGACCTTCTCGCCGTCGCCGAGGCCGTAGAGGGCCGAGGTGGTGGAAAGCATCTCCCGCATGCCCGGGCCGCCGCGTGGTCCTTCGTAGCGAATCACCAGGACATCGCCGGCGTTGTAGCGCCGGTGGACGACGGCGTCAAAGGCGTCTTCCTCCCGGTCGAAGCACCGCGCGGGGCCGACGAACTGCCGCACGCTTAGGCCAGCGACCTTGACTATCGCTCCGTCGGGGGCGAGGTTGCCCGACAACCCGACCAGCCCCCCGGAGGTCGACAGCGACGAGGTTGTTGGGTGCACGACGTCCTGCCCTTTCGGCAGTTGCGTGTCCTTGAGGTTCTCCGCGAGCGTGCGCCCGGTGACGGTGAGGCAATCCCCGTGCAAGTACCCGCCGTCGAGCAGGGCCCGCAGCACGACCGGGACGCCGCCGATGTCGTGGACGTCCTTGGCCAGGTAGCGTCCGCCGGGCTTGAGGTCGGCGATCAGCGGAGTACGCCGGAAAACCTCGGCCACGTCGAACAGGTCGAAGTCGATGCCCGCCTCGTTGGCCATTGCTGGCAGGTGCAGGGCGGCGTTGGTGGAACCTCCGGTCGCGGCCACGACCGAAGCGGCGTTCTCCAGCGAGCGGCGATCAACGAGGTCACGCGGTCGTAGTCCCTGACGCAGCAGCGCCATGACCGCGACACCGGCGTCATTCGCGTAGCGGTCGCGTGAGTCGAACACCGCGGGCGGGCTGGCCGAGCCTGGCAGCGCCAGCCCGATCGCCTCGGACACGTACGCCATGCTGTTCGCGGTGTACTGACCACCGCACGACCCCGCCGACGGACAGGCCACCTCCTCCAGCTCGGTGAGGTCCGCGTCGCTGATCGCGCCAGCCGCATGCGCACCGACGGCCTCGTACACGTCGAGCACGGTGACGTCGCGGCCGCGGTAGCGGCCGGGCAGGATCGCCCCGCCGTAGAGGAACACCGCCGGCACGTTGAGGCGCAGCATCGCCATCATCAGCCCCGGCAGCGTCTTGTCGCAGCCGCCGATACCGACGAGAGCGTCGTAGCAGTGCCCGCGCATCGTGAGCTCGACGGAGTCCGCGATCACCTCACGGCTCACGAGCGACGCCTTCATCCCGGCGTGCCCCATCGCGATGCCGTCGGTCACCGCGATGGTGGTGAACTCCCGAGGCGTGCCACCCGCCGACCCGACCCCCGCCTTGGCCGCCTGCGCCTGACGCCGCAGCGCAATGTTGCACGGCGCCGCCTCGTTCCACGTCGAGACGACCCCGACGAAAGGCTGCCCGATCTGCTGCTGAGTCAGGCCCATCGCGTGCAGGAACGCACGGTGCGGCGCCCGTGCCGCCCCGACGGTCGTGTGACGACTCGGCAGATCGGCCTTGCCCGGCCCGATGCCTAGCACCTGAGGGTCGGGGAGTGCGCCGCCTCCGTCGGGGGTCACGTCGCCCCGGTGGACCGGTTCGGTGCGGAATCGGCCATGTCAGTTCTCGCCCTGGGCGCGGGTGTAGCTGGGTTCGCCGTCGAGGGTCTCGAGCTTCTCGACGTGCATCCACCGATAGGTGCCCGCGACCGCCCTGAGGAGCTCAAGGATGCTTTCCTGCGTCCAACGGCTGAAGTCGGTGACGACGAATCGGGCACGGAAGTGGTCGACGCAGCCGGTTGCGGCACCGGTTGCAGGCCACACCACGGTCCCCCTGTTGGAGACCATCTTGAGCGAGTAGACGGTTCCGCGCGTCAGTGCCTCGAGCTTCTCCCCCACCCGCGCTGGGTCGTCGGTGCTCTCGATGAAGACGTCGACGCCGACCTTCTGCCGCGAGCCCGGTTCGGTGCGTGCCTCCTCGCGGGTGATATCGGGGAGGACGAGTCGCTGGTAGTCCCTGCTCGGTGTCAACGACGTACGACCCAGGCGTGCCTCGACGGCGTCGGTGAACTCGCTGGTCCCGACCGGCGGGCGGGTCTTGACGTCCTGAGTGTGGACGTCGTCGGCCAGGGTGGCGAAGACCGCTTGTTCCAGGCGCCTCCCGGCATCGAACTGGCCGAGGTGGCGCAGCATGAGGACGGCGGAGAAGACCAGGGCCGTCGGGTTGGCGACATCGCGGCCCGCGTACTTCGGGGCCGAGCCGTGCACGGCCTCGAAGATCGCCGCCGACGTCCCGAGGTTGGCGGACGGCGCGAAGCCAAGTCCGCCAACCAGGGCACTGGTCAGGTCCGAGAGGATGTCGCCGTTCATGTTCGTGGTCACGATCACCTCGAACTGCTCCGGCGCCTTGACCAACTGGTGCGCGGCGTTGTCGACGATGATGTGCGACGTCTCGATCTGCGGATAGTCCTGCGCTGCTGCCAGGAACTCCCGCTGCAGCATCCCCTCGGTCAGCTTCATGATGTTCGACTTGGTCGCCACCGCCACCCGGCCGCGACCCTCGGCCACCGCAAGCTCGAGCGCGGTGCGCGCGATCCGCGCGCAGCCCAAACGCGAGATCAGCTTCAGACACTGGGCCACGTCGGGGGTCTGCATGTGTTCGATCCCGGCATAGAGATCCTCGACATTCTCCCGGACCACTACCAGGTCGATGCCACGACCGGAGTACGGCGTCGGTACACCCGGGAGCTCGCGCACGGGGCGTACGTTGGCGAACGTCTCGAAGAGCTTTCTCAGGGTGACGTTCGCACTCTTCTCGCCGAAACCCACCGGAGTGCCCAGCGGGCCTTTGAGGACCACACCGGTCGAGATTATCGACGCGATCGTTTCGGCGGGCACCCCGCTGGCCACCCCTTTCTCGAAGACGGCGCCGCCAGCCTCGGCCCACTCCCACTCGACCTGCCCCCCCGCGGCGTCGACGAGGCGGACGGCAGCAGCCACCACCTCCGGTCCGATCCCGTCGCCCCCGATCACCGTTACTCGCGCCACGAAGCCCTCCTTATTACCTGAAGATTGATGCCCGAAATAACATTCGTCAGTATGGGGCAGGTCACAGGCACGGTCAAGGCACCGCGTTGACTCATCAAAGATGCCCGCGTAGCCGATTCGTTGCCTCATGAAGTAATGCCCGCGTAGCGCGTGGCGTCAGTGGTGGCAGGGGGGACAACCTCTTGGTCGGGACAGCGTCGAGCATGGAGTGATGATGAGCCAGCGGCAGGCTGTGACCAGGGCGACCGCGACTCGGGTATCGGGCGGCGCTGGGGCCCAAGCCGGCGAGGCGGCTGCACAAGCCGCGGCCTCCCACGTATGCGGAGGATGTGGGCTGTCGGTGAATGCTAGGGCGTGCGGTGAGCTCGACATCTGCGACGAGGCCGCGGCCAAGCTCGGCGCGATGAGCGCGGCCACCATCGACCGTTGACTCGCAGGTGAACGCAAGCGGCTGCAGTTACGGGGTCGGTCGGGCACCAAACCGGGGAGTCTGTTGAAGGTCCCGATCCCGATCCGGACCTGGGTGCAGTGGGATGAGACGGAGCCGGGGTTCGTGGAGATCGACTGTGTTGGCCATGAGGGTGGCGACCCGCGTGGCGATTGCTGTCAGACCCTTACCGTGACTGGCAATCGCACCGGTCCGCGGCGCGAGGCGCGCCCCCCGGTCCAAGGTCAACGGGGCCATTGCAGTTCCAGTTGCCGTCGAGTCGGCCCGATCCGGCGTTGTTCACCAATGTCCACACCTGATGTGTGAACGGCGACGATGCACATTCGGGGACGATCGCGAACAGCCTTCGGACCAGCTCTGAATCCGTTGGTGCAGGGTTCGAGTCCCTGGCGGCCCACCTCTGCTCGTTCCTAAGTGTTGAGCGAGGCCACCCGGCGCCAGCGTTGCTCAGGGCAGGTGAAGGTAGACCATGGGGTCGGAGTCGTTGGTGGCCAAAAGTTTTTCCGCAGCCGTTGCCGTCATCCAGTCGACGACAGGGACAGCCTGTTCGTTGAGCACCTGGTCAACAATATGCGCCTCGAGGAGACGTCCGGGTGAGTATCGCGACCACTTCGAGACGAATCGGCCTTCGAGCACCCGGTACGTGTCGCCGTCGAAGATGCTGAGGGTATGTGCTGCGAACTCACCGTCGATCGAGAGCATCGCCAGTTCGAGGACGCCGGTGCGAGAGAGAGTCTTGATACGCGCACGCCACAGACGCACGCCCGCTTCACCGTCGAGCGCACTCGCGCGACCATGCACGTGGTCTCGCTCCCGGTGGCATCGCTCGAGGACGGGCAGCTGACTGCTGATCTCGTCAGGATCGGTGGTCACTGAGACGGTCCAAGCGAGCCCGTCCGTCTCGAGCCTGTTGCGGGCCTTCCGAAGCTGTCGCCGCATCCCGTTGGACAAGTAGTGAGTGAGGACCTGCCCCTCATTCCTGATGAGCGGGATCGGGTCGTCCTCGATGAACGTCGATCCAGGAATGGCCGCGCCAAACATCTGGGTGTTTGGGTGGTTGGCGTCCACCGGCCCGAGGACGACCTCCGACCCGGACGGTCTTCCCCGTAGGCAGCGATGGACCCCCTCAGCGAGCGCCACAACGGAGTCCGCACTGTCGGCCGCGATCGCACCACGGTTTCCTTGATCGGTTCCGACGATTTCGACCTGGTTCTCAGCTGTCGTGGCCAAGACGATGGACGCACGGAGTACTTCATGCTCGTCGCGCACCAGGACCGCCCAGGGCTGCGCTGTGGGCATGGCGTCCAAGGTGGAGAAGATCCAGTCAGGCGACGCGGTGATCGGCAGCTGACATCGAGCCGCAAGATAGGCGAGCTCGCCGCGGACGTCGTCCAGTGCGTCCATGCCGTGCAAGGTGACCGCGGTGAGCCCAACGTGACTTACCAGCTGGTGGTGGCTCTCGGCGCTGAGCCAGGGAGACGTCCTCACGTGGGGCTGCCCGCCACGGCCGGGGATGCCTGCATCCGATCGCGGTCATGCGCATCGAGCCAGGTCTCCAGGTCGAGGGCAGGAAGCGCCTTCGAGAAGTAGAACCCCTGGGCCTCGTCGCATCCGGAGTGCGCCAGCTGGATGGCGGTGTCGCCATCCTCGACGCCCTCGGCGACAAGGGTCATGCCCAGTGAGTGGGCCAAGTCGATGGTCGATGTCACGATCGCCGCAGCGCGAGTGTCGGTGGACATGGGCGTGACGAACGAACGGTCCAGCTTGAGCTCGTCGATCGGTAGTTCCTTCAGATAGGCCAGTGACGAATAGCCAGTACCGAAGTCATCGACGGCGACGCGAACCCCGAGGCGACGGAGTTGGGTCAAGATGTCACGTGCGCGCTCGCGGTCGCCCATGAGGAAGTCTTCGGTGATCTCCAGCTCCAACGTGGACGCGGGAAGGTCGCGGTCGAAGAGCATCTTCCAGATCATCTCGGGAAGCTCGATATCGACCAGCGAAGATGCGGAGAGGTTCACCGCGACCGAGAGCTCGCGACCGCCCTCGCGCCAGGTGCGCACCTGGTCCAGCGACTGCTCGAGAACGGCGACCGTCAGCTCGCGCATTAGGCCGTTGTCCTCCGCAAGAGGCAGGAAGGCGATCGGGGGCAGCAGGCCGCGCGTTGGGTGGTCCCACCGAACGAGCGCTTCTACCCCGGAGACGGCCCTTGTTTGAGCGTTGACCTTGGGCTGGTAGTGAACCGCGAGCTTGCGCTCGAAGATGGCGACGCGCAGCTCCTCAAGGGTTCGGAGCCGGTCGGCGCCACCGTTGGAGTCCTCATCAGCGAGGTACACCCGGCACCCGGCTCGAACTGCCTTGGCCTGGTACATCGCGATGTCGGCATGCCGAAGCAGCGTCGTCACCTCTGCGCCGTGCCATGGGAAGAGCGAGATCCCGACACTGGCGTCGACGCGGATCGTCACACCCTCAAGTGCGAAGGGTGCCGCGAGGGCTGCGCGGATTCTATCCGAGACGGCGGTCGCAGCCGGCGCGTCGACGTCCAGCAGCATGACGACGAACTCGTCGCCGCCGAGGCGCGCGAGGATGTCGCCGTCCTCGTGCAACGTGTCAGTGAGGCGCAGCGCGACATCCTTGAGAAGCGTGTCGCCTGCGTGGTGGCCGAGGCTGTCGTTGACCTCTTTGAACCGGTCGAGGTCGAGCAGCAGCATGGCTCCGTTGCGACCGTCGTGGGCCGCCGCGTCGATCATCACTTGACCTTGCTCGTAGAACGCACGTCGGTTGGGAAGGTCGGTCAGCTCGTCGGTGAGTGCCAACTGGTGGCTGTCGGCCAAGACACTCGCCTCGCGGAAGGTGACGATCAGGCGTCCGAGGGCGAAGATCACCGTCCCTGCGGCGAGAGCGATCGCGATGGGAGACAGGGTGCGCTCATGGTCGAGGACGAGGAGAAACACAGCGGCCAGCGTTGCGATGACCGGAATCCCGAGAAGTGCCCAGGCTGGGAGTGTGACGCCGGTTGGCCGGTCTGGCCACCCTGGTGCGAACCCGATAGCCAGTGTCGCCAGCACCCAGACGCCGTCGTTGATTCCGCCCGACAGGTAGGTCTCGGCGTTGGCCGCGAAGAGGTAGATCGCGTCAGCGACGCTGAACAAGATGAGCCCGATGGCCATGAACCACAGCCCGGTCGGCGGCTTCCAGTGGAAGAGAGCGAGCACTGCAATAGTGACCAGCAGCAGCAGCACGTCGAGCAGCGGGTAGGCCATGGTCGTCACGACCGCAGCGATGTTACTGCCACCTGTGACGACCAGGAGCGGGCTCCAGAAGGCGGCCGCAATGGCGGCGACAGCGAGGCCGCCGATGATACCGTCGAACCAGACGCTGAGCGGTAGTTGGTCAGCAATGTCCCGCACGATGAGAAGCAGCGCAATGAAGGCAAACGGGTAGAACGACAGCCAGAGCGCATCGGCGAAGGTCGGCCATGGCTCGGGATCGAGCCCGCGGACTTTCAACGTCCAGTAGATGTTGCCTGCGCCGTAAAGCGCAAGACCGATGGCCAGAAAGCGCCAGCTCATCTTGAACATGGGGTCACGGCGTGCCCGAACGAAGCAGAGAACAGCGCAGAGCTCGTAGGCGATGTTGTTCAAGAGGCCGTCGAGCAGGATGTTGTAACCAGCTTCTGGGCGAACACCGGGCAGGGTCGAGGTCACGAAAATTCCGAAGACAACGGCGATGACCACGTACAGAGCGCCCGGGCCAGATAGGCGAGCGCGCAGGCTCGTTCTCGTGCGCTGGTTCACCGTGTCTCCTCCGAGTTCTGAACGTCGTCCCCGCTGATGAATCGGGCTCGAGCCGGGATTTCTTGAGCATGGCTCGGCGAGCAGCGGACCGAATCGGCCATTTGAGCGGGGGACGGAGCTTCGTTACATGCCGGCGCTGGGCTATTCGGGTGAATCTCAGCTGATCAGCGCAGGCGGCGTCTGACGTCGCGAGGCGGCACCAGGGACGGCCTGCGCAGGAGGCGTCCGGCCACGAGCTGTCCCAAGAGGACGCCAGCCGCTAGGGCGATCGCGATCGTTGCCGCTCCGACGAGTGAGGCGATCCCCTTGTCGGGAGAGTCCGAGCTGATGCCAAGGAGCCCGGAGTACACAGCCAGCCCTGGGAGCAAGGGGATGATCCCGGCTGCGGTGAGTAGAACGGGCGGCACCCGGAGCCGCGCGCCGAGCAGTCGGCTGGTGAAGCCGATGACGATGGCGGCTGCTGCCGTTGTCGCGCCCGGACTTCCACTGAAGCTGTCGATGGTGCTGACGGTGCCGTACACGAAGATCCCGAGACCAGCGAGCGCCCCGCCCACGGCCGCGAGTTGCGCCGGCGACTGATAGGTGATCGCTGCTGCAGCCGCTGCGACGGTACCTGCGATGACCGCTGTCGTGATCGTGGCGGGGCTCGCGTCTGGACGAACGGTTACGGCCATGGTGATGTCGAGCGCCCCAGCGACGTTCAGAGCGAGCAGGACGCCTGCAACGATGCCGACCGTCGCGAAGGTCAGCTCGACGATCCGTGCGGCCGCCGTAACTGTGAACGACCCGATAGCTTCCTGGGCCGCCACCATCAGGCTCATTCCCGGGAGCAGGGCGATGATGCCGCCGATGATCACCAGCGAAGCCTGGAAAGGAAGCTCCTCGAACCTGGACTCCAGTCCGCGAATCCCGACTGCAATCATCGCCACCCCGAGGGCTAGGGCGAGATTGACGAAGAACGTGGGGACCCGCCGGCGGGCCATGCGGCTGCCGACCAGTCCTGTGGCCATTGCAGCCAAGAAGGCCACCGATGGAGTGATGAAGTCTTTCGCCCGGAGCGGCGTGGCGCTGTCGGTCGAGAGGGCGCCTAGCTGGACGGTGATGGCGGACGCCAGAACACCGAATGCCACGATGACGAACCAGCGCGGGTAGGGACGCCGCAGGTGTTCGATGGTCGAGAGACGCCCGTCCACCTCATCAGGTGGAAGGCGTCCCTCCGAGAGGTCGAGGACAAGCTGATGAGCGGCGGCGACGCGGGCGAAGTGCGTCGAGCGGCCCCGCACCACACGCATGTCGGCAAGGCCCGGCCGGTCGTTGGTGGGGGCGATGCTGATGATGATCGACCCATAGGTGATGTCAACCTCGAAGACGCCGAGACCGACGGCGCTACCAACGGCGAAGACTGCGGCCTCGACCTCCTCGGTCGGGGCGCCCCCAGAAAGTAGGAGGGTGCCCACGCGGAGCGCGAGCGAGGCACCTTGGTCGACAGCGGCCAGCTCTGCATCGTCGCCCGGCCCGCGTCTGGGGTAGACAGCCCGCGTGGGAGTTCGGACGACCGGGATCGGTGCCGTCTCGCCCCGCCATAGCGCAGTCCGCCAGCGGGGAGGCGTCGGATCGGTCACCTGGCCAGTATTGCGCTCATCGGCGGGTGCCCGACCATCCATGCAGGCACGACGCGAGCCTGACGTCTCCGAGCCCTTTGGCCTAGGGGCTTTCGTCGCAGGGCTTGTTCAGCGGTGCGGCACGCGGACCGTGAGAGCCCCGGGAAGGACCTTGGCGATGAACCCGTGCCCGTCGTCGATGAGGTCACCGTCGATCTGACGCGGCCGCGCCCGATGCGTGGTGACGACCACCTTGCGCCCGCGTATCAACGTACGGGCCGGGTCGTTCTCGTTGCTGTGACCGCGGAGGACCCCCCAGGACGACCGCACGTAGTCGACGCTGGTGGTCGGTTCGAAGACGAGGACCTCGAGGGTGCCGTCGTCCGGTATCGACTCAGGCAGCAGCTCGAGGCCGCCAATCAGTGTGCCGACGTTGGCGATCAGGCAGGTGCGCGCATGGAAGGTGTGCTCGGGGCCATCGTCGACCTGCACGCGGAGCCGGATCGGGTGGTCGCGCACGGTGCGGGCGGCCTGCACGGCGTAGGCACCCCACCCGAGGCGCGCTTTCACTGACTCACTCACATCCATCATTGCGGCGTCCCACCCCATACCGCACATCACGGCCGAGACCTCGTGTTGACCCTTTCCGAGGGAGATGTCGAGGATGTCGATCCGTCGGTCGTCGCCGCCGAAGACTGTTCTGAGTGCCGCAGTGGTCTCGAGCGAAATGTCGAGGTTTCGCGCGAGCAGGTTGCCCGTTCCGCGAGCGATGATGCCCAGCGGGACGTTGCTGTGCAGCATCCCTGCCACCACGGCGCGAACGGTGCCGTCGCCGCCACAGGCGATGACGAGTTTGGCGCCGTCCTCGACTGCCCGTGCGGCAGAGGTGGTTCCGAGGTCGTCCGGTCGAGTCTCGATCCACGTCAGGGAACCGAGCTCGTACTGCTCGGCAGCGGTCGTGAGCTGAGAGCGAAGGGCGTCGGGGTGGTCCACTTTTGTGGGGTTGACGATCGCGACGGCGCTCATGCATCGACGCTACTCGGTAGGCCAGCGACCCGGGCGCCGTGGGTCTGCAGCGCTCAGCCCCCAGAATGGAGGGATGCGGGTCCAAACTCCGGTCGGCAGGCTTCCTGCGTCCGTCATCATCGCTGGCAACGTGCTGTTCTGGCCGACGTGGACAGTGCTGGTGGGCTACGCAGCCCAGCGGACGCCAGCTGAGCGATTCTCGCGGGACAACTGGCTCACCCGTCCCCGCCCATACGAAGACGACGGTGTTTGGTACCGGGACACCTTGCAGATCGATCGCTGGAAGTCCCGACTTCCGGAGGCCGGCTCAGCGTTCGGTGGCTTTGCGAAGCGCACGGTGTCGGGCGGTAACCCTGTCGTGATGAAGCGGTTCGTCGTCGAGACGCGGCGTGCCGAGCACGCCCACTGGGTCATGGTGAGTGGTGCCGCAGTGACCTTGCTGTGGAATCCCTGGTGGGCTGCTCCTGCCAACCTCGCCTTCGCTGCTGGAGGCAACCTCCCGTGCATTGCGGTGCAGCGATACAACCGGGTCCGGCTTGGACGGGCGCTGGCGGCAGTGCGGCGCCGCGCTACATCTTCTCGATGACCTGGCGGGGCCCGATCACGATGACTGGCTCGAGATCTGGGTCGAGCCACTTCAGCACGCTGCGCAGCTGATCGCCGGCGATCGAGACGCATCCGGCGGTCGCGCCGGTGCCGTTGACGTGCAAGAAGATGCCGCCGCCGGCAGACGTGTCAGCCTTCTTGCTGGCGACCCGCTCGCCCCGTTGCCATTCGATGCCGCTGGGCAGGTTGTAGTCGATGACTACCGCGTAGCGGTACTGGGTGCTGTAGGACTTCAACCGCTCGGCCCACTCCGGCCGCCAGTCGGCGTGATGCATGCGCTGTGGCTGAAGCACGTTGTAGGTCTTGGGATCGGTCGGGTCGTAAGGCCACCAGTCATTCCTGTCGACGCGTCGGTAAGGAAGGTCGACACCTGACGGCCGTGCCAACCCGAACCCGCGCAGCAGACCGAACGTTCCGGCTGGTGTGGTGCCGGTGCCCTGCTTTCGGTTGGCCGCACGCCGCACCCCGTTCCAGCCAACCCGGGCCGGGACCGGGGTGACGATCTGCGTCCACGTGCCCTCTGCGTCCTGCTGCCAGGTCTGCAGCCTTGCGTGACTTGTGGTCCAGCTGCGAGTGGTAACGACGATCACCTGCTGGCTGTCACCGATATGGGTCAGCCGCTCTGGCAATGGTTTGCGATCAGCGGCAGTACTGGCGGTGGGCACGCCAAACACGGCCAGGGCGACGATGATGGTCGACCCGAAACCGGTGATGGCGACTGAACGTCGCGGGAAGAGAGCCATCGGTCTGAGTATCGGCTCTTCCGTCGGGCGACCTGACCACACTCGGCGCCTAAAAGTGGCAGCCAGGGCGACAGTCGGCGGGCCTGGGAGGATGGGGCTGTGAAAGGTCGCCTCTTTGTTGCAGGGCAAGCGGTGCTGATCGTCGTGGTGGTTCTGAGCCCCCGATGGGGCGATCAGTGGGAGGCCCCGCTTTGGGCCCGCTGGGTCGGCTGGTCGCTCGCCGCTGTTGGAGCCGTCGTGACCGTGGCTGCGTTCCCGCAACTGGGTGGGGCGCTGACCCCACTTCCAGAACCGCGCGAGGGCGCCAAGCTCACCACCGCGGGCGTTTACGGGTGGGTACGGCACCCCATCTACAGCGGCGTCCTGGCCATGGGCTGGGGGTGGACGCTGGCCAGCCCGACGTTGGCTACTGCCGCTGCCGCGGTGGCACTTACAGTCTTGCTGGCCACCAAGGCCAGGTACGAGGAGAGGCTGCTCCGCCAACGGTTCGCTTCCTACTCCGAGTACGCAGCACGGACTCCGCGATTCGTGCCGCGGCTTCTTCAGCGAGGAACGAAGTCCGGCTAACTGCGGCTGAGGCGTCCAGTCGCTGCCGCGAACCCGAGCACCGAACGCGGCTCAAAGGGCGCCCGCCACATACCGCCGTGCAGCGCCTCCGAGGCGAACAGGTCCATCGCATCATCCAAGGGGACGCCAGGGTTGGCGACCGACTCCGCGCTGCGCAGGTCGTGCACCAGCAGCGCCGCCATCACCTGACGGCTCGCCTGCGGTGCGAACACGCGTAGCCCGAAGCGGTGGGAACCGCCATAGGCAGCTTCGAGCATGGAGTTGCTCACGACCGACTGCGTGCGGGTAGTCGGTGCGACATTGATCGAGACCCACGTTCCGGTTCCCCGCGCCCTCGTTGCCCGCCACTGCTGGATGCGTTTGGCCAGTGCGTAGTTGGCTCCCTGTTGAATGACGAGCCCGTCGAACACCCCAAAGCGGCGCCCGGTCGGCATGGTCTGCATCCCTGCGTAGTTGGGTCGGAAGACCCGACGACCAGCGAGGCCACGGGCCATCGCGACGATCGGGCTCGACCTCTGGAATCCCTTGAGGGCATGGGAAACGGCCGCACCGGGAACCGCGTACGCGTCTGTTGGCGTTGCCAGGTAGGCAAGTCCGACGTCGTGCCGTCGGTCGAGGAGGGCGGCGATGATCGCGTCGACAGCTGATGCCGTGCACACGTGCGTCGCTCCGGCCGCATACACGTAGTCGCCGACAACGAGTGGGCCCTCGATCTGCATCAGCCACTCAGTGATTTCGGGGGCCTCGGTGATCACGTCTGCCCCAGCAGCCATGGCGATTTGGCTGTCGGTCGGAGTGACCCCCAGCGATTGGCGCGTCGGCAGGGTGAGCCGACCGGGAGACCGCCTGGCGATATCGACGAGCCGTTGCCAGGTTGCCGGGTTCTGCAGGTCTATGGCCACGACGTGGGCGCCCCAGGCCAGCAGCGCCTCGTACGGACCCATCTCGGCGCCGGCGCCCATCACCACGATCGTCTGCCCACGGAGGTCAAGCCACTCCGAATGCTCATCGACCATGCGCAGCGCAGCCACAGCTGATGGCTCGGCGGTGCCGTCGTCGACCCAGCGGTCCAGGAGCTGTGCGAGCGCGGCGCCCCGAACCGGTCGCTCGTTGTCGTAGAGCACCAGACCGGCATCGCTCGGTGGTCCGCCGCCCTCGATCGTGACGCCATGGAAGTAACGTGCGCGCGGCACGTCCATGGCCTCGAGGATGGAACCCTCGGCGCCTTGACGTCGGAACCGCATCGTCGCGTGGAGAGCTGCCAGTCCGTCGGAGGCGATGAGGCCGGCGTTCACACCTGCTGACAGTCGCGTCAGCTCGCGGAAGTGCGTTGGGTACTCCCGGTACCAGCGCATCTCGTCGCGCGCGGCCTCGCTGGCTGCCGTGTCGACGCGGGACGTTGCCGTCGAGATGACATGACGTCCCACCGGTTGGGTGGCCCGCTCGCCATGGGTGAGCGGGAAGACGACGCCAGCGTGCGACTCGGACGTGGTCGTTGGCGCTTTGTTTCGGAGTCTCATGGCCGGGCTCCAGAGATTGCCGCGCGGTGCAGTCGGTCGCGAACAGCGTGACCGACGCCGGCGTCCGGCGGAAGCACGGCGACGACTACGTCCAGGCCAGCGTCGTCAGCTGCGTGAAGCGCCGCGTACAGAGCGAACGCGTATTCGGCGGCGTTGGCCGGGGCGGCCAGACGAACATGGTCGATGGCGGGTACCAAGACGTTGGAGAGTGCAATGAGCCCGAAGGGGCCGACGACCTCGTTGAGCGCGTCAGGGACCGCATCGGCCTCGACGGCCAGGACGCGGGCGGTCGGTGCATAGTGGGCCGCTGTCGTGCCCGGCGTCCGGACGCCGCCATCGGCTATGGACACTTCCCGACCGGTGACCTCGGCGACCTGTAGGGCGGTGACGGCACCGGCGCGTAGGAGCCGAGGAGTGTCGTCCCAGGCGCCGATGATCGTCGACTCGACGCCGACCGGGCAGCGCCCGCCGTCGAGGACGACGTCGCGGCCGGCATCGAGCACCTCGCCGAGCTCGGCCATCACGTGTTCGACGGTCGTTGGGCTCACGTGGCCGTAGCGGTTGGCCGACGGCGCGGCGAGCCCGTCGCCGAACTGCCGGAGCACCTCGAGGGTCAGTGGGTGCGCCGGGACGCGGAGGCCAACGGTTGGCTGCCCACCGGTGACGGCGTCCAAGACGTCGTCCGCGCGGTTCACGATCAGAGTCAGAGGCCCTGGCCACAGGGCGTCAGCCAGGGAGCTGGCCCAGTGCGGGACTGCCGTGGCCCAACGGTCGATGACGCCGGCATCTGGCAGGTGCACGATGACCGGGTGGGTGGAGGGTCTGCCCTTGGCGGCGAAGATCCCAGCGATGGCCGAGGGGGAGCGGGCGTCGCCAGCCAGGCCGTAGACGGTCTCGGTCGGCAGGGCGACCAAGCCACCACCGCGCAGGGCGGCGACGGCGTCCCGCACGTCGTGCGTTACCCGGACCGTCACCCCCCAAGTGTGGGGGGTGCACCAAGGGATAAGTCATCGGCCCATCAGGTGGGGTCAGGCCGCGGATTCGGTTCGGCGGGCCCTGCGCTGGCGCGAGCGACGGAGCGATCGGCGTTCGACTTCGGTGAGCCCACCCCAGACGCCGTGGTCGAGACGGGCGTCCAGGGCGAACTCGAGGCACTGCTTGCGCACCGGACAGCCGCGGCAGATGGCCTTGGCGGCCGCCGCGTGGTCCGAAAGGCGATCGGGGAAGAAGACCTCAGGGTCGATCGACTGACAACCGGCCTCGATATCCCAGTTCATGCCACCTCCGCAGTCTGGCCCTGTCGAGGGCGAGACTGGTAGGACGCCGGGAGGAAGGCTCCGGTTCCCCTGTCTGGCTCAGAGGACGCTGGCGCGAACCTTGAAGAGGCGGTCGTCGTCCTGGGGGACGCCGCGGCAGGCGAACGAGGTCGACCGCTTCATGCAGCCGTCGTACCGGGTGCTGGTGTTGATCAAGGCGACGTCGACGGTGGTGACCTTGCCGCGGCCAAATGCCACCCGCACCTGACCGTTGCCCTGCTTGCTCAGTTTGACGTTCACCGCCTTGGACCGACCGGAGTCGAAGCGGACGACCACGTGGGCCGACGGAGCGAACCCCCGGGGTGGGCCGTCGATGCGAATCTGCAAGCGCCGTCCGGGGGGAGCGCTGTCAGCGGGGACGTAGGTGACGTAGGCCGCCGCGAGGTGGTCGATCGGCGTCCCGAGCCATCCGGTGTCGTCGCTGCTGGCCCCGAGCGCCAAGCGCGGCGAGTAGGGAACCGGGTATGCCGCACCCTCGCGGTACCCCTTGCTCGGTTTGAGGTTCACGGTGACGAAGTCGGCAAAGACTTTGCTGAAGTCGGCGCCTTGTCGGGCGATGGCGCGCCGGATGGCGCGCATTGAGTAGGTGTCGTCGTCATTGCGGCTGATCTGCTTCGGACTGTCATCGGCGAGCCGCCAGATGGTCGCCACGAAGTCCTTGCCGAACCGCTCCGACAAGTAGCGGAAGAAGAGCCATGACCCGTACTGGTGCCCCTGACGTCCGAAGTCGAGCGGAGTCGCCGGCGCAGACAGTGCGCTGTGTTGCAGGTAGCTGCGGTTGAGGTTGACGGCCGTGAACACCTCGTCCTCCACCCATGCTGCCGTGCCTTCGCTCATCCAGGTGTCCTCGCGGTAGTCGTAGGCGAACTGGACCGCGTGAAAGAGCTCGTGTGCTGCCGACACCTTGAGGTGGTCGCCAGGTGTTGCCGCTGGGAACTGACCGGCCCGGAAGTCGTTGTCCAGCACGATGAACGAGGACATGTCGCGGTAGGCGTAACGCGAGCCCTTGGCCAGATGCGGATCGTCGGAGGAGGTGTAGCCAGCGAGTCCAGCGCTGCCGGTGTCGGCGAGGTAGACATCGAACCGGTTGTCGCCGCCATTGGCAGGTGAGCGGCCGTCGGGCAGTGGCGTACGGAAGCCGAGCTTGCCGACGATGGTCGCCCAGCTAGTACTGACGGCCGACAGCGTCTGCTCGACTTGGTCGGGGATGCCGTCAGAGTCGCTGTCGGCGTCAGGAACGGCGTGGTCGCCCGAGTCGGTCCAGTGCACGCAGAGTGGACGCGTCAGGTGGCAAGCGGGGGACTCGACTGCCTCGCCGGTGCCCCACGACATGTTGCGGCCGAACTCGACCTTGGCGCCTGTCGGCCTTGCGAGCAGCACCGGAGCGGCGAGCCGGTCAGTGATCGGAGACTGCGTCGAAGTTGTGGCTGGCAGCGCGGCGCCCAGCGAACCAGTGAGGAGAGCGGCGGCAGCCACCGAAACAGCTGCGAGTCTGCGGCTTCGCGCGCCGACGCGCGATGGTTGGAGCGGGAAATACATGGTGAGGTGCCCTCCCCCAGGCAGGAACGATTCCTCAAGCATGCCGGTACTGGGTGGCCGGTGGCAGGCGCCTAGGTGAAGTTCGGTCAAACGGGCGACCATCTGTCACCCACTGTGAGTGGTGCCCTGCTCTCAGTGTGCGAACTGGGAGTAGGAGACGGCGACGACGCCGTCGTCCCGGCTCCACTAGCCGCCCGGGTCGGCCCACCGAGGAGACGTCGAGCGCGGGGGGTAGAGGGCGGCCTCGTAGATCACCAGGCCAGGTGCACCAGATACCGCAGCCCTGGCCAGGACGTCCCGGAGATCGTCGGGATTGGCCGGAAGCTTGACCGATAGGCCGAAGGCGGCACCGAGAGCCGCCCAGTCCGGCGCGTCGAGGTCGACGCCGCGTTCGCGATGGCCGCCGCGCTGCTGGTCGAAGCGGAGCATCCCGTAGCCGCCGTCGGCGACAACGAGCACGGTGACCGGGAGGTTCTCTTGAGCCAAGGTGGCGAGCTCGCCGGTGGCCATGGCCAGGCCGCCGTCCCCGACCACGGCCAGGGTCGGTGTTCCGGTTGCCGCGACGCCGAGCGCGGCCGGCAGCCCGTAGCCGAGCGTTCCCCAGCCCACCGGGTAGAGCAGCTGGCGAGGGCCGTGCACCGCCGCGTATCCGCCCACCCAGTAGCCGGCGACGGCCATGTCGCACACCACCGGGTTGCCGGGCGGCCACGTGCGTTCGATGGCATCGACAACGGCCACGGCTTCGGCGGTGCGGGGATCGGTTGCAGCGGCAGAGCGGATGGCGTCGCGGATCAGGAAGGGCGAGTCCGCCCATGGCTCACGGCCGCCGAGCCGGAGCGCGACAGCGTCGACGAATGCAGCGACGTCGGCACCGATGGTGAGGTCTGGATCGAATGCGCTGCTGGGCAGGAGGTTGACGTCGATCACGCGGGCCGGCCGCGGCAGCGACCAGTGCGCCGTCGTCATCCCGTCAAGTGCGGAGCCGAGCACGAGGAGCAGGTCGGCTTCGGCCAGCAGAGCGCTGGCGCGGGGTTCCATGGCCGGGGCGTCGACGAGCAGCGGGTGGCCTGGCGGCAGGACGCCGCGCGCGGCGTAGGTGGCAAAGACCGGAGCGCCCAAGCGCCAGGCGAGTGTGTCGATGTCGGCCCCCGAAGCGACAGCGCCGCCGCCGACCCAAAGGACCGGTCGTCGCGAGTTCTGCAGCAGGTCGACGGCAGCTGTGAGGTCGGCGGCCGTTGGTGCGGGAGGTGCAGTGACGGTCGCGGGCGGTGCCGCCGGGGCGTCGGCTCTGAGGACATCGGACGGGATGCCGAGGAAGACCGGCCCACGCGGATGGCTCATGGCGGTGGCGATTGCCCGAGCGACGGCTTCAGCTGCTGCTTCTGGCGTCCGCGGTTGCAGGACCGCATTGGCGAGGGGAGCAAACCACGCGCCCTGATCGGCGGACTCGTGGAGGAGACCGCGCACGTGATCGCGCTCTCGTAGTCCTTCTGGGACGTCGCTCGCGATGACGAGCACTGGGACGCCACTGGCTGCTGCTTCACCGAAGGCCGCCAACGTGTTGGCCGCCCCAGGGCCGGAGGTCACCAGGGCGACGCCGAGTCCACCCGTGGTGCGCGCCAGACCGTCGGCGGCGTAGGCGGCCGTCTGCTCGTGGCGGACAGTGATGACGCGGATCCCAGTGGGGTGGGTGCCGGTCGCGTCCAGGTCATTCCAGAAGGACAGGTTGTGCACGCCGGGGAGCCCAAACGCCGTGGTGACTCCGGCGTCAGCGAGTGCTGCGAAGATCTGGTCGGCGGTGGTCTTGGGGGTCACGCGCATCACGCGCGCATCGTCGCACACCCCAACCCCCCGATTGGGGCCATGCCACATGGGTTCGGTCACTTCGAACCGACGCCGTCACCATCCATCCACAACGGAGCAAGCTCGAAGTGATGGGTACGCCGCTGGTTCGGTCATTTCGAACGGGTGTGGCATGGCCCCAATCGCGGGGGAGCTAGGCGAGGGCGGCTTGGGCGAACGCTTCAGCGTCGGCGGTGTCCTTGAAGACCAAGATGGTGGCGATCGATCCTTTGAGCCACGCGTAGGCGCTGCCGGTCTGGTTGGGAACGGCGATGGTCACAACCTTGGTGCCGTTGATGTCCTCGTACTGGGGGGCTGCGCTACTTCCGGCGACGCCGGCAGCGATGCCAGGGAGGAAGTTATCCTCAAAACCTGAACTGCTCAAGGCGTCGGGGGTGATGCCGATGCGCATCACGAGGCCAGCGTCCTGACCGTCCTTCTGGACGAGCTTGGCCTCGAGGCCTTGGATTTGCGGCGTCCCCTGAAGTGCTGAGTTCAGCCCTCTGAACGCGGCGCCCGGAAGCTCTGAGTAGGTGAAGCCATCGACGTCAGGGAAATCGGCAACATCCCCGGAGGTCGTGCTCCCGGTCGGCGTCGAGTCGACGATCGTCGGCGACCCGGACGCTGACGTCGACGCGGTAGGCGTCGTGTCGCTGGCTGCTGGCGCGTTGTCATCGCCACCGCACCCGGTGAGCACGACCGCGCAGGACGCGATGAGGGCAACGGCGGTGGCGCGAACGGAACGCATGAGACTCCCCGGGTAGGTGTTGATACGAGCCTAGAGGCTGACGTGGTCGAGCCGCTGGGTGGTTGAGCCGCTGAGCCCGACAGCACCTACGGTACCGTCCTCTCGTGACCGATCCGCTGACCGAACTGCGCGCCAAGCGCGCCGAAGTGGCCGCCGAGCTCGACGGGCTCATGCAGCTACCGCCAGACTCCGGCGGAATCTCGTTCGGCAAACGCGTGGGTGATGGCACCAGCATCGCCGTCGAGCGGATCACCCAGGTCGCTGCGCACGATGGGCTGCAGGTGATGCTGGCGGAGATCGACCGGGCCGAGGCGAAAGTGCTCGACGGAACCTACGGCGTCTGCGACACCTGTCAGGCGCCGATTGCGCCGGCTCGGCTCGAGGCGCGCTTCTGGTCGACGCGCTGCGTCAGCTGCGCCTGACGCCAGCGAGCGGATCCGTACACCGATGGCGCCCACGAACCTCCCCCGTCGGGTGATGCGTGCCTGGCGGACGACCGTCCCATTTGGGCTAGCAGCCGGAACGCTCTACTTCATCATTATCGCTGCCCTGTCGATCTTCACGACCGTGGTGGCGGGTGGATCGCTGTCGCTCTTGGGGTTGGCGATCTTCCTTGGTGTCGGCGCCGGGCTAGGGCTGCTTCTGGGGGTCGTCACCGGCATTACGGTGGCCGCCGCGCTGCCGCTGGCGCGCGGTGCCACGATGCGGCGGGTCGTTGGAGGCATCGCTGGCGGGCTACCCGTTCTCGCCTTCACGGTGTGGGAGCACCGGACGGGGACGATCGGTGTCCTGGTGGCCGACGTCACCACAGTGATCGCCGTGCCAACCCTCGTCGCCGCCATTGGCTCGGCGGCGCTGGCGCCCAGGCTTGCCGGAGAAGCTCAGCCGAAGCGGCCAGAGATGTAGCCCTCGGTACGCGGGTCGGACGGGTTCGTGAAGATCGTCTTGGTCTTGTCCATCTCGACGAGCCGGCCGTGGCGGACACCGTGGTCGTCGACGTCGGCGGTGAAGAACGCAGTGCGGTCGGAGACGCGGGCAGCCTGCTGCATGTTGTGCGTCACGATGATAATCGTGTAGTCGCCGGCCAGTTCTCGCATGAGGTCTTCGATCTTCGAAGTGGCGATGGGGTCGAGCGACGCACACGGCTCGTCCATCAGAATCACGTCCGGTTGCACTGCGATGCATCGGGCGATGCAAAGCCGCTGCTGCTGACCACCCGAAAGCGCGAGCGCGCTCTCTTTGAGCTTGTCCTTGACTTCGTCCCAGAGTGCGGCGCGAGTCAGCGCCTCCTCGACGACGTCGTCCATCGAGTCGACCTTCCACCCATTGACGCGGGGGCCGTACGCGATGTTGTCGTAAATCGACTTCGGGAACGGGTTCGGCTTCTGGAAGACCATGCCTACTCGGCGCCGAACCTCGATGGTGTCGACATCATCGGCGTAGACGTCCTGGCCGTGGTACGTGATGGTGCCTTCGACGCGAGCACCCGCGATGAGGTCGTTCATCCGGTTGAAGCAGCGCAGGACGGTCGACTTGCCGCACCCTGACGGACCGATCATCGCCGTGATCCGGTTCTTGCCGAAGTCCATGTCGACGTTGCGGACAGCCTGGTAGCTGCCGTAGAAGACCGAGAGATCGCGAGTGGTGATGACCGACTCGTTGGCGCCGTCAGTGTTGTTGCTCTCGTCGCTGTCAGCGATCGCGCCCGACGCAGCAGAAACCGAGACGGGCAGGTCGGGCGTTGACTCGGTCATAGCTCCTGCTGGCGACTCGTTGACGCGTATTCGGGTACCGGCGGTAGACACGCTACTGGCTTCGGTAGGGCTCGGGGTGCCGTTGGGGATGCTCATGGAGCTACCACCGCCTCTGGGTCTTGTTGCGGATGTAGATGGCGACTGAGTTCATGGCGAGCAGCATGATCAGGAGGACAACGCTGGCGGCAGCCGCCAGGGTGCCGTACTCAGGTCGCGCCTCGGTGGTCCAGCTGTAGATCTGCACCGGGAGCGCTGTGAAGTTGCTCATCAGCCCATCGGGGTTGAACTGCACGAACGAGACGCCCAGCATGAGCAGCGGGGCTGCCTCTCCGATGGCCCTGGAGAGAGCCAGGATCGCACCGGTGGCGATGCCCGGAATGGCGGCGGGAAGCACCTGTCGATACACGGTCTGCCACTGCGTGGCACCGAGGGCGAGCGAGCCAGCCCTGATCGACTGTGGCACTGCACGGATCGCCTCGCGGCTGGCGATGACGACGATCGGGAGTACCAGCAGCGCAAGGGTGATCGACCCGGTCAAGATGGTCGGACCAAATCCAAGGCCGCGCGAGATGAAGGCGAGGCCGAGGATGCCGAAGACGATGGACGGCACCGCAGCGAGGTTGAGGATGTTGATCTCAATAGCGCGGTTGTACCAGCGGTTGGCGTCGCCGTACTCCTCGAGGTAGATGGCGGCAAGGATCCCGGTGGGCAGTGACCAGATCGCGGTGAAGGTCATCAGCCACAGCGTTCCGGCGATGGCTGACTGGGCTCCGGCCGTCTCGGGCAGTACGGAGGACGGCATGTTGGTGATCAGCCGAGAGTCGAGACGACTCCACCCCTTGATGACCACGTAGGTCAGCAGGACGACAAGGGTGAGGAGACCGACGCCCATGCAGAACCAGAGCAGCCACTTAAAGGCCCGCTCGCGGAGGGGCTCGCCGGTGGCCTTCAGCAGGGGGCGATCGAGAGGTGCGGATGGAGAGGGGAGAGGCTCGGTGATGGTCACTCGTACACCTCCCGATACTTGCGCACCAGGCGAATGCTGATCATGTTCATGATGAAGGTCATGACGAAGAGCAGTGCCCCGACGGCGAAGATCGTCTTGTAGATGGTCGTTCCAGTGGCGATGTCCCCAGAAGCCGTCGCGGCGATGAACGCGGTCATGGTCTGGTGGATCTCCAACGGGTTCCACGAGGTGTTCGGCTGCAGGCCGGCTGCCATCACGACGATCATCGTCTCGCCGATAGCGCGCGAGATGCCGAGGACGAAGGCAGCGGTGATCCCGGACAGCGCCGCCGGGACCACTACGCGGGTGGAGACCTGACGCCGGTTACTGCCGAGCGCGAAAGCGCCTTGCCTCAGGCCGCTGGGGACGGCCGACATGGCGTCCTCCGAAAGCGACGCGATCGTCGGAATGATCATGACTCCCATGACCAGGCCCGCGGAAAGGGCGTTGTAGATCTGGGGAAGCTCGGCGTTGCCAGGGATGACGAAGCGGAGGAGCGGGGTCACCAGTGTCAGGGCGAAGAAGCCGTAGATGACCGTGGGGATTCCGGCCAAGATCTCCAGCGCCGGTTTGAGGGCCCGTCGGGATCGGTCACCGGCGTACTCTGAGAGGTAGAGCGCCGACCCAAGGCCCAGCGGAAGGGCAACGATGCTGGCGATGATCGTGATGAGGACGGTGCCAACGATGAGCGGCCAGACCCCGAACTCAGGGTTGGCAAACGTGGGGCTCCACTGCGTGCCGAAGAGGAAGTCGGTGATCGGGACTTCGGTGAAGAACTGAAACGCTGGCACGAACAGTGAGATGACGATTCCGATGGTGGTGGCCACTGAAACCAACGCAGCGAGCAGCAGAACGACGAAGACCGCGCGTTCGCCACGCCGCGAGCGCTGTTTGCCCCCGGAACCCTGCGGGCCCGCGGGCACACCCCCCGTTTGGGCCGGGGGGGGGGGCGGCGGCAACACCGACAAGCCCC
>JAJAYZ010000038.1 GCA_027118455.1 Actinomycetes bacterium
ACGACGATGACCTCGAGGTGGCTCCACTCCTGGTGGAGAATCGAGTCCAGGCAGGACCGGATGCTCGACTCTTCATTGCGAGCCGGCACGACGACCGTGACGAGGCCTTCGCTCGCTCCTGCCACCACTGTCATTCCCCCTAAGACGTGCCGGTTTCCTGCGGCAAACCTCGCCACGGGCATCTGACGTGAATCTGACGGACCGCCCGCCGGAGCTCTCTGCCTTGAGTAGGCTAAGCGACAGCACGGGCACGTGGAGACCTGGCCCCGATAATTCACCCTTGTGACGACTGATCGATCACGCAGCTGGAGGAGTAACGCACGTGGAACGGTCAGCATCTTGGCGAAATCATCGCAAACTCTGGATCACCACCCTGGTGGTCTCAGTCCTTATCTGCGCCGTGACCCTGGTGGTGGCCTTCCAAGCCGAGGTGCAGTACAGCGCGAAGTCGTTCGTCGAGGTCCGTCCGACCGCCGTGGAAGTCACCCCACAGCTTCTTGAGTTCCAGATTCCGAGCTTGGAGGTGCGGACAGTAGGAGCCGCCATGGAAGACCGGGTGCGTGCTGGGTTACCGTCCGAAATCAGCGCCTTGCCCTGGACTGTGAGCACCCAGGTCACGCTCGGTTCTGGCGTTCTGTCGATCACCGTGCAATCTCCGGATGAAACGGCGTCCATCGACATCACCAATGCCTACGCACGAGAACTTGCTTCGATGGACTTGACCAGCGAGTCCATCGACGTGGTTTCCATTAGCCCGGCTACCAAGGCTGAGCAACTCTCGACCCGTCTGATCATCCTCGTGACCGGACTCGGACTGGCTCTTGTCGTGCTCCTGACGGTGGCGGTGTGGATCGGCACTCGTGACGATGACGACCCTCTACCTGTTGGGCCCGAGCCGACGGTCCGCCAGCCCCCATCGCGCGGGCGGTTGACCAAGTGGAGCCCTACCGAGAGGTAGCAGCGTGGGCCAGGTCGCATCTGGTGGGTCGACGACATCTCACCACAACCAAGGGGACACATGACATCTGGTTCTGGTGCACACCGTGAGCCGGTCGTGGTCACCGGCGCGCACCGTTCGGGCACGACGCTGTTGGGTGACATTCTTTGCCATGCCGATGGCACGTGGAATGTCTGGGAGCCCTTCAACCGACACTGGGGCTTGGAACCGGTCAGGGTCGCCTATCCCTATCTCACTGCCGATGACGCAGAGGATGAGCGGCTCTTGGCTTTGAAGACCTACCTGACGTCCGGGCGAGGACGTTGGTCGGTCAAGGAGGGTCCAGCTGGCCCTTCCCACCCCAGAACGCACGCCGCCGTCAAGACCTTGAAGCGCCGCGCGCTTTGGCTCCGCAACCGGTCGGCTGTACCGGTCGTGAAGGACCCGTTCGTCCTGCTGAGCCTGAATGCTCTTCAGGCTGGTTTGACCTCTCGGACTGTGGTTGTCTCGGTGCGGCACCCCTGCTCGTGGATCTTGAGTCTGCGCCGAATGTCGTGGCCTGCCGGCCCTGAACTCAATGACCTCATCAGCCAGAGTGCGCTCTACGAGGAGCACCTGGCAGATCGCCTTCCGGCGCGGGACTGGACGAAGGCCGACGACTTGACTGCGGGAGCCGTGGCCTGGATGTGTCTCTATGGAATGGTTCTGGACCAGGTACGCATGGGGGCGAAGGTCTTGATGGTTCCGTTGGAGGGCTTCGCCCAAGATCCGGTGAGCGTGATGTGGGTGATCTTTGATGCGGTCGGACTCGCGTCGCCATCAGATATTGAGGACCTGGCGGTTCGTTATACCCAGTCTGACCGGACGGTCACGCCAGACTCGTCGACCAAGCACCTTTTGCAGCGCGACAGCAAAGGGCTCAGCGAAGCGTGGAAGTCCAAGCTCGCGGCCGCCGAGATCGCCCGCGTTCGTGAGCTCACCGAGCCGGTCTTCGGAGCTCTTTACTCCGACTGGGATGCACCTGATGGTGCTCCGCGCTTGCTCGCTCCCTAGCCCACCACCGAGTCGGGTCGCGTTCCGCGTCAGAACAGAAACCAGCCCCCCTTTGCGGCAGAAGACTGCGCGAAGGGGGGCTGGTTTCTGTTCTGACTAGTTGACGACCACCTTCACGGTTCGGCTCGGCGACCCGATGAAGGTGCTAGTGGCTGGTGCGTACACCCGCCACTTGTAGTCCGTTTTGTTCTTCATCTTCCGGACGATCCGGTACCCGCCGTTGTCGGCAACCGTTGAGCTGCGAACAGTGTTCCAGGTTGTGCCGGACAGACGCTGCAGTTGGATGGTTTCGCCCTTGACCAGTTTGTTCGGCGCCTTGACCTGACCGGTGAAGACAACCTGCCGACCGACCCGAGCCGGGTTGGGCGACGCGTTGATGCTGATCTTGGTCTTGACCCGAGTCTGCTCGTAAGCCCAGCTTCCGGCAGTTCCTGCTCCGGCGTAGAGCACCCGGAAGGTGGCATTGCGACTGGCCTTGAAGGAGTACTCGTACGCCCCGGCTCCGTTTGTCCGCGGAGCAGCCAGGTCGGAGTAGGTCGTCGGGCCTGGCGCAGGATCCCACTGAACCTTGATGGGGACATCGGCGATAGGGGTGCCATTACCTTCGGTGAGTATGCCCGTCAGGGACAGACGCGTACCGCGGGCGACGCTTTCCTTGTCGATGTTGGCCGTGAGCTTCGCTCCAGGGATCACGAGCTTGGCGGTGGGGGACTCCTCACCGCCTGTGCCGATGGCAACGACGCTTGCGGTGTAGGTCACACCCCAGCTGAGGTCGTCGAAGGTGGCCTTGGTGGTGGTTGTTTCCTGGAACCGCGAGCCTGGGTCGAGACTCACCATGTATTTGAGCACCGTGAAGTCGGTGTAGGGCGTCCAACTCACCGAAACCTTCTTCGGAGGTGTCGGCTTCGCTTCGAGCCCGGACACCTTGCTTCCGGTGATTGCGGCGTGCGCGCCAGTCATGGTGGCCGCGGTCAATGCGACAGCGGCGATTCCGGCTGCCGCATAACGTAACGGTGCCTTAAGCATGGGTGTCCCCCAGGGATGTTGACGGGTCATGTTGACGGTGCCACGGTACATGAGCCTGGGATGTGGTTCGGACAAACCTTAAATGTCGCCGACTCTTCGCCCGTTTGGCCTAGATGATTAGTTCCAAGTTGTCAGTGGTGCTAGGCGGTCATTGAGCGTCGGACGGGTAGGCCGAGGGCGTCGTTGTGCCATATGGCTGCGGTCAGGGCCAGGACGCGTTGGGCGACTCGGGTGCAGACACCGGCGATGGTGCGCCCGCCGTGGTGTCCGAGGTCGAGTTGACCGGTGTAGCCGAGCAGCCCATGCATCATCGCTAGCGTGATCGGCTCGGCATCGCTGATCTTGGGTGTGATCCCAACCCGCGGTCGGACCCGAACACGCTCCGGATGAGCAGCAAGCAGGTCATCAGCAGTCACATAGAGTGCGGTAGCGGGGGTGTCCAGATCGGTGTCCACGAAAGCCTCCAGAGCTTGAGTCGGGTTACCAACACCGACTCTGGACACCTTCCAAACACTTGCCGCAGCGCCACACCGTGCAACAGCCCTTGGACTTACTCATCTAGTGGGGAAGGTCGAAAGCCGACGGCGGCGACACCGACCGACGCGACGCCAACCGCAGCGAGTCAGTGCCCGTGGACGGTGGAGTACTCCTCGTAAACGTGGCCGGTGAGCCCGGTCACGAGCCCGACGGAGAACGCTACGCGCTGAGTGCCGCGCACCAAGGCCACTCGGCCTCGGACGACTGAGGAAGCGATGAGCCCCACTCCGGAGACGGCGTGCACGGTGGCGGCCGCACACCGCTTCGCTCGACGTCGGGGGGAGTCCTCAAGGTCGCGAAGGCAGAGGCTAAGGGTGTTGCCCCGGCGATACTCGCGTTGGACGAGCCACCGCTGCTGGACTCGCGTCACTGGGACCGTTTCCACGACGACGGCCTCGTCGGCCCAGACAATGCGCCCGCCGCCCAGCCGGACGCGTTGGAAGAAATGGGTGTCGTCGCCCCCGTTGTTCGCCATGGCTTCGCTGAAGGGAGTTGCCGATTCACCGAACCACTTCATGGCGACCAGCGCGTTGCTCGTACGCGCGAACGGTATCCGCGTGCCGGTGGCGAACCTTCGACGTTCGAAGAAGTCGCCGCTGGTGACCCACGACGGCGGCTCTTGCTCGAAGTTCGGTACCACCCGCCCTGTGACGACGTCAGCCTCTGACTCGTTTGCCACCCGAAGCAGTTCAACAATCCAGAGCGGGTCGGCGACTTCATCGTCGTCGATGAACGCCACCCAATCGGCATCCCGAGCCAGGGACACCGCACGGTTGCGTGCGAAGGGGATGCCGCGATGTGCCTCGATTCCGTACCTGAGCTCAGCGTGCGGCCAGTCGGCGCGCACCGACTCAACCGCGGAGCTGGCGCTGCCGTCGGCATCGTTGTCGACGATCACGGTGATGAGGTCGACGTGGTCGGGCACCTCGAGCTGAGCCAGACTCTGCAGCAACGAGGCAAGACCAACCGGGCGGTGCAGGGTCGCAGCGCAGATCGCGATTCTGGTGCGCTCGCCCGCATGGAGGGGGGTCACCACAAGATCCTCACTCGCCCCGCCGTCCAAAGACCGCCGCGGCGGTTCGCAGCAGGATCTTGATGTCCCACCAGAGTGACCAGTTCTCGATGTAGTAGTTGTCGTAAAGGGCGCGCTCAGCGATGGACGTGTCACCGCGAAGCCGATTGATCTGGGCCCACCCGGTGATCCCGGCTGGGACGCGATGGCGGCTGGTGTAGCGCGGAACCTCCGCCGAGAAGTGTGAGACGAAGTGGGGTCGCTCCGGACGGGGGCCCACCAGGCTCATGTCTCCGGTGAGCACGTTCCAGAGCTGCGGCATCTCGTCAAGAGACGTGGTTCGCAGCAGCCGTCCGACGCGACCAACGCGCTCATCGTCCTTGATCGTCCAGTTGGTTTGGGACTCCGACTCGGTGGTCGGGCACATGCTTCGGAACTTGAGCATCTCGAAGGTGCGTCCATCGAGTCCGACCCGCTCCTGTCGGAACAGGACCCTGGGGCCACCCTCGATCCGAACGGCTATGGCACACAAAGCCATGACGGGTGAGAGCAGGACAAGTGCGGTTCCGGAAACGATGATATCCATCACGCGCTTGAGGCGCCACGACAGGCTGCGGTAGGGCGATCGGCGTAGCCGGACGAGCGGAACTCCTCGGACGTCGTCGACCTCGCGGGAGGTGTTGTGCAGCTCAAAGAGGCGAGGGACGTAGTAGATGTCGCATTCCAGCCGGGCACACGTGCGCAGGACGTCGACCAGTTCGGACTCAGGAAGAGAGGCAAAGGCGACGATGACCCGACTCACGTGGTTCTGCTCGACCACAGAGCCAACGTCATGCCAGGTTCCGAGGAGCGGAGCCGGCAACTCGCTCGGTCGATCGACCCGGGGATCGCTGTCGAGGAACCCGATGGGGTCAAGGCCGTACTCGCGGTAGTTCCGAAGGGCATGGGTGAGTCGGATCCCCACGTGACCAGCACCGATGACCAGGGCGGTGTGCCTGGCCCAACCAGACTGACGAGAGTGGCGCAAGAGGACGTAAAGGCCGAAGCGCACGACGACGAGTGCGGCCAGTGCGGCGAGCAGTCGTGTGACGCCAGCGCTGACGGAGAATGCGTCAGCCGATGCGGCAGCGACGACAAGGCCTGCGCTCATGCCAACGATGCTGCTGAGGAAGAGCCGAGGGATGTCGTCGAGCAGCGACAGGTGCAAGCGCGCCTGGTAGAGCCCGAGAGCCGAGAGAGTGAGCAGCCCGGCGGCAAGAGTCGCGGCGGTTGCCCACGACCAGGGCTCACCGAACTGGCCTGCAGCCAGTAGTGCCAACGCGTCACCGATGAACAGGTAAGGCGCCGCCCCCCAACGGCGCCAGACGCCCACCGATCGCGATGCCGACTTGGCGCTTGGGCTGGTGGTGACGACCAGGCTCGATGGCGGCGCGGCGGGCGGGCCGAGGTTCGCGGTCGTTGTGGGGGAAGAGTCCACAATTGTGGCATTTGGGGAAGTGAACACAGGTGTATCGGATCCGTGAACGTGCCGGCTGCCCAACGCCCTCACTCTTGCTGCCCCCTGCCTGGTGTTGCTTGGTTAACTCGGTCGCGACGCCCCGACCACGCGCCGCCGGGTAGGCATCGCGTCGAGACCAGTAGCCGAAGCGAATCCTCACACATCGAGGATGAGCGTCACCAGAAGTTACCCATCTCGACCCCAAAAGCGCACCCAACATTCAGGTTTTGGTCACCTTCGAGCCCAACAATGTCACCCGAATGGGTTGACGGTCCTTACAGGCCGTCACCGTTGGTCACCAACAGTTGATGACCAGTGGTAGGTCTGGATTCACCTTAGCGACCGCCGACGCCTACGTGGGTGTGCCGGCGTCTTTTCGTCACTTTTGGCTGCTACTTGACGGCGACATTGCCGCTGACCGTGGTCGCTGAGTTGACCCCGAACCACTGCGGGTAGTCGCGGTTCTCCACGCCCATGGTGTTGTTGACAATCCGGACACCTGTCGTGGTGTACCCGTTCTTGTCGAGAGCGAAGACGTACTTTGCAGCTCGACCTCGGATGATGTTGTCCGCGATCACGACGTCGCTGATGTTGCCAAAGCCGGCCACCAGCATGAACGCAGAGGTCTGGTAGCCCGATCCGTCTCCGTAGGGCGACTTGCCGGTATTCGTACCGGCCACCTGGCCCTTGGCGAACGACCAGGTATCAAAGCGGTTGTGCTGGAACACCATGTGCGATCCCTTGGTGGCCTGCACGCTGTCGTTGTGCGTCATGCCGCTGGTTTGGGCAGAGTCGGTCGTGTAGAAGAGGTCATGGATCCAGGTGTCGCGCACGTCCACGTTGCCTTCAGCCTTCAGCCCGTCGATCGTGCCGAGTATCTCCACACGCCGGAGGGTGTAGTTCGAATACTTCAGGGCCGACCCCTCACTGACTCCCTGCGGGTTACCCAGCGTGCTCAACCACATGCGGAAGTTCGAGTGGGTATTGGTGGTCCCACCCCAGACCCTGCTGCACTTGACGGTGACATTGTCGTGGTCGATGTACAGGCGGCCGGTGATCTCGACGTTCGAGATGACCTGACCGTTCTGGGTGGTGCGAAGGTCACCGTCGATCTTCTTGAGCTGCGCTGACGCTGGCACTCCGGTGGTCTCGGCGTCCGGATAGCCGGTGAGGGGCGGCGGAAGCTCGTTGCTGGCGCACAGATCGGTGTTCGTGGTCGGAGAGGGGCTGGGGGTCGGGGTTGGGGTAGGTGACGCTGTGCTCGGCGTTGGGGTGGGAGTAGAGCTCGGAGGGGGTGAGGGGGGTGCGCTCGACGAGGCGGAGGGACTCGGGGTGGGGCTGAGGGGCGGCTGGTCTCCTGTGCCAGTAGCTGCCGACCCGGACACCTTGAACTTCGTCGTCGTTGAGATGGAGAAGCCATTGCTGAACTGCGCGAGCGCGATCACCTGGTGATCGCCAGCGGAGAGGCCAGCAAGGTGCCAGGGGTTAGCGGTGCCTTGAGTCGCGCCCAACATGTCAAACTCGGTAGTCACCGGTGCGCCATCGACGTGCTCGGCTACTGCCGTGTGGTCCGGAGTCCCGCTTCCGGGCCGATCGACCCAGAACCGAACCTCGGTGGCGCCGGGCACCGTCGCGAACACGTAGATGTCGGTGCGGTCGACCATCCCGACCAGACGCCCAGCGTTGCTGTGATCGGCAGACAGGCTGAAGTTGAGCCCGACTCGCGCGGGACTCGACCCAAGAGCCGCAGGGACGGCGATGGCGATGGCGAGCGTTGAGACCACGAGATAGGCGATGACCGTCCATCGCTTTTCGGTGGCTCCTGAGATCAACTGTGCGGCGCGGCCGTGAGTCACGTGGTGCTCCATCAGGGGAGACGAGAATTTGTCTCTGCAGACTTCGACTACGCAAAATCACCCCTGAAGGCCGCTCGACGAACGTCACCCGTTTGCCGTCGTCATTTGTGCCTAGTCTCGATGCGCCGTCCTCCGAATGGGTGGTGAAGGCATTGATGGAACCGTTACAAATGCCGCGATTCACCCGCTCGTGCTGCTCATGAGTAGCATTGGGGGAGAGGTGGGTGGCTAGTGAAAAACGAACGTGCCGAACGAGATCGCAGACCCTTGACGGTCATGATGGTGTCGTACGCCTCTGCCCTGGGCGGTGCCGAGCGGAGTCTTTTGACTTTGGCGACTCACCTCGGTGTACGCGGCGTGAATCCGATACTCGTGTGCCCAGATGGCCCGCTTGCCGACCGAGCTTTGGGACTGGGGCTGACCGTTGCTCGCAGTCCCCTTTCGGCCCCCCGTCGGGTGAGTCGCCGCCGATCCACGGGCAAGAATTACTCGCCAACAGCAATGGCTGCCCGCGGCCGTAACAGTCTCAAGGACTCTCGATTGCTACGTCGAGTGGCCGTTGAGCACGGCGCCGACCTGCTGCACAGCAACTCGCTACCCGGACATCTGCCCACCGCGCTAGCTGGTCGTCTCGCGCGGGCTCCGGTGGTGTGGCACCTGCGCGAGATCGTCGAGCCTGGCCCCGGCCGGGAAGTGTTGTCCCTCATGGGCCGGCTCACGGAGGGCATGGTGGCGATCAGCGACGCTGTTGCGGCGTCCGTACGACACCCCCGCGTGTGGACGGTGTACAACCCGGTTTCGGAACCACCAGCCGTCGTTGCACGACCCACGTGGTCATTGCCCAAACCCCTGGTCGGCTATCTCGGGCGCATTGATCCCAGCAAAGGTATCGAGCACCTGATCGTCGCGGCCGGACTCTTCAGCGCGGAAGTCGCCATCGTGGGAGATCTGGATGCGGCGCAGCCTGACTATGTCGCCAGCCTGCGGGCCTTGGCTGGGCGTCACGCTCCCGAGCATGTCCATTTCATGGGGGCGGTCGAAGAGCCATGGGGTGCCTTGGCAGAGTTTGACGTGCTGGTCGTGCCTTCGCTGGCCGAGCCTTTCGGTCGGGTGGCTGCTGAGGGCCAACGCGCAGGAGTGGTGGTAGTCGCGGCCGGTGCCGGTGGCCTCCCCGAGATCGTCACCGATGGGGAAGACGGCCTTATTTACCAGCCAGGCGATCGCGTAGCCCTGGCCAAGTCGGTCGAGAGCGTGCTGGCCGCCCCAGCGCTGGCCGAACGGCTGCGGTCGGCGGGCAAGGTGAGCTCGGAACGATTCGACCCCAGCCAGCACGCCGATGCGATGGCAGCGATCTTCAACGAGTGCGTTGGTCCTGATTCCCGCCCGGCCCCGAGAGGTGGCCGATAGGATCGTTGGGCTTGTTGGTGGCCTTCATTTGCCGCGTAAGGCCGCACGGCTCATGTTTGACCTGAGGGGAATCTGAATGAGAAGCGTCATGGTGACGAAGTTTGTGCCGTATCCGGCCAATGCTGGTGGAAGGATCCGCTCCCTCGCAATTCTGCGTCGGCTGCTGGACCAAGGGGAAGTTGTTCTCTGCTGCTTTGACGACGGCTCGTCGGATGCTGCCGAACTGCGTCGCCTTGGCATTGATGTTCGAACCGTCCCCTGGGACACCAGCGTGCCCAACGTCGTACGGGGTATCGCGAAGGCCCACAGTGGCTCGGCGGGTAGGTTCTGGGACCGGCGACTTGCCGCACTGGTCCGGCGGGCCTGCGCTGAGCAGCCAGCGGATCTGCTTCAGGTCGAGTACTCGCAGCTGGCTCCCTATCTTGACGTCGGATCTGCCCGACTCAAGGTCCTTGACTTCCACAACATCGAGTCATCGCTCGCGTTGAGCTTTGCGCGTAGCTCACGTGAGCTCAAAGCTTGGCTCGCCTATCCCGAGTCGGTCCTGCTTCGACGACTGGAGAAGAAGGGCGCAGAACGGGCAGATTTAGTCCTGGTGGTCAGCGAGGAAGACCGACAGCGTCTCCCCGGTCGTCCCCGTGAGGTCTTGGTCTGCCCCAACGGTTGGGACCCGGGTGAAGTTCTCCCTGCGTCGACCGAACCCGTCGCTGCGTTCGTTGCCTTAATGGGCTGGAAACCGAACTCAGACGCTGCGGTCTGGCTGGCTCGTGAGGTTTGGCCGCTGGTCCGAGCTTCTGTCCCGGATGCGCGGCTTCTCCTGGTCGGGAGAGAGCCTGGTCGGGTGGTAACCGACCTTGCGGCACCGGACATTGAGGTGACCGGCACAGTTCCCGAGATCGCGCCCTACTTGCAGCAGTCGATGGTGGCCTTGGCTCCGCTGTTGTCAGGAGGAGGGACCAGGCTGAAGGTTTTGGAGGCACTCAATTCCGGCCGACCCCTGGTTTCTACGAGCGTCGGCATTGACGGTCTCACCGACCTGATCGGCAAGGGGGTCTTCGTGGGTGACAGTCCTGCGGATTTCGCCAAAGAGATCGTCGACCTCTTCGGCGACCCCGAGCGGGCCAGAAAAGCCGGGCTCGAAGGGGCCGAAGCGGCCCGCACCCACTACTCCTGGGACGGCACGCTTCGTTCCTGGAGCGAGAGAATTTCTCGATTGAAGTGAGACTTTGACGAGCGCGGTCCCCCTGGTTGCCGGCGGCATCCTCGTCGTTGGGTTCTTCGCCGCATGTCTGCGCTGGGAGCGACAGGGGCGAAGCGAACTGGCCGTCGTGACAATCCTCGCGGTGCTGGTCGCCGATGTGGTGCTGTACGCAGAGACCTCGTCGGCGTCGCTCGTCAGCGTCATGCAGCCGCGCCTGGGTGGTCAAGGCCTTCGACTGGTACAGCTGGCAGTGCTCGTGGCGCTGGCTGCACGCTTCCTCGTGCAGGGCATCCCCCGAAGGTGGGTGAGGTCGACGCCGCTATGGCTGGGGTTCTTCGTCTGGGTGGCTGCATCTGGGGTCGTCGGCTACCTCCAAGGTCACACGCCTCCCCTGATACTGCGCCAGGCCATGATCATCCCCATGATTGGCGGAGGAATGCTGCTGATCGGTGGGGTTCAGGCCCGCCAGTACGTGCAGAGCGTTGCGCTTCGGCGGCTGTTCGGCGGGGCAGCTGTCGCCGCTTCCCTTCTGCTCATCGTGGACACCTTTGGGTCGACGCTCACCACCAACGCCATCCCCGGTCTCCCCGTGCAGTCCTTCGGGCTCTATGGCGCCGATGCCGGCACCGTCTTTGCGGGCCTGGGGATGGTCGGTTTGGCCATCGGTCTGTATTCACCCAAAGGAAGTCGGGACCGAGCTCTCTGGCTGGTCCCCGGCGTTGTTCTGATGCTCAGCCTGTTCGCGACGTCTCAACGTGCGGCGCGCCTCGGCCTCTTCGTAGGTTGCGTGATCCTGGCCGTCGCCGCACTGACAGCCGTTGGTCGGCAGAGGTTCCTCTTCAACCGGCGGGCTTTTCTGCTGGGCGCGCTGGGGACTCTAGGTGTTGTCTTGGGGATCGCCTTCGTGGCGGCAGCTGTCAACCCATGGGAGCACACCGAGAACAGGACATCTGCGACTCCTGACTTCAAGAACCCGTTCGCCGCAACCAGTCGAGAAGGGTCCATCCTTTCTCGCTATCACCAGTGGGACGTTGCCCGGGACCAGATCTTGGCTGCCCCCTTCATGGGCGGGGGACTTGGTGGGACAGCTCGCCACTTCGAAGAAGGGTCAAAGGAGGTCGTTGAAAGCGACATCTTCCACAACATCGGTCTCGACCTATTGAGTCGACTCGGGTTGGTGGGCTTCCTCCTGGCGGTCGGCGCCGTTGTCGCTCTCTCGCTCGAGACGATTGATGTATGGCGACGGGATCAAGACAACCTCGTGGCTGCCCTCGCCATCGGTGGTCTGGCGACGACCGGAGGGATCCTGGCCAAAGGGATGGTCGAGTCGGTGTTCGAAAAGGACCGGCTTGCCGTTCTTATCGGGGTCGGACTGGGATTCATGGTCAGCGCAGTCTTGACGCACCACTCGACACGTCAGGCCGCTCTGGAGAATCGAGGCTAGACACCCCGCGTGTCTGCCGAATGGGGGAACTGCTGCTCATCGCAGGAGTTCTGACGCGGGCCGCCAGGCTGCCGGGTACCGTTGGCCTGGAATCATGCGACGTCAACGCGGGCGATCAGGGAAGAAGAGGGAGATGCACGTGCCAACGGCATCTCCGGTCCCAGCGAGTCCAAACACGGTGACTCCCGACGACGCCCCTCCCGCGCGCAGGGGGCGAGCAACGCCGCTTCGAGTCGCGCGTGACATGCGAGCTGCCTGGCGACGAACCGCCCCATTTTTCGGCGCTTCGCGTGGCGCGATTTTGGCCCTTGCCGCCGCATCACTGCTCGGGGGCCTTGCGGAGGCTGTTCTGCTCACGCTGATCGCCGCCGCGGCAAACGCCATCGCGCTCGGAGAGTCAGAAGTCGAGACTGGACTGGGCCCGCTATCTGTCAACGCGGGGCTCTCAACTCTGTTCGCGATTGGCATCGGTCTTGCGGTCCTGCGAGGCGCACTTCAGATTCTGGTGGCCTATCTGCCTGCCAAGATGAGCGCCAACGCAAACTCCGCATTGCGCCGAAACCTGTTCGACGCGTTCACGAGCTCGTCGTGGACGGTCCAGTCGGCCGAGCGGGACGGGCATTTCCAGTCGCTCATCAACGGTCACGTGTCGCGGGCGTGCATGGCGATGATCGCCTTGGGCGCAGCCATCTCATCGTCGTTGATGCTGATGACACTGCTTGTTGCCGCACTTGCCTTGAGCGTGACGACAGCACTCATCATCATTGGTGTCTCCGTCGGGTTGTTCGTCATCCTGAGGCCGCTCGCGCGGCGTCTGCGGGCCTACGCCACTGAGTTGAGCGCTGAGAACGTTGAGTTCTCCAAGACCGCGCAGGAAGTGGTCCTCATGGCGGAGGAGACCCAGGTCTTTGGGGTTTCGGACTCCTACCGCCAGACCTTTTACGCCCAGCTCGAGAAGGTGCGACGCCCTTTGCTCCGTACCAGGTTCATGTCCAAGGGTCTGCCTGCGGCGTACCAGAGCCTGGCGCTACTCCTCGTTGTGGTCGCCCTTGCCATCATCTACGTCAATGGTGGCGCTGCGGTCGCATCAATGGGTGCCGTCGTGCTGTTGTTGATCCGGTCTATGAGTTATGGGCAGCAGGTACAGGCGTCCACGGCGAACCTTGATGAGCTGATCCCCTTCATGTATCGCCTTGGGGATGCCATGGACTATTACAGGGCAAACCCGCGCCAGGCCGGTGACCAGCCGGTACCTGATGTCGAGCGGATCGGACTGCGCGACGCGCACTTTGCCTACGTCCCGGGTGAAGACGTTCTTCGGGGGATCAGCTTCGAGGCGGTGACCGGGGAGGCCGTCGGGATCGTCGGGCCATCAGGGGCCGGAAAGTCCTCGTTGGTTCAGCTTCTCCTTCGCCTGCGTGACCCTGATTCCGGAATGCTGTTCGTCAACGACTGCGATGCTCGTACGTTGGAGCTCTCTGGCTGGCAGCAGCAGGTCGCCTACGTGCCGCAGACTCCTCAGCTGATCTACGGGACCGTCGCTGAGAACATCAAGTACTTCCGTGAGCACCTGTCGCGAGCTGAGATCCAGCGGGCCGCGGAGCGGGCGCACATCCACGACGAGATCATGTCGTGGCCGCAGGGATACGACACGATCGTGGGTCAGCGAGCCTCGGCTGTTTCGGGTGGACAACGCCAACGATTGTGTCTGGCCAGAGCCCTGGCGGACAGCCCGCGCGTCTTGATTCTCGACGAGCCCACGAGTGCTCTCGATGTGAAGTCAGAGATGCTCGTGCAGGAGTCGCTGCGTGAGCTCAAGGGCGAGGTCATCTTGTTCCTGGTGGCACATCGCCTGTCGACCTTGTCGATCTGCAATCGCGTGATGGTCATCGTCAATGGACTCTTGGAGGCTATCGGTGAACCAGAGTCGCTGGTGCTGACCAATGACTTCTACCGGGAAGTGACGGAGATCACCCACAAGCAGGCGAATGCATGAGCTCATCGCCAGCTCCTGCCGGACGCTTTTCGGATTCTTCTGAACACACCGATGTCATGGGTGCAGAGTTGGTTTCGATCGCCTTGTGCCTGATCACGTACCGCCGGCCGCGCGGCCTGGGCCAAGCGTTGCAAGGTGTAGGCGGCCTCGAGGTGGACCCGTCAGAGGTTGACCTGCGACTGGTCGTGGTCGACAACGATCCCTCGGGTTCAGCTGAAGACGTTGTGAAGGACTTCGCGTCGAGGAGTGTCTACCCGGTGGCGTATGCGGTCGAACCACAGCAAGGAATCCCTTTCGCGCGCAATCGTGCAGTCCAGCTGGCCGGCGACGTCGATTTCATCGGATGGCTCGATGACGACGAGGTGCCCATCGCGGCTTGGCTCAGCTTGCTCGTTGCTGCGTTGCGGTGCAGCCGCGCCGACGTTGTCCTTGGACCATCGGAGCCCTCCCTGCCAGCCGGCGCCGCTTCCTGGATCGCGGCTGGAGGTTTCTTCGACCGGACGCGGTTCCCTTCGGGCACCGTCATCCCCGCGCACTATGCCCGGACGAGCGGTGTTCTCGTGCGACGGGCCGCGATGCCCGCCAGACAGACCGCGTTTGTCGAGGAGCTTCGCTTCACGGGTGGATCCGACCGTGAGCACTTCGTAGCGATGGAGAAGGCTGGTGCCACCTTCGTCTGGGTCGACGAGGCCGTCGTGGTGGAGAAGGTCCCCGAGTCTCGGGCATGCTCGGGGTGGATTCTTCGTCGGGCGTTCCGGATCGGAAACAGCCGAAGCATCACGTTGGTTCTTCAACACCCGCCCATGGGCAAGCGGGTGAAGCGGGTGGGCGCCGGGGCCACGAAGATGGTGACTGGATCCTTCGCGGCCCTGGTGGGACTGCCCCGAGGCAAGGGAGCGGCCATGCAAGGACTCTGGAAGACCTGCTACGGAGCTGGGCTGGCTTTCGGAGCGCTCGGGTATCGATACGACGAGTACCGGAAGCACCACGGGGGATGACGACGTCGCCGGGTCGACTGCCGACCTTTCTCATCATCGGTGCCATGAAGTCCGGAAGCACCACGCTCTATAACCACCTGCGTCAGCATCCGGAAGTAATGCTTCCCGACTACAAGGAGCCGGAGTTCTTCGTCGAGGAGAAGAACTGGTCGCGTGGAGTTGACTGGTATCGGAGTCTGTTCATCGGAGCAGGCGAGGTCACAGCGGTAGGCGAGGCGTCTACCAGCTACACCAAGTTCACTGAATTCGGGGGGGTACCCGCTCGGATTGCATCGGTCCTGCCAGACGTACAACTGGTTTACGTGCTCAGGGAGCCCATCTCGCGAATGCGTTCGATGTACCAGCACCAGGTGCTCACTCGTAGCGAGTCCCGGCCGATCAATGAAGCGCTCCTCAAGGACGACCGCTACCTGGGCCCTAGTCTCTATGCCGAGAACGCACGCCGTTACCTCGACTACTTCCCCAGGGACCGGTTGCATTTCCTGCTGACCGACGATCTCCAAAAGGACCCATCAGCAGCTGTGCGAGGGGTTACCGAGTTCCTTGGTCTACCGGACACTCCCGACTTCGTACCGACCGAACGTGTCGATCTGCGGACGAGCGACCGTCGGGCCGACCGTCGGATCAAGTCGCGTGTGAGGGGCCTGGCTGCCGTCGAGGTCGGATTTCGCAGGGCACCCTCGTCGGTGCAGAACCTGCTTCGCAGGGTGGCAACGCGTCCTTCAACCGCGAGTGGTCCCACCGAGTTGGACCCGGCAACGGTCGAGGTGTTGCTGGAGAAGGTTCGGCCCGACTTGGAAAACCTCACCAGGATGCTCGGACCCCAGTTCGATGCATGGGGGCTGCTCGACCTCCCCTGATGTGGGGTGATCAGCCTTGACGAAAGGCACGGCGGCCGACGACAGCTAGACCTACGCTAGACGGGCGGGCCGCACGATGTGGCCGACGACCAAAGGGGAACCTGTGAAGCTTGAGCAGCGGCTGCGTGGAGCTGTGGCGCCAGGCGCCCGTACCGTGCTCGGAGCGTTGGGGCTTCACTCGGAGCCGAACTTCTTGATCATCGGAACGCAAAAGGGCGGGACGACGTCGCTGTACGAGTACTTGATCCAACACCCACGGGTGTGTGCAGCTCGCCGCAAGGAGATCCACTACTTCGACCGGTTCGAGAGCCTTGGCTGGGACTGGTATCGCAGTCAGTTTCCGCTCGCCGCGGCGCGACCTGGTGTTGTCACCGGCGAAGCCACGCCCTACTACTTGTTTCACCCAGACATCCCGCGCAGGGTCGCGGCTGCACTTCCTGAGGTGAAGCTGATCACGGTTTTGCGCAACCCCGCGGAACGTGCTTACTCCCACTACCAACACTCGCTGCGGCACGATGTTGGGCTCAAGAGCTTCGAAGATGCCTTGGAGGTGGAGCGAGAGCTCTTGGCCGATCATGGTCTCGAGGAGGGTTTCTACGATCGCGACGACTGGCATCGGCACTCCTATGTCACCAGGGGTTACTACGCCGATCAGCTGGAGCACTGGTTTGATCAGTTCCCACGCGGCCGACACCTCGTGCTCACCAGCGAAGACCTGCGGACTGACCCGGCGACGCAGATCGAACGGGTCGTCGCCTTCCTGGGGCTTCCCGAGTGGCAGCAGGCGACGTTTCCCTCCCACCATCGCGGTGGCTACTCAGTCGAACCTGGCGATCGTGCGGCCCTCGCGGAGCTTCGTACCCACTATCGGCCGCACAACCAGCGGCTCGGCGACCTGCTGGGCCAGCACTTTTCACGGTGGGACGACCCCGGCGCCTGACCCCGGCGTGTCGCCCGGGCATCGAGAGCGACACCATCGACAGTAGATGCTGGTGGGGGCCACTCGACCTGGAGCCGACTCATGTTCGACGCTGGTGCTGTTCTTGTTCTCGCCATTGTTGGTGGCGTGTGTGAGGTCGGGCTCGGGCTTTTGGTCGGTGGCATGATCGCCCACGGACAGCGTCACTCGCCATCGCAGTGGGAGTCGCACCTGGAGGGAAGTACTTTGAGTAACCGGACAGTCACCGAGCGCTAGCGAGCGTCGGTGGTCCCGGCCGAGATTGGCCGTTGGTCACTGCACACCCGGTCATTAGGGCATACTGAAGCGGCGCGCCGGCTCAGCTGTCCAGTCACTTCTGGTCTGTCCGGGTTCGCTCCCGCAATACTCTCGATCAGTGGTCAGCGCTCATACGCGTGCGTTCAGTCACAGCGAATGACAAGGGGATGAGTCACCTGAGCAGGACTGACCGTCAACGGTCGACAGCACGAGGCACCTTTGGTGCTGGAAGCGCACGACGGGCCATCACCATGGCGACGGCCGCTCTGGTGGCGACGACGGGTCTGATGGCCTTGTCTGCACCGGCTGGTGCTACCACTGCCCCGACGACGTATCAAGACCATGTCTATAGCAGTTCCGCCAGCGCACCCTCTTCGGACAAGCCCCAGAGCAAGCTCTGGTTCAACGACGGATCCTGGTGGGCGTTGATGCTGGGGTCCTCGAGCGTGAACGTCTACCGCCTGATGCCCGACCACACTTGGCAGGACACCGGGACGGTCGTAGACACCCGGGCCACCAGCACCGGCGACGCGCTGTGGAGCAATGGAAAACTGTATGTGGCCAGTCGTACCGCTGGGACCACAGGCAAGATCCGCATCTACCGCTTCTCCTATTCGGCTACCACCAAGAAGTACACCAAGGACACCGGCTTCCCGGTCTACATCGGCGGCGGTGGTGTCGAGAGTGTCACCATCGACAGGGACAGCCTCGGCCGGCTCTGGATCACATTCACCCGCGACAAGGCGGTCTGGGTCAGTCACACCACTATCTCCGATGCCGCCTGGCGCACGCCGTTCCGGATTCCAGGCTACGAAACGGACGGAGTGGCCGCTGACGACATTTCTGCGCTGGTCAGCCTCGGTGGGAAAATTGGGGTTTTCTGGTCTGACCAGCAATCAGGAAAGTTCAAGTTCGCACTTCACGTTGACACAGATCCCGACACAGTGTGGACGGGGGAGGTTCCCTTTCAAGGCTTCAACATCCCTGACGACCACATGAACATGAAGTCGATGCTTGGCGATGACCAGGGCCGACTGCACATCGCTGTGAAGACGTCGCTCGGTGACAATGGCGAGCCTCCCGAATCGCCTGGAGTCATTCTCATGACGCGAACGGCAGCAGGGGTTTGGTCCCAGGTGACGGTCGCCACCAAGGGCGACAACCTGACCCGCCCACAGGTGGTGCTCGACCGAGCGCACCAAGAGCTCACTGTGCTCATGTCCGATGAGTTCGGTGGGAACATCTACTCGAAGACCACGCCCCTCAACAACATCGCGTTCGCCCCTGGCAAGGGTGACGTCTTCATGTCATGGCCTGGCGCGGCGCTCAACAACGTCAGCACCTCGAAAGACCCGGTCAACGCGACGACGGGAATCGTCGCCATCGCGACGTCCAACACGGGCAACCGCTACTACCACGCCGAGATGCCCATCGATCCCGTTGCGGATTTGGATCCGCCATCTGTCGTGTCGATGTCACCCATCGACGGTGCAACAGGCGTGACGTCCACGGTGAGCCCAACGGTGACGTTCTCCGAACCGATGGACCCCAGCACCATTGACGCGAGTGCGTTCACCTTGGGTGGTCCCTCCGGCTCGGTCGCTGCGAACGTCACCTACGACGCCGCGTCCCGCGTCGCGACCCTCGATCCCACTGCGTCGCTTGCTGCCGGCGCGCCCTACACCGCCACGATGAGCACGGGGGCGAAGGACCTGTCCGGGAATGCTCTGCCGGCCCCTTCGATCTGGAGTTTCTCTACCGGCGGAACTGCTGGCGAGACAGTGAGCCTCACTCCCACTGCAGACGCGTACGTTTCGAGCGGGGCCTCGTCTTCGAACTTTGGTACGCAGACGTCGCTGATGGTGGACGGAAGCCCAGACGTCAAGAGCTACCTCAAGTTCGACCTATCCAGTGTGGCGGGCCGCACGATCCAGTCAGCGTCCCTCTCGGTGCCTGTCACGACAAGCGGATCGGTGGGCACTCAGAGTGTCCGGCTCACCGTGAAGGACACCTGGACCGAAGCCGGCATCACCTACGCAAACCGAGTTGGCCTCGACGCAACGGTTGGCACCTTCGGACCAACGGTGGGCGCCACGACCTACGCGGTGCCGTTGAGCCCCTCAGCCCTGCAGCCCAAGGTTGGCGGCCTCCTCTCCCTGGCGATCAGCTCGTCCAGTGGCGACGACGTCATCTTCGGCTCTCGGGAAAGCGCCCCGCCCACGCAGTTGGTTCTGGTTCTGCAGTAGCGGTTCCCCGGCTTTCCTTACGGTTGCTTGGTACCTTCTGGCGGTGGTGCCGAGCGACTTTCACTGAGTTTGGCGAGTTGTCCGTAGGTGCGCAGCACACGCACGTAGGAGAATGCCGTCGCGTACCGGATCTTGTCGTCGCGCCGGACTGGCTCCGCGGCATGCCAGACCCTGCGCCAGACTGCAGTCCCGGCTCGTAGGTCAGAGAGTGCGGCCCGTGCCAGAGCGCGCTTTCCGCCAACACCACGGTGTTCGGCGAGCCCCCGTCCCACCCGCAGCGCCTTGCGACCGAGATCTGTCCAAGTCGTACGCGCCGGATGTTCGACGAGCGCGAGGGGCGCGTAGCCCAGCTTGCCGCCGCATCCTCGAAGACGGTGGCACCACTGCATGTCACCACCGGAACGGAGCGACGAGTCGAAGGGACCAACCTTGCGCATGGCGTCGGCGCGGACAAAGAGATTGGCGGTCACCGCGAAGCCGTCGCGCTCGATGTAACGCTGTTGGGGGAATCCCTCGACCGATTCGAAGATCTCCGGAGCGGTCTTCGGCCGGTCACCTCGAAAGGTCATGCGCACGGCCCCTCCTACAGCATCGCAATCGCTGGCGCGCAGGGCGACGATCCCTTCGGCTAACCAATCTCTGGCCGGAGTGCAGTCAGCATCGGTGAAAGCAAGGACTTCTCCGGTCGCTGCGGCCATCGCGGTGTTCCTGGCTGTGTAAGAGCCCGGACGTGGTTCGTGGAGCAGCACGAAGCGTGGGTCGTTGGGCATGGATTCTGCAACATCAAGGGTGGATCCGTTGTCGACGACCACCACGAGGACTCGGTCGGGCCGGTAGGTCTGGTCGAGCAGCGCTTCCGTGCAACGCCGCAAGCCATCTGGGTCGTCGAACACAGGAATCACGACGGTGACGTGCGGATCTTCGGCCATGCAATGCACACAACTCACGAGTGAATCATCACTGAACGATCCCTAGGCTGCTTTCGCTCGAGCACGCGCCCAGCGCGAGAACGTGCGGCCGGTCGCTCGGCGTGTGGTTCGCGCCCCCAATCGAACCTGTCCTTGGATGCGGCGTACTGGTCCGCGAGGTCCTAGGATCGCCCGTTTGGTTCGAAACACGGCGCGGCTCGTGTGCTGCGACATCGGCGAACCGGATGTGAGCTGGTCTGCCGAGAGCCCGGTGAATGCGAGCCATCGGCGCTCGTAGGAGAGATCGCTGACGGGTAGGTCGTCGGTGTATCCGGCGGGGACGCCTCGAAAGGCGTAGCTCGATGCGAAGGGTGGCCGATCGTTGGTGTACCGGTGCAGGAACTCGAAGTCGACAATCTTCAGGCCGGCTCGGTGGTCAAGGATGAAGTTCTGTGGCTTGGCGTCGACGAGATCGAAGCCGTGCTCATGGATCTGGCGGAGGACGTCAACCATGTCGCGCACCAAGGGGAGGGGCACGAGTTTCCTGGACGTCATGAGTGGTGCCAGCTGATCCCGGTAATAAGGGCAGCTGAACCAGTTGTCCCCGCTTGCGAGGAGAGGTGGGACCGCAGCCACCTCGGGGGAGAGCTGCTGCAGTGCCAGTAGCTCTCGTTCCATGTGACGGAGGTAGCCAGCCGCGAAGGTCTTCCGGACGACCCGACCGTCCGCGCCATCGACGACCTCGACCTTGGCCCGGCGTCCTCGGCTGAGCTGCCTCACGACCGGAACGGTGGTCCGGTAATGCACTCGACGCTGGCCGACGAGCTCTTGCAGCTCCTCCGCAGCCTGGGGGAGTGCGATGGTCACGTACTCCCAGGCCTCGAGCTCGTTGTCCGACGAGTGGACAGGGTTGAATCGCTCATGCGCCGAAACCCGAGCAGCCACAAGGTCGCGGACCCGCTCCTTGGCGACGAGAACGTCGTTGTTGGACAGGCGCGGGTATTTGTCGAGTGCCTTTCCGACGGGGGGAGCCGGCGCATAATGGACGGCCACGACAACTGTTACCGGTCCGCCGCCGCTCACTGGGAAGGGGCCCTGGCCCCAGTTGCCGCCACGTGTTTGTTCAGCGCAACGCGCCGCGGCAGCTGAGTCGAGCTCAGAGGTCATCAGCACCTCGAACCCGAGGTGATCCAGAAGCGCCAGGACCTCGTCGGTGCCGACCACCGATGCGAGTCGCTCTCTGAGCAAGAAGACGGTCGTCTCAGGTGGGATCACCGGCTCTGGCTTCGCTGCGAAGAACTTCGCCTTGATCCACAGATTCCCATCTGCGAGTCGAACGAGCGTATCCACTGACGGACGCCAGCCCTCACCTGCCAGATATTCATCAACACCGTCGAGGGAAGCATCAAGGCGTACCCCGACCGACCGAGCCAGGGATTCGAGGGCTGACTTGTAGTCGTGCTCGGGGTCGGTCACTGTTTCAGCAACGTGCGCTGATGCCAGACCCGAGCTCATTCCCTTGTGGTAGGCGGCGTGGTAGGCAAGCGAACGGAGATGGTCCAGCGGCGCAGGAACGCGGCAGCCGCTGGAATGAACGACGGCTCGATCGAGCAGCTGACGCGCCAACTGCGGGGGGTAGTAGGCCATGTTCTTGTAGTCCGATGACGGCAGGCCGGTTTCGCTGTACAGGTCGAGAGGGATCGTTCCTGGCTCCTCGTTCATCAGGGTTCCGAAGGCGGCCAGGTGTTCATCTGTGACCAGAACGTCGAGATCTTCGCCCGGCTCCATGTGGGGCAAGTCCTCGAACCAGCGCAGAGCTGCGTACTGGATTCCGGCGGCATCCAGACGTTGGATCAGCCCCTCTGGACCCCACACGGGCGAGAAGTACCGACGCGTCCTTGGTGGTGCCTGGCGTGAGATCTCCAGGAGGTCGAAGCGGGTTTCCCCAACATCGAACCTACCCCTGGGCGTGACCGCTCGAGAGAACCGAGCCGCGGTCTTTGCGAGTCGGGTTTCGACGTCTCGGGCGCTCCACCCGGACTCCAGTGCTACGTAGCGGACGTGGCGAAGCTCACCGACCATCCAGAGCCGTTCGGCAAAGGCGGGTCGAACGATCAGCACGTCGGTGCTGCATCGGCGGACTTGGTCCGGTGAGGCAAGCTCATGAAAGCGCCGCTCAAGGCCATCTGCCTGCGACCGGACGGTATGCAGCGCCGCTAAAGTGACGAGTCCGAGGTAGCGGGTGACGCCATCGGAAGCCAACTCGTGCGCGAGGTCGGGACTCTCAACCCCGAAATCGAGAATGCGCGTCTCAGGTTGGAGGAAGGTGGGCAACTGCACGACTCAACGGTACGTCATCCGCCCTGTTTGCGAGGCAGATCGCCCAACGAGTGACCCTGCCCACACCGCCGATCTGGCCTCAGCCAGCGGCGGTAAGTCGCCGGTCATGGGAGCGGGAGGCTCGGTACGATCAGGAAGACATCACCCCGCTACAAGGAGCGCCCCGTGTCCTACCTCACCATCATCGTTGCTGGAGCTGAGCAGCAGGTGGCGCCGGGCACCACGTCAGCGGATCTGTTCGCTGACGATCGGTCGGTCGTTGTGGCCAGGGTCAACGCACAGCTTCGGGACCTCGCGCATGGCCTGGAGTCAGGTGATCAGGTTGACCCGGTCACGATCGAGTCCGAGGACGGGCTCGCCGTACTCCGCCACTCGTGTGCACATGTGTTGGCCCAGGCCGTGCAGGACACGTTCGTTGACGCCAAGCTGGGCATCGGCCCCCCGATCAAGGACGGCTTCTATTACGACTTCGATGTCGAGACTCCCTTCACTCCCGATGACGTCAAGCGTCTCGAAAAACGCATGCAGCAGATCGTCAAGTCGGGCCAGCGTTTCGGTCGGCGGGTGGTCTCCGAGAGCGAGGCACGCGCCGAGCTCGCCGGTGAGCCGTACAAGCTCGAGCTGATCGGCCTCAAGGGTGGCGCTGTCGACGATGACGTCATGGAGGTCGGCGGTGCCGAGCTCAGCATCTACGAGAACGTCGATGCCAAGACCGGCGAACGAAAGTGGCAGGACCTGTGTCGCGGACCGCACCTACCGTCGACTCGGCTCATTCCAGCGTTCAAGCTGATGCGGTCGGCTGCCGCGTACTGGCGTGGCAGTGAGAAGAACGCGCAGCTCCAGCGTATATACGGCACCGCGTGGCCGACCAAGGATGCGCTTGCTCAGCACTTGAGTTTTCTTGAGGAGGCTGAGCGACGCGACCATCGGCGGCTCGGGGCCGAGCTCGACCTCTTCTCCTTCCCTGACGAAATTGGTTCGGGGCTCGCGGTCTTCCATCCCAAGGGGGGGACCGTGCGCAGGGTGATGGAGGACTACTCCCGGCGCCGCCACGAAGAGTCCGGCTATGAGTTCGTCTACTCACCGCACATCACCAAACAGGCGCTGTTCGAGACCTCGGGGCACCTCGACTGGTATGCCGACGGGATGTACCCGCCCATGCACCTGGACGCGGAGTACGACGACGACGGCACCGTGCGTCGTCCTGGGCAGAACTACTACCTGAAGCCGATGAACTGCCCTTTCCACAACTTGATCTATCGGTCGCGCGGGCGTTCCTATCGCGAGCTGCCGCTCCGCCTCTTCGAGTTCGGGTCTGTCTACCGCTACGAAAAGTCGGGTGTCGTGCATGGCTTGACCCGCGTCCGAGGGATGACTCAGGACGACGCACACATCTACTGCACCAAGGAGCAGATGCCCGCTGAGCTCGATAGCCTGCTCACCTTTGTTCTCGAGCTGCTCCGCGACTACGGGCTCGACGACTTCTATCTCGAGCTCTCGACGCGTAACGACGAGAAGTACGTCGGCGAAGATGCAGAGTGGGCCGAAGCGACCGAGACCCTGCGGCTGGCCGCGCAGAAGCAGAACCTCGACCTGGTCATGGACGAGGGGGGCGCAGCCTTCTACGGTCCGAAGATCTCCGTTCAGACCAAGGACGCCATCGGCCGAACCTGGCAGATGTCGACGATCCAGGTCGATTTCCAGCTGCCGCAGCGGTTCGACCTGGAGTACCAGGCCGCCGACGGCATCAGGCAACGCCCTGTCATGATCCACCGCGCACTCTTCGGCTCGATCGAGCGCTTCTTCGGCGTCCTGTTGGAGCACTACGCCGGGGCTTTCCCGGCGTGGCTGTCGCCGGTGCAAGTGGTCGGAATCCCGATCTCGGACTCCCATGTCGATTACCTCCAGGGCGTTGCCGAACGACTGCGCGCCGAGGGCATCCGAGTCGAGGTCGACGCCTCCGACGACCGCATGCAGAAGAAGATCCGCACCGCGCAGAAGCAAAAGATTCCGTTCATGCTTCTCGCCGGGGATGAGGACGTCAGCAAGGACGCGGTGTCCTTCCGTTTCCGGGACGGCACCCAAGAGAACGGCATCCCCGTCGCTGACGCAGTCGCCCGCATCGTCTCCGACGTCGCCGAACGCCGGGCGTAGGACGTACGGCTATGGCGTCCGACCCAGACGGAATCCAACGACTATGGGCTCCGGATCGGCTTGCCTATATCCAGGGTGAGAACCGTCCGGATTCTTCTGAAGCCGGCGCCGGCTGTCCCTTCTGCCGGGCCCCAGGTGAGCCCGACGATGTGTCGCTGGTGGTGGCTCGTGGCGAACACGCCTATGTCGTGTTGAACCTCTATCCGTACAACTCGGGCCACGCGTTGATCTGCACCTACCGACACGTCGCCGGGTATGTCGACGTCAGTACGGAGGAGGCTCACGAGATTGCCGACCTCACTCAGCAGACCATCGCTTCCCTGCAGACTGCGATGGGGCCGCAGGGCTTCAACCTCGGGATGAACCAGGGTTCGGTCGGCGGCGCCGGCATCGCCGCCCACCTGCACCAGCACGTCGTGCCACGGTGGGGTGGTGACACCAACTTCATGCCGGTCGTAGCCCAGACGAAGGTGATGCCGCAGTCGCTGCACGACACCCGTGATGCACTGCGCGCGGTGTGGCCGGGAGAGCGGCCTACGCCGTCTTCCGGTTGAGGATTCGCTCGAGCGGCAGGAAGGCCGCCAGGCATACTACGTGCGGCATGAAGATGATCCGGATCATCAGGAACGTCACCACGTGGAACGAAACGAGGAAGGCCACCGCATACTGCTGGAACTTTTGGCGCATGAAGAGTAGGGCAGGGGATGCGAACTCAAGGGTGAGGATGAACCACTGCGATAGCTGCAAGGTCCAGGGCAGTTGCAGGAGCGGGTCAGCCAACATCGTTCCGCGGCGGATCACTGCGCGGGCGATGGTGGTGGAGTTGGCCCACGCCCAGCCTCCGTAGCGCACCTTGGCGATCGCGGCCAGGAAGTAGGTCGCTACGACCCCGACCTGCACCATCCGCAGGGCCCAACCGGCGGACGGCGATGGCGCCATGTCACGCAGTGCCGCACGTCCGGCTGTCGGGAGAACGGCCAGCGCGACCAGGAAGGCGAATCGGTCGTGGTCGACCTTCCCGTACGAGAAGCTCACCAGCATCCACTCCAGATAGAGCAGGAAGATGCCGGCCCCCAGCCAGGTCTGAACCCGGGGTGCGCGGTTCATGGCGATGAGGACCACTATCGCCGCCGAGAGTCCGACAGCTCCGTACTGCACCAAGTGGACGAGTGTCGGTGTCGGCGTCGGAAGCGGGAGGACCCGGCCGATCAGGAGTGGTCGGTAGAGGTCGGCGTCAACGTAGCCGTGTGCGGCGCCCCACGGCCGCAGGACGAGCACGTCCAACGGTAGGAATGCATAGATCAGCACGCGAAACGCAGCGATCCTCGCGCGGGGGACGGGCGTGAACCACCAGCGGCTCAGCGCGGCGGCAACCCTTGTTCCGGTACCCACCCTGGGCGCCGGCTCAGCTTCAGTGGTCGCGCTCATCAGCCAGTCTCAGCATCGTCGGGTGCGGTACTCCACTGCGCCAGTACTGTCTCGACGACCTCGCCGGTCGGCACCTTGTCGACGACCTCTGTTGCCTGGCGGACGATGCGCAAGTCGGTCCAGGCAGGCTCGTCGGGATGCAGAGCCGAGCGGCTTGCGGCCACCGCTGCGAGAAGATCGGGATCCTCCTCGAACCGGGGAAGCTGGCCTTCGAACTCGGCGACGTTCATACCGACAGTTCCCGGCGATGGCCGCACCAGTGTCCAGTCGCTGCCCTCGGACTTGATTTGAAGAGCGACAACGGCGACTTCGCCGGTGGCCTGACTGCTGGTGGCGTACATCCGGAACGGGCCGAAGGGAAAGTGGTCGTCGCTTCCGAGAAAGGCCCCCACCGTCAGCACCCCGAAGACGGCGGCGGCCGCTACCAGCCGCCACCACCGGCCGGAGCTGGTGATCTCCGAGGCCGGATCGGTCGATGGGCTCGGAGTCGCTGACGTCACCGCTGGAGCCTAGGACAGCGCTACGAGTGGGCTGACTCGGCCAGCACCTTGGCCGACACCTGCGGTGGCATCGGGTCGTGACGGGCATACCGGCGGGTGAAGGTGCCTGTTCCGTGCGACATCGAGCGCAGGTCAATGGCGTACCTGACGATCTCTAGCTGCGGCACCTCGGCGCGAACCAAGGTGCGCCCTTGGTCGCCGCTGCCGGCACCGAGCGGCTCGGTGCCGACGACGTGTCCGCGGCGCGCGGAGAGGTCGCCCATCACGGCGCCGACGTAGTTGTCGTCGACGAGCACCGATACTTGATCAACTGGCTCCAGGAGCAGCACCTGAGACTGCTCGGCTGCATCGCGCAGTGCGTGACCGCCGGCCATCTGAAAGGCCATGTCCGATGAGTCGACCGAGTGCGCCTTGCCGTCAACCAGAGTGACGCGGATGTCAACCATCGGGTAGCCGGCACCGACCCCCTTTTCCATCTGTGCCAGCACCCCCTTCTCGACACTGGGGATAAACTGGCGCGGCACCGAACCGCCGACCACCTTGTCGACGAACTCAAGGCCGCTCCCCTGGGGCGTCGGTTCGACCTCGATGGTGCAGATCGCGAACTGGCCATGACCACCGGACTGTTTGACATGGCGCCCATGCCCCTTGGAGGCACCGGCAAAGGTCTCACGCAAAGCAACGCGGAGCGGCACGGTGTCGACAGAGACGCCATGGCGGCTGGAGAGGCGGTCCAGGAGGACGTCGACGTGCGCCTCGCCCATGGTCCAGAGAACGACCTGTCCGGTTTCGGGGCTGTGCTCAAGGCGCATCGTGGGATCCTCGGCAACGAGCCGGGCCAGGCTCTGCAAGAGCTTGTCCTCGTCGGCCTTGCTCCGCGCCACGATCGCAACCGGCAGCAGGGGTTCAGGCATCTCCCACGCCTGCATCAGCAGGGGGCGTTCCGTGTCAGAGAGAGTATCTCCGGTCTCGGCGTTGGCGAGCTTGGCCACCGCACAAACGTCGCCGGCCACTGCCTTGGCCAGGCCCCGCTGCGTCTTTCCGAGTGGGGAAGAGAGCGCTCCGACTTTCTCATCGAGGTCATGGTCGTCGTGGCCGCGCTCGGCCAGCCCGTGACCTGAGACGTGGACCACCATGTCGGGGCGCAAAGTTCCGGAGAAGACCCGCACCAACGAGATCCGGCCGACGTATGGGTCGCTGACGGTCTTGACGACCTCGGCGACCAGCGGGCCAGCCGGATCGGCGGTCAGCGGTCCTTGTGGTGAACCGTCCGGCGTGGTCACGGGCGGAACTGAGTGCTCCAGGGGACTGGGGAAACCACGGGTCATCACCTCGAGCAGCTCGACCAACCCCATTCCGGTGGACGCCGCAACGGGCACGACCGGGTAGAAGGAGCCGCGGGCGACCGCCTTCTCCAGGTCTTCGATGAGCGTCTCGAGGTCGATCTCCTTTCCGGCAAGGTAGCGGTCCATCAGGGTCTCGTCCTCGCTTTCGGCGATGATCGCCTCCAGCAGTACGGCTCGGGACGGTTCGATCATCTCGACGTGCTGCGGCTCTGGGTCACGCTCAATCCGCGTGCCCGAGGTGTAGTCGTCGACTCGTTGTGACAGCAGCGCGATGAGGCCGCCAACGGAGTCGTCGTCGGCCAGCATCGGCAGGTAGAGCGGCAGGACGCCGTCACCGAATGCGCTCTGGGCGGCGAACAGTGCCTCGTCATAGTCGGCTCGTGGCGCGTCGAGCTTGGTAACGACGACGGCTCGTGGCATGCCGACAGCTGCGCACTCTTCCCACAGCAGTCGTGTCATTCCGTCGACGCCGTCGGTAGCGGCGATCACGAACAGAGCAGCATCTGCAGCGCGCAGTCCTGCGCGCAGGTCCCCGACGAAGTCGGGGTAGCCGGGGGTGTCGAGGAGGTTGACCTTGATGCCGTCGTGCTCGAGCGGAGCCAGGCTGAGCGAGATACTGCGTTGCTGGCGGTGCTCTGCCTCGTCGAAGTCAGAAACGGTGGTGCCGTCCTCGACGCTTCCAGCGCGCGAGATGGCCCCCGTGCTGGCCAGCAACGCCTCGACCAGAGTGGTCTTGCCGGCCCCGCTGTGCCCGACGAGTACGACGTTCCGGATCGTGCCTGGGTTGCTGACCGCTGGCGTTGCACTGCCGGCACCACCCCCTGTTCGGCCACCAGTGCCGCCGGCGCTGCCTCCCTTGTCTGCCATGGTCTGAACCTCTCCCGGGTCGCCGTCTCGTGAACGCCCCCACCCTGCTCGCCCCGGTCGACATGGGCAAGTGACCAGTGGTCTCGATCGAAGGGGCGTGCCGTGCCGTGCTGTGCCGTGCTGTGCCGTGCTGGCGCTCGTCATCGCTAGGCTCGCTATGCGGAGGGTGCTCGGTACCGTGTGCCAGTCATGACCTAAAGGCGGGAGCTCGAGGTGGGTGGGTTCACCGATGTGGGCCGAGGCGTGGCGCGCAAGGTATTCACACCGGTGGCTGGGCTGCTGCTGAAGCTGAAGGTGAGTCCGGATGCGGTGACGGTCATCGGCACCGTCGGCACGTCTGCAGCCGCCCTCTACTTCTTCCCCCGCGGTGACTTCCTCGTGGGAACTCTCGTCATTGGTCTCTTTGTATTCTCCGACTCCCTCGACGGCACCATGGCGCGACTGGCTGGGCGTCCATCGGCGTGGGGAGCTTTCCTCGACTCCACCCTCGACCGGGTGGCCGATGCTTCGATCTTCTGTGGCATCGCCCTCTGGTTCGCGGGGGACGGTGCCGACCCGGCCATGGCGGCGGTGACCTTGGCCGGCCTGGTGGGGGGGCTGATGGTCTCCTACGCCCGAGCTCGCGCGGAGGGTCTAGGTGCCGACGGCAGCACCGGGATCGCCGAGCGGACCGAGCGACTGGTCCTTGTTCTGGCATCGGCGTTCTTGGCCGGATTGTTTGACCTGCCCGAGATCCTCAACGCGGGCCTCTGGGCGGTTGCCGGTCTTGCATGGATCACCGTCGTTCAGCGGATCTGGTCGGTCCGCGCACAGCTGTTGCCCAGGTAGCCCGTGGCATCGCTTGCTGGAATGACCGGCCCGCTGCGGGGCGCTCGCGATCGCGTGGGTGCAGCCGTGACGTCCTCGGCGGCCACCATCGGATACGGCGCAGGTTGGGGGCTGTCTCAGCGACTACCCGAGCCCTGGTTGACCAAGGCATTCGACGCGATGGCCGTCCGGGCGGCACGCCGGGACGGGCGTGCGGTCCGGCAGCTGCGGGCGAATCTGGCGCGGGCCCGCCCCGACATCGGTGACGACGAGCTCGACGAACTGACCCGTGAAGGCATGCGCTCCTACCTCCGGTACTGGCGGGAAGCCTTTCGGCTGCCGCAGTGGTCGCGAGAGGAGATTCGAGCCCGCCTGGTTGCCAGCAACCCTGAGCGGCTGCTCGACCCGCTGGCGTCCGGCCAAGGCGTGGTCGCGGTGCTGGGGCACTTCGGCAACTGGGACCATGCCGGTGCCTGGGTCACCACCCAGGGGGTGCCGTTCACGACCGTCGCTGAACGACTGCGGCCGGAGTCGCTCTACGACCGGTTCGTGGCCTATCGCGAGTCACTCGGGATGGAGGTCGTACCGCTGACCGGTGGTCAGGACGTCGCCGGCGTCCTGCAGGAGCGCCTGCACGCTGGCGGACTAGTGGCGCTACTCGCTGACCGCGATCTCGGAGAAGCTGGCATGGACGTCGACCTGCTGGGTGAGCCGGCTCGGCTGCCGGCCGGCCCAGCGCTGCTGGCATTGCGGACGGGGGCGGTCCTGCTCCCGGTTCTCTCCTCGTACGACAGCACCCACACCAGGCTGGACTTCCTACCGCCGCTCACCACATCGGCACCCCGAGTGCGCGACGGGGTCAAGGACCTCACCCAGCAGTGGGCCACCATCGTTGGGGATGCAGCACGCCACCGCACTCGTGACTGGCACATGCTGCAGCCAGTCTGGAACGCCGACCGCAATGCGGGGGAGTCGCGATGAAGATTGGCATTGTCTGCCCCTACGACTGGAACGTGCCAAGCGGTGTGGCGATCCACGTGCATGAACTGGCCGAGGCGCTGATCGACCTCGGTCTCGACGTCAGCGTTCTTGCGCCAGGGGATGAGTCGGAGGAGATGGCCGATTACGTGACGATCGCCGGACGGTCAATCCCCGTTCCCTACAACGGCTCGGTGGCCCGGGTCTCGTTCGGACCCCGCTCGGCATCGCGGGTCAGGAAGTGGATTCGCGAAGGAGAGTTCGACGTGTTGCACGTCCACTCTCCGGTGACCCCAAGTCTTGGCATGATGGCGTGCTGGTCAGCAATCGGCCCGATCGTGGCGACCTTCCATGCCGCGATCGACGGTCGGTCCCGGATGATGAGTAGTGGGGCATGGATTCTGCAGGCCACGCTGGAAAAGGTTCGGGCCAGGATTGCGGTCAGCGAAGAGGCCAGGCGCACCGTCGTTCAGCATCTGGGCGGAGACGCCGTACTGGTTCCCAACGGGGTAGATGTCGCGCGATTCGCCTCGGCCCCCTCGCGTCCGGAGTGGTCGACCCCGGGCTCCCTTGCCTTTCTCGGCCGGGTCGATGAGGGCCGCAAAGGCCTCGGCGTGCTCCTGGACGCGCTACCGGCGATCGCCGCTGACCAACCCGAGGTACGGCTCTTGATCGCTGGCCCTGGAGAGACTAATGCTCTGACTGCTCTTCCGGCCGAGATCAGCCGCCGCATCCACCTGCTGGGGCGCGTGACCGAGCAGGAGAAGGCCGAGCTGCTCTCTTCGGTCGCTCTCTTTGTCGCGCCGCACATCGGCGGCGAGAGTTTTGGGATCGTGTTGTTGGAGGCGATGGCCGCCGGAAGCCCGGTACTGGCCAGCGACCTGGTGGCCTTCAAGGACGTTCTCGACGGCGGCCGCTGCGGTGCCCTATTCGCTGCGGGTGACCCAGCATCCCTGGCGTCGGCGGCGACGGCCCTGCTTGCCGATCCGGGCCGCCGGGCCCAGCTGGCTGCTGCCGGATCGGAGCGAGCGAGCGAGTACGACTGGGCCCGAGTAGCGAGGCAAGTGGTCGCGGTCTACGAGACCGTCGCAGGTCGCGGCGAGAAGGTGCAGGAGGACGACCGCCAAGGCCCAGGGATGTTTGCCGGCCGGCTGAGGGGGCGCGGATCCAGTAGCGGGAGTCCCGACGGCGGGAGTCCCGACGGCGCGAGTCCCGACGGCGCGAGTCCCGACAGCGCTGGCCACGACCCGGGGGAGCAGCGATGAGCGGCTGGGAGCTGGTGCTCGTCCTGCTCGTCCTGCCGCTGCTTTTCCTCGGTCTCTACCTGCGCGGCCTGGTGGCCCGGTTGGATCGCCTCCACCTTCGGGTCGAGGCGACCGAAGCGGTTCTCCAGGCGCGGCTTGAGCGTCGCGCGGCTCTGACGCGTGAGGTGGCGATCGAGGCCGGTCTCGATCCCGTCAGCGCCGTGCTGCTCATCGACGCCGCTACCGCCGCCCAGCACAGCGATCGCGCTGGGGCACCCCGAGTCGCTGCCGAGAGCAACTTAAGTGGCGCCTTGCGAGCGGTGTTCGGCGATCCAGAGACCCTCGAAGAACTCGCGCGAGATCCTGCCGATCGACTCCTGCTGACCGAGCTTGCCGAGGTGACCCAGGGCGTCGTCCTAGCGCGAAGATTCGGCAACGATGCAGTCCGGGCTGCCGTGGCGGTTCGCCGGCGCGGGCTGGTACGGGCGCTGCGGCTGGCCGGCCACGCTCGGTGGCCGCAGAGCCAAGACCTCGACGACGCGCCGCCGGACGCGTTGGCTCAGTTCGCGCTCCACTCCGCTTAGCCTGTTGGCATGAAGATTTCCGGGGGGTTCCTACGCGATTCTCCATTCGCGACGACTCGCATAGCGCTGGTTGGTCTTTGCCTCACCTTGGCGCTCTCGGCATCGGTGTTGGCCGCTTGCAGCTCCGGCGCGGAGGTTGCCACCCCCGTGACCCCCTCTCCGACTCCGGCGGCGTCGCCGAAGCCTGAGCCGCCGACCACGCTGCTGTCCGGACGCCGTGGCAAGGACGGGCAGGTGCTGGCCGTCAAGTTCGACAACACCGTCAACAGCCATCCGCACGCCGGACTGATCGCGGCCGATGTCGTCTACCTCGAAGAGGTCGAGTACGGGTTGACCCGGTTCATGGGGATCTTCTCGTCAAAGTACCCAAAGGTGGTTGGACCGGTTCGTAGCGCCAGAGAGAGCGACTTGGAGATCCTCGAGCAGTATGGAAAGGTCGCGTTCGCCTTCAGCGGGGTCAATCCGAAGATCCTCCCCGCGATCGCCGGTGCTCCGCTCTATCCGCTCAGCAACGATGCCGGTGCGTCCGGGTACAGCCGCAACCCCGACCGGACAGCACCGTGGGACCTTTTCGCCAACCCGGACGAGCTGTTGAAGGGGGCCAGCAAGGCGGTCGACGCCAAGGACGTCGGGTTCACCTTCGATGACGCCACCCCCGATGGTGGCAAGAAGGTCAAGGAGTTCACTGCATTCTGGCCCAGTGCGCAGGCAAGGTTCGTGTGGTCGCAGAAGGAGGGGCGCTGGCTGCTCTGGATGGACGGCGACGCGGCCATGACCACCGAAGGGCCACAGTTAGGCGGAACGACGGTCATCATCCAGCGGGTCGATGTGTACGCGTCTGACCTCGTCGACACGAACGGCGCGGCCACCCCCACCACAGACACCGTCGGCAAGGGCGATGCCTGGATGTTACGCGACGGCCAGGTGTGGCCGATCAACTGGTCGCGCCCGAGCGCCAAAGATGGCACCACCTGGACCTACAAGGGCGAGAAGATCCCCCTCGATCCGGGCCAGGTATGGATCCTCCTGCTCGACCAGGATCGCAAGCCACAGATCCGCTGAGCGGCAGATCCGCTGAGGCGGGGAGGCGCCTCGCCCCGTACGATGGAGGCACTGCAGGTCCCCAGGGGGAACCCTGGCCCGGCTTCCTTCTATACCGCCCGAGTGAGGTCTCCCGTGTCCGCGAATGTGTCCTCGAACGCCGACAGCACGCCCCAGATCGGTACGTCCCGCGTCAAGCGCGGAATGGCCGAGATGCTCAAGGGCGGGGTGATCATGGACGTCGTCAACTCCGAACAGGCCAAGATTGCCGAAGACGCCGGTGCAGTCGCAGTGATGGCGCTTGAGCGTGTTCCGGCCGACATCCGCAAGGACGGCGGCGTCGCGCGCATGTCTGACCCCGACATAATCGACGGCATCATCGAGGCGGTCTCGATCCCGGTGATGGCCAAGGCCAGGATCGGCCACTTCGTCGAGGCGCAGGTGCTGCAGTCGCTCGGCGTCGACTACGTCCACGAGTCTGAGGTGCTGACTCCGGCCGATGAGAAGCTACACATCGACAAATGGCAGTTCACCGTGCCGTTCGTCTGCGGGTCGACCAACCTCGGTGAGGCACTGCGCAGGATCGGCGAAGGCGCGGCGATGATCCGCTCCAAGGGTGAGGCCGGCACCGGAAACGTCGTCGAGGCGACTCGGCACATGCGCCAGATGCTCGGCGACATCCGACGCATCCAGGGTCTTGGCGATGAAGAACTCTTCAACACGGCCAAAGAGCTAGGCGCCCCCTACGAGCTGGTTCGCGAGGTACACGACACCGGCAAGCTCCCCGTCGTGATATTCACCGCCGGAGGCCTGGCGACCCCGGCTGACGCGGCCATGATGATGCAGCTTGGAGCCGAGGGCGTCTTCGTCGGTTCTGGCATCTTCAAGTCAGGAGACCCGGCCAAGCGGGCGAACGCCATCGTGCAGGCGACCTTGCACTACGACAACCCTGACGTGATCGCAAAAGTGTCGCGTGGGCTCGGTGAGGCGATGGTCGGGATCAACATCGACACACTGCCGGAGTCCGAGCGCTACGCCGGACGGGGCCGGTGACGGCAGCGGCTGCCGCTGACGCGCCACTGATCGGAGTTCTCGCCCTTCAGGGTGATGTTCGTGAGCACGAGCACGTCTTGCAGTCGTGCGGCGTTCGGACGTCGCGGGTGCGCACCCCAGATCAGCTGGCGGCCGTGGACGCCCTGGTGATCCCTGGGGGCGAGTCGACCACGATGAGCAAGCTCGCCGTCGACTTCGGGCTGATCGATCCACTTCGTGACGCACAGGAGTCGGGCATGCCCATGTATGGCTCGTGTGCCGGGATGATCATGTTGGCCGACCGGCTCGAGGGCGGTCGGCCTGACCAGCAGACCATCGGCGGCATCGACATGCTGGTCCGTCGGAACGCCTTCGGGCGGCAGGTCGACTCGTTCGAGGCGGACCTGGCCATGCCGGCGCTCGACGGCCCCCCGGTTCACGCCGTCTTCATCCGCGCGCCCTGGGTGGAATCGGTGGGCGACGGCGTCGAGGTGCTCGGCCACGTCGAGTCAGGTCCGGCCGCCGGTAGGATCGTTGCGGTTCGGCATGGCCGAGTTCTGGCCACGTCGTTCCACCCCGAGCTCACCGGCGATCATCGGATTCACGAGTACTTCGTGGCGATGGTGCGCGATGCCGGCTGAATCACTCGCGACCGTGAACCGTTCGAGCAGCACTTCGAGGAGTCGGTAATGTCGGGCCACTCCAAATGGGCCACCACCAAGCACAAGAAGGCCATCGTCGACGCCAGACGCGGCAAGCTCTTCGCTAAGCTGATCAAGAACATTGAGGTCGCCGCGCGCACCGGTGGCGGCGACCTCGCTGGCAACCCGACGCTCTACGACGCCATTCAGAAGGCTAAGAAGACCTCGGTCCCCAACGACAATATTGATCGTGCCGTCAAGCGTGGTTCTGGAGTCGAGGCTGGGGGAGCGGACTGGCAGACGATCATGTACGAGGGCTACGGCCCCAGTGGCGTAGCAGTCCTCGTCGAGTGCCTCACCGACAACCGCAACCGCGCGGCGTCGGAGGTGCGCGTCGCGATGACGCGTAACGGTGGTTCCATGGCTGACCCAGGGTCGGTCTCGTACCTCTTCACCCGTAAAGGGATCGTGCTCGTTCCGCGCGAAGGGTTCTCCGAAGACGACGTGCTTACCGCTGTACTGGATGCCGGAGCCGAGGAGGTCAACGACCTCGGTGAGACCTTCGAGGTGGTCAGCGAACCGACTGACCTCGTCGCCGTGCGCACCGCCCTTCAGGAAGCCGGCATCGACTACGAGTCGGCCGAGGCCTCGTTCGTGCCGAGCGTGGTTGTGCCCTTGGACGAAGTCGGCGCCGGCAAGGTCTTCCAGATGATCGAGGCGCTCGAGGACTCAGACGACGTGCAGAACGTCTGGGCGAACTTTGACGTCTCCGACGAGGTCATGGAGAAGGTCGTCTAGCCGGTGCGCAGGTCGAGCACCAGCAACGTCTTGTCGTAGCGGCGCTCACCGAGGGCGACGAAATCCGCGAGCCTTCCGTACTCGACGAACCCTCGCGAACGCCACAGCGCGAGTGCTGCGTTGTTGTCGCTGCGCGAATCGAGCGTCAGCTGTTCGACCCAAGAGCCGCGAGCCTCGTGAATGAGGCAGTCGAGAAGGTGACGACCGACTCCGCGACCCTGATGGTCAGCGGCAACGGCGACATAGCCGATGTCGGCGTGCGGCCTGTGTGTCGGCCGTTGGTAGCGACGCCAGCAGCCGAATCCGATCAGCCGCTGACCGTCCCTGCCGACCACGGTCGACGCGTCGCCGACCGCCGTTTCGGCGGTCAGTTCGCGAAGCAGCCTCTCGATCTCGCTGCGTGCGGGGGGTTCGACCCAACCCAGGGCGGCACCTGATGCCACGAGGCCACCGAGGAGCGACGTCACCTCACTGACGAGGGCAGGTTCGGGCGTCATGGTGCCGAGCGTCGAGATCGTGACGGACGCAGACATGGAACGATCGTGGCACAGGGCGATCGTGGCACAGAGCGCTCCTGGCACAGGGCACTCGAACGCTGGTGTCTCCAAAACAGGGCGTCTCCAGAGTTAGGTGTCGTGGACGCAGGGCGTCTTACGGGCCGGGCGCAGCACGCGCTCCGGGTAACCGTGCAGCCAGCAAGGGCGAGACGAACTGCTGGCCAGCTGGCCCCTGGAAGTGCAGCGCACCGTTCGCACCCTCGTTAGAAGAGTCGGGCCTGATCTGCCATCCGCCTTCGTGCACGGCGCGGTGATGGTGCCGGCAGAGCAGCAGACCGTTGACCAGGTCGGACTGGCCGCCCCTGGCCCACGGCACCAAGTGGTGAGCGTCGGTGTGTACCGAAGGTCGGTTGCAGCCAGGGAAGCGGCATCCGCCGTCTCTTGTTGCCAGAGCCCGCCGCTGGGCGGGGGTGAAGACGCGCACCTCGCGTCCGAGGTCGAGCGGGATGCCGTTGGGGTCGACAAGGAGCCTGCGTACTGAGGCATCGCAGGCGAGTCTGCTGGCGGCGTCGGACGTGAGCCACACGGCGGAGCCGGTTGTCCCTGGGATGCGCGCTGGGTGGGACCGCTCGCCGGTCAGGGTTGCTAGTTCGACCTCGACCTGCATCGCGGTCGTGGCTCCAAACAGCGCCGGCAGCTCGCCAGATCGAACTGCCGCGGCCACAACCTCGGCGAGGCCGTCGGCTCGTCGTTGGTCTGAGGTGCGGGTGTCATCGGGGCCGTTCGGGACGAGGAAGGGTGCGAGCGCAGCCGAGAGGCCGGCTGCCGTCTCCGCGTCGAGGACTCCGTCGATCGAGTGCATGCCGTCGAGCATCGGCGCGAGGCTGAGCCACCGACGTCCGAAGTCCTCCTCGGCGTGGCGAGCGGAGCCGTCAGGGTCGACGACGTGGCGCAAGTGTCGCCCCGCACTACGCAAGTCGTCGATTCCGAGCTGACTGCCGAGTCCGGCTAGGACCTCGACACCAGCGGGCCGGGCTGAAGGCGGCAGAGCGCGAGCGGTGCGGTGGATCGTGCGGAGGTGTTCGTAGGAGAGGTGACCGTTGGTTTCTGATGCACCGCCTGCTGAGTGCGAACCGTGGGGTTCGGCCACGAGTGCCGCGACCGGTGCGGCGAGCAGGTCGCCGGTGGTGCGGGCGATTCGCACTCGCTCGGAGGCCTCACCCGAAGCCATGCCCAGTGCGCCGCGGAGCCACGACTGTGTCGAGGCTGCCGCGTGCAGCACCTCACCGTCGCCGTTGGCGTCGAAGTTTGCGAGCACACTGGTGAAGGCCGCTTCGGCGGCGTCGATCACCAGTCTCAGACCCGTAAGCCACGCGGCCCGCTCCTCCGCCGTGGCTGGCCCTCCAGCCGATACCCCCGCCGCGCAGCGGGCGAGCGTACGGGTGTCGGCAAGGACATCCGCTACGGCATCGGGTAAGACAGGGGTGGGAAGCACTGGGGGAGACCTCCGCGGTGGACGACGATGGGTGATGTCGGCAATCTCGTCAGTGGTGCGGTCTCCGTGAGCCAGCCCGTGTTCGCTTCTCATTGCCAACTTCGAACACATTCACAACACTAGACGAGGGGTCTGACAGTGATGATGATCCGGACGTAACCCACACCGGATCCCAACGGGGTGCTGCTGATTGACCAGCGGGGCAGGACGGACGCGGGGCAGGACGGACAGGAGCTACGTCTTCGGACTACACCGTGCGACGGGCTCGGAGATCGTGCACGGTTGCCCAGATGATCAGTACCGCGAGTGCCACCCCGAGAACGCCCGAAACGATCAGGACACCGCGAGGCGATGTCACCGGGCTTGCCCCGAATGCCTCACCGAGCGATGCGACCATCGTGAACAACGCGACGACGAATGCCAGAACGTCACCAACGACGCCGACTCGGCCTGTGCGGGTGGCGAGCACCCCTGCCACGACCATGGCGACGATGAACGGAAGTGGCGCAGACAAGGCGGTTCCATTCTGGAACCACTCAGCGGCGCCCTCCGGCGACGAACCGTCCGTACCAAACTGAGCGGGCCAATCGGCGGCCGAAGCGATCAGCGTCATGGCGATCTGCCAGATCGCAATCCCCCACACCACCCACGGAACCCGAAATTCCCTGATTGCCGTCTCCTATCGCAGCGTGTGGCAATTGCGCGGGGAGCCTTCCATGGCGGAGTCCTTGTCGTCAACAAGGACGCCCTGAGCCGGTGGGAACGCGATCAAGGTCCTCAGGCGGGCCTGTGACGGAGCCATCAAACTTCTAACTCGATGGTTAGCCAACGTGCATTGATGGGTCTCCCGAAGGGTCCGAGGTTGCTGCCCCCACCCGCTCAATTGCTCGTGATCCCTCCTGCCTGCCGTCAACCGCCCAACGTGGCCCCACGCGTGTCGTCGTCACCGGTACCAGAACCACAGGTAGCGTTCGGTCGAACAGGTGTTCGGGAGCCGCATGGCCAATCCGCAGGAGGTAAGTCAGTGCGAGTGCTCGGCGTCGACCCAGGTCTCACCCGCTGCGGACTCGGGGTGGTCGACGGTGCCCCTGGGCGCCGGTTGACGTTGGTCGAGGTATCTGTGGCCAGGTCGGCTCCCGATGCGCCGCTCGAGCAGCGGCTGCTCGCCATCGAAACTGCCGTCAACGCAGTACTGGACGCCACTGAGCCGGACGCCGTCGCCGTCGAGCGCGTCTTCAGCCAGCACAACCTGCGCACGGTGATGGGTGTCGCACAGGTCAGCGGTGTCGTTCTTGCCGCCGCTGCGCGACGAGGGCTTCCAGTTGCGCTTCACACACCCAGCGAGGTCAAGGCCGCGGTGACCGGTCACGGCAGAGCCGACAAAGCCCAGGTCGGCTCGATGGTGGCTCGGCTGCTCGGGCTCACCGAAGCACCCAAACCAGCTGACGCCGCCGACGCACTCGCGCTGGCGATCTGCCACGTCTGGCGGGGCTCGGCGCAGTCTCGGCTGCTCGACGCAGTCGCGGCGTCTGGCCAGGGTGCTACCCGTGGGGCCGTCGCAGCACCTGGACGTCTCCGATGATCGCCTCGGTTCGAGGGTCGGTGATCGACGTAGCTGCCGACGTCGCTGTGATCGAGGTTGGTGGCCTTGGTCTGGCGATCCATTGCACACCGGCGACGACAGCCGGTCTTCGACGCGGCGAAGAGGCGACCATCCACACCTCGCTGGTCGTCCGGGAGGACTCCCTCACGCTTTACGGCTTCACCGACGCCGACGAACGTGCGGTATTTGAAGTGCTGCAGACCGTCAGCGGCGTCGGACCGCGCCTGGCCCAAGGCATGCTCGCTGCGCTGCGGCCGGACGCGCTGCGCCAGATCGTTGCCTCCGAGGACGTCGTGGCGCTGACCCAGGTTCCTGGGATCGGGAAGAAGGGTGCCCAACGACTCGTCCTTGAGCTCAAAGACAAGCTCGGCTCCCCGGCGGTCGGCATGGCTGGCGGTGGCGTGACTGCGAGCGCAGCGGGTAGAGCGGCGGGGGGCTGGCAGCCGCAGGTCCAAGCAGCCCTCGTCGGGCTCGGTTGGAGCGCGCGGGACGCGGACACGGCTGTGAGTTCGGTGGCTGATGAGTTTGGTGCCGCTGCGGCCGATACCGATGTCGCGGTCCTGCTGAGGTCTGCCCTGCAGTCGATGGGTGGCGCGGTGGCTGGTCGATGAGCGCTGATGACAGCGGTGCGTCAGCGCGCGGGGCAGAGACTGGCGACCTCGTCGACCCCACCGTTCAGATCGATGAAGGGGCCATCGATGCGGCCCTGCGCCCCAAGCATCTGGCCGAGTTTGTCGGTCAGACCCGGGTGCGCGAACAGCTCGGTCTCGTCCTTTCCGCTGCCTACGCGCGCGGGTCCGCGCCCGACCACGTCCTGCTCTCTGGACCACCAGGGCTCGGCAAGACGACCTTGGCCATGATCATCGCCGCCGAGATCAACCAGCCGCTGCGCATCTCCAGCGGCCCTGCCATCCAACATGCCGGCGACCTCGCGGCCGTGCTCTCCTCGCTGACCGAAGGAGAGGTGCTCTTCCTCGACGAGATCCACCGGATGGCCAGACCAGCTGAAGAGATGCTCTACCTGGCCATGGAGGACTTCCGCGTCGACGTCATCGTTGGCAAAGGGCCTGGAGCGACGGCCATCCCGCTCGACCTGCCGCCCTTCACCTTGGTCGGAGCCACCACCAGAGCTGGCTTGCTGCCCGGACCGCTGCGCGATCGCTTCGGTTTCACCGCCCACCTGGACTTCTACGAGCCAGCTGAGTTGACGTCGATTCTGGTTCGCTCGGCTGAGCTTCTCGAGGTGCCGCTCGAACCAGACGGTGCTGTGGAGATCGCCGGTCGTTCGCGCGGCACGCCGCGGGTGGCTAACCGGCTGCTTCGACGCGTCCGGGACTTCGCTGAAGTCCGTGGCAACGGAATCGTGGACCTGGCAACAGCTAAGGCTGCACTGACCATCTACGACGTCGACGGACTCGGCCTCGACCGGCTCGACCGCTCGGTACTGGAGGCCCTGGTGCTGAAGTTCGGCGGTGGCCCGGTTGGCCTCAGTACCTTGGCGGTCGCGGTCGCGGAAGAGCGTGAGACTGTCGAAGAGGTCGCCGAGCCCTATCTCGTGCGCGCCGGACTCCTTGCCAGAACCGCGCGTGGCCGCATCGCCACTCCGGCGGCATGGCAGCATCTGGGGATGGCGCAGCCCACCGGAGGTGCCGCGCACGCATCGCTCTTCGACCCCACCGAAGAGACCGACCCGACTGACGGAACCGACTGAGCGAGGCGAACCAACCATGAGCGACTTGATTCTTGTTGCTGTTGTCGCCTTGCCGTTGGTTGGGTTTTGGCTGTTGATCCGTGGGCAGCAACGGCGGGCTCAGCAAGTGGCGATTTTGGCCGCCGGCCTGCGGGTCGGGCAGGACGTGGTGACCACCAGTGGGCTCTACGGCACGATCGCTGCCCTCGGCGATGCCGAGGCGACGCTGCTCGTGGCACCAGGTGTCGAACTGCGCTTTGACCGTCGGGCGATCGGCCGTGTTCTGGGTGGGGAGGGCGACACGCCGGGCTCGGGGTGACCCTGTGGCCTGAAGACGACCAGGCGTCGGGGATACTTCCCCATGCTGGGGCCGCGTGACTCGTCGCCCTGTTCGGGGGCCGGTAGTGGCCCATCGCACCGAGATCTCAAGCCGGAGGAATGACGTGGCAACTCCCACCAGTGGGCGGCCAGGACGCGCCCTGTTGGTGCTGCTGGTCATCGCGATCGCCATGGGCGGTTGGATGGCGTGGAAGGGTGTCAACACGCCCAAACTCGGTCTCGACCTCCAGGGCGGCACGACGGTCACGTTGGTTCCCTCGCCAGCCGAGGGTGAAAAAGGGACGATCACCGATGAGTCGATCGACGAGGCCGTCAACATCATCTCCGCGCGTGTCAACGGGGCTGGCGTTGCCGAAGCCGAGGTGGCCAAGCAGGGCAGTGGACAGAATGCCGTGATCGTGGTCTCGGTTCCCGGAGTCACCGAAGACGCGCTCGTCGAGCAGCTCGGTCAGACCGCCCGGCTCGGATTCCGCCCGGTCTTGGCAGCGCAGCCGGCAGTAGCTCCGACGCCGGTTCCCTCGCCTAGCAGCACCGACAAGCCGGGATCGAAGAAGGACAACAAGAACTCCGGTCAGCAAGGCGGCGGCAATGGTGGGCTCCTTCCACGCATCGGGCCGGACGTCTCGTCAGCCAATGCGGTCACCGGGAAGAACGACAAGGGCGGCGGCAACCAGAGCCAGTCGCCAACACCCACGACTGCGCCGTCCGTCGCTCCGGCCCCGGCTCCCGCGCCGACACCAACGGCCGCCGCCGTGCCACCAGAGCTGCAGCAGCAGTTCAACACGCTCGACTGCACCGATCAGGCGCAGCAGAACGTGGGGACCGACTTCCCGGACAAGGAGCCGGCGATTGCCTGTGACCGCAACGGCAACGAGAAGTTCCTGCTCGGGCCGGTCGCCGTCCCCGGGTCTGACGTAGACACAGCACAAGCGAACCTTCAGCAGAACACCGCAGGCTGGGTCGTGAGCCTCGACTTCAATAGCGACGGAACCAAGACGTTCGGCCAGATCACCGCCGAAATGGCTCTCCAGCCGCCGGACACACCTGGCAACAGGTTCGCCATCGTGCTCGACGGCGTCGTCGTCTCAGCCCCTGGAGTCAATGAGGCGATCCCGGGTGGTCAAGCGCAGATTTCGGGCCAGTTCACGCAGCAAGAGTCTCAAGACCTCGCCAACGTCCTGAAGTTCGGTGCGCTGCCGCTCACCTTCGAGATCGCCGAGCGCAGCACGATCTCGCCCACTCTTGGTGATGACCAACTGCAGGCTGGGTTGATCGCGGGGGCGTTGGGTTTGGCGCTCGTTGTCCTCTACCTACTTGTGTACTACCGAGCGCTCGCTCTCGTTGCAGTCTCCAGCCTGATCATCGCAGGAGCGTTCACCTACGCTTCGGTCGTCATCCTCGGCGAGACCTTGGGCTTCACGCTGACGTTGGCCGGCGTCGCCGGTTTGATTGTCGCGATCGGTATCACCGCAGACTCCTTCATCGTCTACTTCGAACGAATACGGGACGAAGTGCGCGAGGGTCGCTCGCTGCGGAGTGCGCTCGAGTCCGGCTGGGTGCGCGCCCGCAGAACCATCGTGGCCGCCGACTTCATCTCGCTGATCGCGGCCGTTGTGCTGTGGGTGCTCTCGGTCGGCGGGGTGCGCGGCTTCGCTTTCACCCTTGGTCTGACCACGGTGATCGACCTCATCGTGGTGTTCTTGTTCACCAAGCCGTTGGTCACTCTGTTGGCCCGCACGAAGTTCTTCAACAGCGGCAGCAAGTGGTCGGGTCTGTCTCCTGAGCGACTCGGGGCCAAACCCAAACCGGAGAATCCCAAGCGCCCCAGCCGCCAAACTGTCAAGGAGGCCTGACATGAATCGCTTTCATTCCCTGACGTCGGGCCTTTACCGCGGGGAAGTTTCGTTCGACTTCGTAGGTCGTGCCAAGCAGTGGTACATCCTGTCGGCGGTCATGCTGCTGATCGCGCTCGGTTCATTGGCGGTCAACGGGCTGAAGTTCGGTGTCGAGTTCTCCGGCGGGGCCGTGTTCAGCGTGCCCAGTGAGAGCTGTGAGATCACGACGGCTCGTGAGGCCGCTGCTGCCGAGGTACCCGAGGGTGACCCGATCGTCACCGAGCTGAACGGCTCGAGCGGACGTCAGGTCAAGGTGCAGACCGTTGACCTGACCCCAGCCGAGACGGGGGCAGTTAACCAGGCGTTGGCCGATGCCTGCAATGTGCCACTGGAGGATGTGTCTACCCAAGTCATCGGACCGTCCTGGGGTGAGCAGATCACCCAGAAGGCCTTGACCGGCTTGGTGGTCTTCCTGGTGCTGATCGTCATTTACCTGTCGATCATGTTCGAGTGGCGGATGGCCATAGGTGCGCTCGTTGCACTGTTCCACGACGTCTTCATCACGGTGGGTATCTACTCGCTGAGCGGGTTCGAGGTGACGCCGGCGACGGTGATCGGTGTCCTCACCATCCTTGGGTACTCCCTCTATGACACTGTCGTCGTCTTCGACAAGGTGAAAGAGAACACCCGCGGTATTCAGACGTCGAGCCGGATGACCTACAGCGAAGCGGCCAACCTCGCCGTCAACCAAACCTTGGTGCGGTCGATCAACACGTCGGTGGTCGGCCTGCTGCCGGTCGCCAGTCTGCTCTTTGTTGGTGCCTACGTACTCGGTGCCGGGACGCTCAAGGACCTCGCGCTGGCGCTCTTCGTTGGTATCGCGGTCGGAACCTACTCGTCGATCTTCATCGCTACCCCCGTGCTGGCCCAGCTCAAAGAGCGCGAGCCGGCCATGGCCGCGCTCGCCAAGCGGGTCAACGCGCGCCGCTCCGGCGGCCGCGACGTCGCCAAAGGCGCTGGAGATGGTGACGGATCAGGTGACGGATCAGCTGACAGTGTGATGACCGGGGCCGGGTCCGCTGCCGGTTCAGCGACGCGCGGGCCGCGTAACCAGCCCAAACGCAAAGCCAAGAAGAAGCGCTAGCGCGTCGTCGGGGCGAGTTTCTTACCGCTGAGCGTTAGACTGCGATTTCGGACGACAACGGGCGGGTGATCGTGACCGACGAGTCGGCAATTGCCGCGGTACGTAGCGAACGCGCCCCAACCCCAAGTCCGGATCAGCCTCAGACGCGCGTGCGAGCAGCGCTGGCTCGCCTCGGTGGTGGTCACCGAACCAACTACCCCGAGCTCGAACCCGTCTTCCGGTCAGTGCGGGCCGTCCACCCGAAGGCGGACCTCAAAGTCATCGAACGTGCCTATGAGGTGGCTGAGGACAAGCACCGCACCCAGCTGCGACGCAGCGGTGAGCCTTACATCACGCACCCGCTCGCGGTGACCCAGATTCTCGCTGACCTGGGCATGACGCCACCAACGCTCTGCGCTGGCCTGCTGCACGACACCGTTGAAGACACCGACTACTCCCTCGACCAGCTGCGCTTGGACTTCGGTGACGAGATCGCCCTGCTCGTCGACGGGGTCACCAAGCTCGACAAGGTCAAGTACGGCCAGGCCGCCCAGGCCGAGACCACCCGCAAGATGGTCGTCGCCATGGCCCGCGACATCCGGGTGCTCGTGATCAAGCTCTGCGACCGGCTGCACAACATGCGCACGCTGCGCTACCTGCCGGAGGCCAAGCAGCAGAGCAAGGCGAGGGAGACCCTCGAGATCTACGCGCCGCTGGCTCATCGCCTTGGGATGAACGCGATCAAGTGGGAGCTGGAGGACCTCTCGTTCGCCACCCTGTACCCGAAGGTCTACGAAGAAATCGTCAGCTTGGTCGAGCGGCGTGCCCCCAGCCGCGACCAGTTCCTGTCCGACGTCATCGACGATGTCGACGAGGCGCTGCGCGAGTCGCGGATCGAGGGCGCCGTGACCGGCCGGCCGAAGCACTACTACAGCGTCTACCAGAAGATGATCGTGCGGGGCCGTGACTTCGCCGACATCTACGACCTCGTCGGGCTGCGAGTGCTCGTCGACTCAGTTCGCGACTGCTACGCGGCGCTCGGTGTCATCCATGCACGATGGAACCCCGTTCCTGGGCGTTTCAAGGACTACATCGCGATGCCCAAGTTCAACATGTACCAGTCACTACACACCACGGTGATCGGCCCAGGTGGCAAGCCGGTAGAGCTGCAAATCCGCACGCACGCCATGCACCGTCGAGCCGAGTACGGTGTGGCTGCGCACTGGAAGTACAAGGAGACGGCCGGCGCTGCAACGACGCAGGACGACATGACCTGGCTCCGTCAGCTGCTCGACTGGCAACAGGAGACCAGCGATCCTGGCGAGTTCCTCGACTCGCTGCGTTTTGAGATCAGCGGCACCGAGGTCTTCGTCTTCACCCCTAAGGGCGATGTCGTGGCACTGGTGACCGGTGCGACCTCGGTCGACTTCGCCTACGCCGTCCACACCGAGGTCGGCCATCGCACGGTCGGGGCCCGCGTCAATGGGCGACTGGTGCCGCTCGACTCGGTCCTGGAGAACGGTGACGTGGTCGAAGTGATCACGTCCAAGGCGCAGGATGCCAGCCCGAGCCAGGACTGGCTCGGCTTCGTGAAGTCGCCAAGGGCGAGGAACAAGATCCGGGCGTGGTTCTCCAAAGAACGGCGCGAAGAGGCCATCGAGCACGGTAAGGACGCCATCACCAGGGCGATGCGCAAGCAGGGCCTTCCGATGCAACGGATCTTGAGTGGACCCGCGCTGCTGGCGGTCACCGCCGACTTACGACTCAAGGACATCGACTCGTTGTATGCGACCGTCGGTGAGGGCCATATCAGCGCGCAGACCGTCCTGCGCCGCCTCGTTGTGGTGCTCGGCGGCGAAGAGGGTGCCACCGAAGACATCGCTGATGCGACCGTGGCGACCAAGCCGGCGCGGGTGCGCACGGGAGAGGACCCCGGCGTTGCGGTCAAGGGTGTCGACGATGTCTGGGTCAAGCTCGCGCGCTGTTGTACGCCAGTTCCGGGCGACTCCATCGTCGGCTTCGTCACCAGGGCGCGCGGTGTTTCGGTGCACCGTAGCAACTGCGTCAACGTCACTGCACTTGCGGAGAACCGGTTCGTCGACGTCGAGTGGGCGCCGACCTCGTCAAGCGTCTTCTTGGTGTCGATCCAGGTCGAGGCGCTCGACCGTGCGCGGTTGCTCTCCGACGTTACCCGGGTGCTCTCCGACCAGCACGTGAACATTCTGAGTGCGTCGGTGACGACCACTCGCGATCGGGTGGCAACGTCGCGCTTCACCTTCGAGATGGGCGATACCCGCCATCTGGGTCACGTACTCAATGCGGTGCGCGGGATTGAAGGAGTCTTCGACGCCTACCGGCTCACCAACGCCTGAGCGAGTTCATTCGCTGAACTCGTTCAGAGTGCTCTCAGCTTGAACCAACCACTCCCTCCGTGCGGCGATGGCCGCCTCGGCCTTCTCCACATCGCTGGACTTACCAGCTGCCACCCCAGCGTCCCGTTGCTTCTCTAGTTTGAGGATCGACGTGGTCAGCTGTTCGACTGCAGCAGCCGCCCTGGCTCGCGCCTCGGGGTTAGACCGCTTCCATTTGGTCTCCTCTGCGCTGCGCAGCGCTTGTTCGACTTGCTGCAACCGACGTTCGATCGCCGGCTTGTCGGCCCTGGGCACGTGGCCGATCTGGGCCCACCGATCCTGGATGCTGCGCAGTGAGGTGCGCGCGGCGTTCAGATCGGTGATCGGAACCAGCTTCTCGGCTTCGTCGGCGAGTCCTTTCTTCTTGGCGAGGTTCTGCAACTGCTCTGCATCGCGCTCGTCGAAGACAGCCGAGCGTGCCGTGAAGAAGGTGTCTTGGGCGGCTTTGAACCGTGGCCACAGCTCTGCTTCGGCCTCTCGAGTAGCCGGCCCTGCGCTCTTCCAGCGCTCCATCAGCGACCGGAAGGCGGCCGAAGAAGGTCCCCAGTCCTTGCTGGGGGCGAGCCCTTCGGCCTCCTTGACGATCTTCTCCTTGACCGCCACTGCCTCGCTGCGCTCGCTGTCTCGTGAGGCGAACCAGGCGCGTCGACGCTTCTCGAAGGTGCTTCTGGCGTGGCTCAGCCGCTTCCAGAGCTCTTGCTCGTACGAACGTTCGGCATGCGGAGCGGTTCGCCACTCTTCGACGACCAGGCGGAAGCGGTCGCCCGATGCCTTCCACTGGGTGCTCTCGGCGAGCTTCTCGGCCTCGGTCACCAACCCCTCGCGCACCGAGCGCGCCCGCTCGCGGGCTGCTGCGCGCTCGGCCTTGCGCGCGCCGCGCTGAGCGTCAACCGCGGCGACGAGGTCGTCGAGCCTGCTGCGAAGGGCGGCGAGGTCTCCAACGCAGTGCGGCCTGTCGACCTGGTCGCGGAGCTTTCCGATGAGCGCCATCACCTCAACCTGTGGCAGCCCGGCGTCACCGAGCCGGTTGTCCAGCAGGTCGATTTCGACGCCGAGTGAGACGTACTTCCGCTCGTAGAAGCGCACGCCGTCGGCGGGGTCGCCGGCGAGCCATTCGCCGACTTTGAGCTCGTCCTCGGGTCCGTCTGGCGTGCGAACGTACACAGCCCCGGCGTCGTCAACGCGTCCCCATGGCTGGCTGGACGCGGTGCCGAGGGAAGCAGGGACTCCTGGCGGTGGGCCGGGCCTTGGGATGGGGCGTGGACGCTCAGGTGGTGGCGCGCTTGCCTGGGGGGTCGCCTGCTCCGGCGGATGCTCGGTCATGATGTTGGTGTCTCCTGCTGCACCCGAGCCGCCGTGATGGCGATCGGCTTGGCCGGGGGGCCGTCGGTGGGGTTCGGAGAGTCGGGGGAGACGCCGCCAGCTGCAACCTTCTGCACAACGTCAATTCCCTGGGTCATCTGACCGACGATCGTGTAGTCCGGGGGCAGCTGGGTGTCCTTGTAGACCAGGAAGAATTGGCTCCCTGCCTCGCCGCCGCTGGGCTCGGCCATCGCCACACTTCCGCGGGGATAGGTGGCCAGACCGGTTTGGTCGGCTTGAGGCAGGTTTTCGTCTGCGGTGGTGTAGCCGGGCGTTCCGGTGCCGGCGCGATCCCCGCACTGCAGCACGTACAGCGCGTCGGTGGTGAGTCGGTGGCACGCGGTGTTGTCGAAGTAGCCCTGTCCGGCGAGGAAAGCCAACGAGTTGGAGTTGTTCGGTGCCCTCTTCGTGTCCAAAGCGATGGTGATCGGCCCCTGGTCGGTGTCGAGCACCAGCTCGGCAGGGGCGCCAGCTGGAAGGGTGTTGCCCGCCTGGTCGTACGTGAAGTCGGCCTGAACAGCGGCATCGTCGGACGTCGTCCACCACAAGAACCAGCCGCCTGCCATGACGAGTGCGACGCCGGCAACCGCTGCGCCGATGACGCGCCGACGCCGGCGCTTGTCCGTCTTGGAGCGCTGCCGTGCGACATACGCCTCGTGTCGCGCGCGAGCCTTGGCTTTGCGCTGCTGCTGTGTAGCCACCGACGAACCTCTCTCGACCCGCTGGTGAGCTGCTCGCGCGGCAGGGCCAGGCGGGTGCTGACCGTGCGACGCACCAGTGTAGGTAAGGAACGCGGCCGATGGTGGCGGGGTGACCGATAGGCTGGGCGCGACGCTGGTCTTCTGCGTGTCGTCCCCTTGTTCTGCCGCTGTTCACACCACCGGGCTCACAGTCCGGGCTCAAGTCCATCGAGGAGGAAGTTCCGTGCTCGTCGCCGGCTTTCCCTCGGCGGTCTTCGCCACCAACGTCTACGTGGTTGCTCCAGGGGCCGGCGAGGAGTGCATCGTGGTCGACCCTGGCATGGAGGTTGTGCCTGGGCTTGATGACCTGCTTCGTGAGCACCGCCTCAAGGCAGTTGCCGTCCTCTTGACCCACGGGCACCTGGACCACACCTTCTCGGTCGTGCCGGTGGCTGGTTCACGGGGCATCCCCGCCTACATCCACCCCGCCGACCGCGAGCTGCTGGTCGACCCGATGAAGGGCATGGGGCGCGAGTCGGCACAGATGTTCGGTGGTCGGTTGCAGTGGCAGGAGCCGGACGACGTCGCGCTCCTAGACGACGGAGCTGTGATGGCTCTTGCCGGACTCGAGGTGGCCGTTGACCACGCTCCCGGCCACACTCCTGGCTCGGTGATGTTCCGACTGCCCGGCGCCCCCGATGCTGTGACGGGACTGGACGCGGCACCCACCCAGACCGTCCTGTCCGGAGACGTTCTCTTCGCCGGTTCGATCGGACGTACCGACCTGCCAGGTGGCTCCCACGAGCAAATGCTCGCGTCACTCCGCGCCAAGGTGCTGCCGCTCGGCGACGACGTTCTGGTGCTTCCCGGTCACGGTGGTGCTACCACCGTTGGCCGCGAACGTGCCGCCAACCCTTACCTCGCGACCCTTCAGACTCCTCAGCCGTCCGCCAGTGTGATGAGCGCGCCGCCAGCGCCGAGAAGGGGGCTCTAGCTCGATGGCCAAGATCTCCCCGATCTCGGGGTTCCCTGAGTTTCTGCCCGCCCAGCGCATCGTCGAACAGCACGTCCTGGACACGGTGCGCCAGATCTTTGAGTTGCACGGCTTCGCATCGTTGGAGACGCGTTCGGTCGAACCGCTGGAGCAGCTCCTCCGCAAGGGTGAGATCGACAAAGAGGTGTACGTCCTGCGCCGGTTGCACGCCGCTGACGACGAAGTCATCCGTCCGGCCGACCAGCTGGGCTTGCACTTCGACCTCACCGTGCCCTTGGCCCGCTACGTCCTGCAAAACGCTGGTCATCTCGACTTCCCGCTGCGGCGCTACCAGATCCAAAAAGTGTGGCGAGGTGAACGGCCCCAGGAAGGTCGCTATCGCGAGTTCACCCAGGCCGACATCGACATCGTCGGGCGCGACACGCTGGCCTTCCACCACGAGGTTGAAGTCGCCTTGGTCATGGCTGAAGTCTTTGCGGCGTTGCCCATCCCTGACGCCGTCATCAAGGTCAACAACCGCAAGCTCGCTGAAGGCTTCTTCCGTGGAGCCGGTGCCACCGACCCTGACGCAGCACTGCGCGCGCTGGACAAGCTTGACAAGATCGGCCCTGAGCGGGTCGCAGCGCTCCTGACCGACGAAGCTGGTCTTGACGCAACTGGTGCGCAGTTGTGCCTGCAGTTGGCCCAGATTTCTGGGATCGATGAATCGCTGGGCGTGCGCGTCCACGCATTGGGGGTTGTGCACCCGCTGTTGAGCCAGGGGCTCGACGAGCTGCTCGCGGTCGTCGCGGGTGCCAACGCACGGCGTCCTGGCGCTGTTGTTGCCGATTTGAAGATCGCCCGTGGCCTCGACTACTACACCGGGACCGTTTTCGAGACCGAGTTGGTGGGATACGAATCGCTCGGCTCGATTTGTTCCGGCGGTCGCTACGACGCCCTCGCCAGTGATGGCCGGGTCACATTCCCCGGTGTGGGGATCTCGCTCGGCGTCTCTCGACTGTTGGTGCCCCTGCTGGCTGAGGGCAGGCTCGTCGCCTCCCGAGCTGTTCCTACGTGTGTCCTGGTGGCCGTCAGCGAGGAGAGCGAACGAAGGGCGTCAGAGGCGGTGGCCGACGCGCTCCGAGCGCAGGGTATCAACACCGAGGTTGCGCCGTCGGCTGCGAAGTTCGGCAAACAGATTCGCCATGCTGACCGGAGGGGTATCCCGTACGTCTGGTTCGTATCGGCCGACGGTTCTGAGCACTCGGTGAAGGACATCCGATCCGGCGATCAGGTTGCGGCCGATCCGAACGCGTGGAACCCGCCTTCTGGCGACCTTCGTCCTGCCGTCACCATGGAACCTACCCGTGAGGTCGGCTTGACGACCGCCCCAACAGCCGCCCCAACAGCCGGTCAGGACCCCGAGGAGTCAACGCAGTGATCCGCACTCGTGAGGCAGGCACGCTCCGCGCTGACGACCTGCGCCAAGAAGTGGTCCTGGCCGGCTGGGTGGCTCGTCGACGTGACCACGGAGGCATCGCCTTCATCGACCTGCGGGACGCCTCCGGCGTGGTGCAGGTGGTGATCCGGGATGCGGCGATCGCCGACGAGTTGCGGTCGGAGTTCTGCATCAAGGTGGTCGGTGAGGTTGCTCGGCGCCCCGAGGGCAACGAGAACCCCGAGCTGCCGACCGGCGAGGTCGAGGTGCTCACCACCGAGATCGAGATCCTGAGCACCAGCGATCCGTTGCCCTTCCCCATCGACGAGCACCTCTCGGTCGGTGAGGACGCCAGGCTGCGCCACCGCTATCTCGACCTGCGTCGCGAGGGTCCGGGGCGGGCAATCCGGCTCCGCAGCCGCGTCAACCGCATCGCTCGCGACACCCTGTACGCCCATAATTTCATCGAGATCGAGACACCAACGCTGACCCAGTCGACACCAGAAGGGGCGCGAGACTTCCTCGTCCCGGCGCGGCTGCAACCGGGCAGCTGGTACGCGCTGCCCCAGAGTCCCCAGCTGTTCAAACAGCTCTTGATGGTGGCCGGAATGGAGCGCTACTTCCAGATTGCGCGCTGCTACCGCGACGAGGACTTCCGGGCTGACCGTCAGCCTGAGTTTACCCAGCTCGACATCGAGATGAGCTTCGTCGACCAGGGCGACGTGATCGCCGTTGGTGAGGCTGTCATCAGTGCCGTGTGGAGCGAGATCGGGCATGCGATCTCGCTCCCCATCCCGCACCTGACGTACTCCGACGCCATGGCTCGGTTCGGAACTGACAAGCCTGACCTCCGATTCGGTCAGCAGCTCACTGAGTGCACGCACTACTTCGCTGACACATCGTTTCGGGTGTTCCAAGCGCCCTACGTTGGCGCTGTGGTGATGCCAGGTGGAGCGTCGCAATCCCGCAAACAGCTCGACGCCTGGCAAGACTGGGCGAAGCAACGGGGGGCAAAGGGGCTCGCCTATGTGCTGGTCGGGAACGACACAGAACTCAGCGGTCCGGTGGCCAAGAACCTGAGCGAGGCTGAGCGATCGGGTATTGCCGAGCGGGTCGGTGCCTCGCCGGGCGACTGCATCTTCTTCGCTGCCGGTGAAGCCGTGTCGGCCCGGGCGTTGCTGGGAGCTGCTCGCTCAGAGATTGGACGACGTTGCGACCTGATTGATACCTCGGCATGGACGTTCGTGTGGGTCGTTGATGCGCCGCTCTTTGAGGCGTCGTCCAAAGCGGCCCAGAGCGGCGATGTGGCGGTCGGCGCTGGCGAGTGGACTGCGGTCCACCACGCCTTCACGTCACCGAAGCCTGAGTGGATCGATCGCTTCGAAGACAACCCGGGCGACGCGCTCTCTGATGCCTACGACCTGGTGTGCAACGGAAACGAGATCGGTGGCGGATCCATCCGTATCCATCGACGGGACGTGCAGCAACAGATCTTCGCCATGATGGGGCTCTCTGCAGAGGAACAGCAGGAAAAGTTCGGCTTTCTGCTGGATGCGTTTGCCTTCGGCGCGCCGCCGCACGGCGGCATCGCCTTCGGATGGGACCGGGTGTGCGCGTTGTTGTCGGGGAGCGAGTCCATCCGCGACGTCATCGCCTTCCCCAAGACGGCGTCTGGTGGCGACCCACTGACCGGGGCCCCCACGCCGATCACCGACGCCCAGCGTGCGGAGGCAGGCGTCGACTTCGTCCCAGAGTCCAGCGCCCCAGGGTCCAGCGCCCCAGAGTCCAGCGCCCCGGTGCCGAGCATCTCGTTGGGAGACACCGAAGGTGTTGCCCAACGGGACACCAGGCTGGCCTGAGCGGCAGCCCATGACTGGCCCCGATCTCTTCGAGTCCGCCGTGGAGGATCGCGGGGGCGGACCGCTCGCGGCTCGCATGCGCCCACAGTCCCTTGAGGAGCTGGTCGGTCAACAGCATCTGCTGGCACCCCGGTCGCCCTTGCGTCGCCTGGTTGAGGGCGACGCGGGGGTGGCCTCGCTGATCTTGTTCGGACCGCCCGGCACCGGCAAGACCACCATTGCGCACTTGGTCAGCCGGGCCACCGGTCGCCAGTTCGCCGAGCTGTCGGCCGTAACCGCTGGCGTCAAGGATGTCCGTGCGGTCGTTGAGCAAGCGCGCCGGCGACTCGGCATGGGGGAGTCCGAGACGGTGCTCTTCGTTGACGAGGTGCACCGGTTCTCCAAGACGCAGCAGGACGCCTTGCTACCGGCGGTCGAGAACGGATGGGTAGTGCTGGTCGCCGCCACGACGGAGAACCCGCACTTCGCGCTCATATCGCCGTTGCTGTCGCGCTCGTTGCTGGTCACTCTGCATCCGCTCGATGCAGATGCGCTCGAGGCGGTGGTGCGCCGGGCAGTGGTTGATGAACGCGGCCTGGCTGGCAGCGTGACGGTTGAGGACGAAGCAGTGGCTGCGATTGTGCGACTGGCTGGTGGGGATGCACGTAAGGCGCTCACGGTCTTGGACGCTGCTGCTGGCGCAGCGAGCCCAGTGAGCGAGGGGGTTCCAGCTGTCAACGTTGATGACGTCGCCCGCGCTGTTGACAAGGCGGCGGTGCGTTACGACCGTGATGGCGACCAGCACTACGACGTCGCCAGTGCGCTGATCAAGAGCATCAGAGGGAGCGACGTCGACGCCGCGCTCCACTACCTCGCCCGGATGATCGAGGCGGGGGAGGACCCCCGGTTCATTGCCAGGCGCTTGGTGATCCACGCCAGTGAAGACGTCGGGATGGCCGATCCCTCGGCGTTGCAGTCGGCGGTGGCGGCGCTCCAGGCATCGGCGTTCGTCGGCCTGCCGGAAGCGCGAATCCCGCTGGCCCAAGCGGTGATCCACTTGGCGACTGCACCGAAATCCAACGCCGTGGTGGTGGCCATTGACGCTGCCATTGCCGACCTGAGGGAAGGTGCGATCGGCACTGTGCCGCCTCACCTGCGCGACGGCCACTACCCAGGGGCCAAGGGGCTCGGCGTCACCGGTTACCGGTACCCCCACGACGACCCCCGCGGCGTCCTACCCCAGCAGTACGCGCCGGATGCGGTGCATGGCCACCGCTACTACGAACCGTCCGCGCACGGATTCGAGCAGACCGTTTCGGCCCGGCTGGAGCGGATCCGCGAGATTCTGGACGACTCAGCTGGGCCAGACCGCGCGGAGTAACGGAGTCCGCGAGCCCCTTCGATAGGCTGAACTTTCAACCACCAGACCGTCACGAGGAGCAGCCCCGCATGGAGTCCGCCGAGATCCGCAGCAGATTCTTGCGCTTCTTTGAGACCCGTGGTCACACCGTCGTCGCGTCTGCTCCGTTGCCGCTGGCCGACCCGACGCTGCTGCTGGTCAACGCCGGCATGGTCCCGTTCAAGCCCTTCTTCCTCGGCGAGCAGACGCCGCCGTATCCGCGCGCGACCAGCGTGCAGAAGTGCGTACGCACCCTCGACATCGACGAGGTCGGCAAGACGACCCGCCACGGTTCGTTCTTCCAGATGGCAGGGAACTTCTCCTTCGGCGACTACTTCAAAGAGGGCGCCATCCCATTTGCCTGGGAGCTGCTGACCAACTCCACTGGTGACGGTGGATTCGGATTCGCCGAGGATCGACTCTGGGTCACCGTCTACCAGGACGACGACGAGGCCGCCGAGATCTGGCACCGGGACGTCGGAATCCCTGTGCAGCGCATCCAGCGACGCGGACTCAACGACAACTACTGGCACATGGGAGTCCCCGGCCCAGGTGGCCCCTGCTCGGAGATCTACTTCGACCGCGGTCCTGCGCACGGCAAGGACGGCGGGCCGGTCGTCGACGAAGAGCGGTTCCTCGAGGTGTGGAACCTGGTCTTCATGCAGTACGCATTGACCGAGGTGCGCCGCAAGGACGACTTTGACATCTCCGGTGACCTGCCGGCCAAGAACATCGACACAGGCATGGGGCTCGAACGGATGGCGGCCCTTCTTCAGGGTGTCGACAACATCTACGAGATCGACACGATGCGCTCGATCATCGATCGGGCAGCTGAGCTATCAGGTCGCCGCTATGGGGCCGATCCTGTCGACGATGTGCGTTTCCGCGTGGTGGCCGACCACACTCGAACGGCTCTCATGCTCATCGGCGACCAGGTGGTTCCGGGCAACGAGGGCCGGGGGTACGTCCTGCGTCGCATCATGCGCAGGGTCATCCGAAGCATGCGTCTTCTCGGTTCAGCCGATCCGACGGCGCGCGAGCTCACCGCCACTGCCATCGAGGCGATGGGGCCGCAGTACCCAGAGCTGGAGATCGAGCGAAGTCGGATCTTTGCCGTTGCTGAAGCCGAAGAGGCCGCGTTCGCGCAGACGCTGCGGACGGGTACGCAGATCTTCGATCTTGCCAGCAGCGAGCTGCAGGCGGCGAGAAGCAGCACTGTGGGTGGGGAGACCGCATTCCGGTTGCACGACACTTATGGATTCCCCATCGACCTCACTCTTGAGATGGCCGCCGAGCTGGGGCTGGCCGTCGACGAAGCTGGCTTCCGTCGCTTGATGAAAGAGCAGCGCGACCGGGCCAAAGCTGACGCCAAGTCAAAGAAGACTGGCCACGTCGACGGTGCCGCGTACCGGTCACTCGCTGACGTTGCGGGGCGGTCGGAGTTCACCGGTTACACCGAGCTCGAGAGCGAAGGTGTGCTGCGCGGCATCCTGCGCGACGGTGCAGTCGTTCCAGCCGCGGACGCCGGTGAAACCGTGGAGATCGTGCTCGACCGAACGCCCTTCTACGCCGAAGGTGGCGGCCAGTTGGCCGATGGGGGCACCGTCCACCTGGCCAACGGAGCGGTGATCGAGGTCGATGACGTCCAGCAACCTGTCGAGGGTCTGATCGTTCATCGGGGCAGGGTCATCGAGGGGTCGGCCGAGACCGGGCTCGCTGTGGTCGGAAGCATCGATGTCGAACGCAGGTGGGCGATCAGCCGGGCCCACACCGCCACGCACATGGTGCACAAGGCGATGCGCGAACTGGTGGGAGAGACCGCCACTCAGGCGGGATCAGAAAACGCCCCCGGTCGTTTCCGGTTCGACTTCCCGAACTCTGGGGCAGTTCCGACCAGCGTGCTGGCCGACGTCGAGCACAAAGTCAATGAAGTGCTGATCAACGATCTTGCCGTTACCGCTGAGCTGATGCCGATCGACGAGGCCCGCGCGTCGGGCGCCATGGCCCTCTTCGGTGAAAAGTACGGCGACACCGTGCGGGTGGTGAGCGTCGGCGACTGGACACGCGAGCTCTGCGGCGGAACTCACACGCATCGCACCGGCCAGTTGGGCGTGATCAAACTGCTCCATGAGTCGAGCATCGGAGCGGGTGTGCGGCGGATCGAGGCGCTGGTCGGGATCGACGCTTATCGGTTCTTGGCGCGTGAGCACACCCTGGTTTCGCTCCTGACCGAGCAACTGAAGGTTCCAGCTGAGGAGCTTCCGGAACGGGTCTTCGGAATCGTCCAGCGGCTTCGCGACGCCGAGAAGGAGATCGCGGCTGCCAAGAGGGCGCAGCTGGCGGCCGATCTCGCTGAGGTCGCCGTGGCGGCTGAATCGGTCGGAGCCGTCGACCTCTACGCGTTCCAGGCCCCCGATGACCTCGACGGCGCCGCCCTGCGCGACCTCGCCATCGCGACGCGGGGGCGAGCTGGCCTGGAGCGGGCTGCCGTCGTCTTGGTGCTCTCGGTCAGCGAGGGCAAGGTGGCTGCCGTTGCGGCAGCCAATGCCACGGCCCAGGCGGCTGGCCTGCCTGCGCGGGACGTCTTGGCCGCTGCCCTGCCTGCCATCGATGGCCGAGGCGGCGGCAAGGCAGACGTCGCCCAGGGTGGCGGTAGCAATCCGGCTGGAGTGAGCCAGGCGCTGGCTGCCGTCCGGGCCTCGCTCGCCAGGCGATGAGCTCGCCGGACAGTGAGACCGTGTCGCCGCCGCGATCGGCAGGTGTCTGGGTTGCCGTCGATCCTGGCTCGGTGCGTACCGGGGTTGCGGCCTGCGACAGGGGTGAGGTGCTCGCCTCGCCCGTTACCACGCTGGGCCGCGGTGCGGCGGTGAGTGGGGTCGAGGCGATCGTCGCTGAACGCGAGGCGATCGGGGTGATCGTCGGCCTTCCGCTGTCCCTATCCGGCGCTGAGGGAACCGCAGCCCAGACAGCACGGTCTTATGCGGAGGACCTCGCAACGGCACTGGTGGTGCCGGTCTATCTGGTCGATGAACGGCTTACGACGGTGTCGGCCGGTGCTGCGCTTCGACAAGGGGGCCACGACTCTCGCTCGGCGCGCCGAGTGGTGGACCAGGCCGCAGCCACGGCACTGTTGCAGGGAGTGCTCGACGCTCGTGCCGCACGCGGCGTCAACTGTGGCGATGTGCTGGACGGTGGGCTCGGTGAGCGGGTCAACCCTGAAGGAGGAGACCGGTCATGACCGCACCGATTCCTCCCGCGCCGCACCCGCACGGGCACCCAAGACGTCGCCGGGCGCATCCGGCTCTGATCGTATTGGTGCTGCTGGGCTTGTTGGTCGGGGGCGCCGGGGTGGGCATGCGCCTGCTGGGCGGATCGCTGGGTGGGTTCGGCGCCAGTGACGACTATCTCGGGCCGGGCAGCGGTGAGGTCGTGATCGAGGTCGGTCCCGGTGACACCTCGTCGGCGATCGGGTCCACTTTGGAACAGGCAGACGTAGTGGCCAGCGCTCAGTCCTTCGTCGATGCTGCCGTCGCTGACGACCGGGCGCTCGGGATCCAGCCGGGTTCGTACTCGATGCTTGCGCAGATGTCAGCAGCCGGAGCGTTGGAGCGGCTGCTCGATCCGGAGTCCCGCGTCCAGACCGAGGTGGCGATCCCCGAGGGTTTACGGCTCACCGACACCGTCGATCGCCTGGTTGCGGCCAGCGACCTTCCGCGCCGCGACTTCGAGCAGGCCCTGCAAAACCCACGCCGCCTCGGGCTCCCTGACTACGCCGATGGCAGCGCAGAGGGATTCCTCTTCCCGGCGACGTACACCTTCGACCCAGGGACATCGGCCGAGCAGATGCTCAAAGCCATGATCGACCGGTACGAGCAGGCCGCCCAAGACGTGGGCCTGGTCGACGGCGCTGTCGCTGCCGGTTACACGCCCCGTGAGGCGCTGACGGTTGCGAGCATGGCGCAGGCCGAGGTTGCCGAGCGTGACTTCGGCAAGGCGTCGCGGGTGGTGGCCAACCGGCTCGAGCTCGGGATGACCCTCGGGTTCGACTCCACCGTCAACTACGCGCTTGGCTCCGATGACCTGACGCTGGCCCAGGATCAGCTCGCTGTCGACTCCCCGTACAACACCTACGTCAACACCGGGCTGCCGCCTGGTCCGATCAACGCGCCAGGCGAGGCGGCGATGGCCGCGGCGATTGCGCCACCCCCTGGCGACTGGCTCTACTTCGTGGCGGTCTCCCCAGACAGTGACAAGACCCAGTTCACCGCCGACTACCAAGAGTTCCTGCAGTTCAAGGACGAGTTCTACAGCCAGGTGCCGTGATGGCGCTGCCCGTGCGCCGGGCTGGCGTCCTTGGCCATCCGATCCAGCACTCGTTGTCGCCGGTCCTGCACCGAGCGGCGTACGACGCCCTCGGCATGGACTGGGACTACTCAGCCATCGATGTGACAGCCGATGGGCTAGCGGTGTTCCTGGACTCCCTTGACCCCGAGTGGGTGGGGCTCTCGCTCACCATGCCTCTCAAAGAGGCGGTGATTGATCTGCTCACTGAGGTCGAGCCGCGAGCTGCCACCGTGCGTGCAGTAAACACCGTGATCCTCGACGGCTCTGGTCGAAAAGGCTTCAACACCGATATCACCGGGCTGCAGTCGATCCTTTCCGATGCCCTGATTGGTCCTTCCAGCACGGCGACCGTTGTGGGGGCCGGCGCGACAGCGCGGTCCTCGGTGGCCGCTCTCGCAGCAGTAGGCGTGCCGCGGGTCGTTCTTCTGGCCCGCCGCTCCGAGGCGGTGGCGGAGTTGGCCGCGCTCGCTGATGTGCTCGAGATCTGCGGTGAGCCAGGGGCCTGGCCGCCCTCGCTCGACGCACTCGGCGCCGACGTCGTGGTCAGCACTGCTCCCGCCGATGCGGCCGCCGGCTTTCCGGTTCCCACCAGACCAGGCCTGTTGGTCGATGTTCTGTACCACCCCTGGCCGACGCCCCTGGCTGCTGCCTGGAAAGAGTCAGGAGGCCGAGTGGTTGGCGGTCTGGAGCTCCTCGTCCGTCAGGCGGTCGCCCAGGTCACCCTGATGACGGGCCGCACGCCACCAGTCGGCGTGTTGCGGAGCGCCGGATCTGCTGCGTTGTCCGCCAGCGGAGGCCCGGCAGGTCGGGTCGGGCCTGGTCGCGAAGATATCGCTCAAGCGGAGCAGTAACACAGCCGAAGCACCCTCTAAGGTCTGGTCGGTTCTCCCGACCGGCGACGCGGTCCGATCGCGAGAGGTGCACCATGTCAGATCCCTACGCCGCCGCACTGAGCGGTGCCGCAGGCCGTTCGCTTCAGCTTGACCAGGTTTTGCGGGCACTGCTGCGTCAGGCCCCGGACGTCGAGGCTGCAGCTGTTGTCTCGTTCGACGGTTTGCCGATGGCGTCAGCGCTGCCGGCCGGCATGGACGAGGACCGGGTGGCGGCGATGTCTGCTGCCCTGCTCTCGCTCGGCGAACGGGCGGCGCAGGGCCTGGGCCGCGGTGACCTTTCCCAGGTCTATGTCGAGGGTGACAACGGCACGGTCTTCTTGGTCAGCGCCGACGACGAGGCGGTCCTGGTTGCCGTCGGACGAGTTGGCGCCAAAGTCGGCCTGATGCTCTTCGAGGTCAAGCAGGCAGCTGCTGCGGTCGGCACGGCGCTGCGTATCGACACCTTCCCCGAGACTCCGGTGCCGCTGCTCGTGCAGGTGGCTCCCGAACCACCGGCGCAGCACGTCCAGCCGATGCAGCCGGTGCAGCCGGTGCAGCAGGAGCCCCAGCCGGTGCAGCCAGTGCAGCCGGTGCAGCAGGAGGCAGTACCCCAACTTGCGCAGTCCAATGATGGGCAGCCGAGCAACGGTGGCGAACGCGAGGATGCTCATTCATCCATCGACCGATTCCCGCACCTCACACCGGTCCAGCCAGAAGACCGTCGGCCAGCTGTTGTGGCCTCCGACGGCAGCTCCTGGTCCTGACCGACCTTTGAAGAACCCGCCCTAGCCAATCCCGTCATCGAAGGATCGTGACCTGACGTGAAGCTCGAAGGTTCGCTTGATGCCTTCAGTCTTCCGGATGTCTTCCAGCTGCTGAGCCTGACGAAGAAGTCCGGAGGACTTCACCTGACCAATGGTCAGGTCTCCGGCAGCGTCTACTTTGCCGATGGCATGGTCACCGGCGCAGTTTCCGACATCTCTCGCCAAGCTCTCGCTCGCCGCCTAGTTGGCCTCGGTGCTGCCGACGACGCGGCATTACGGCGTGCTGTCGAACGGGCCGCCAACGAAGGTGCTGGGATCGCTCGCGCTCTGGTCGAGGCGGGATCGGTTGACGGTTCGCTCGTGCAGCGCCTGGCACTCGAGCAGGCGGTTGACGCGGTCTTCGACCTGCTGCGCTGGCCCAACGGCGACTTCGCCTTCGGCATGGGCGAGGAGAACCCCGACGACGTCGGGCTCGTCGTCACCGCTGAGCAGATCGTTGGGGAGGCAACGACACGGCGCGAGTCATGGGAGGCGCTGTCGCGGCTGATCCCGAGTCCGGATGTCGTGCTGACCATGCCGGTCGTTCTTCCCGAGAACACCACGTTGGACCGGGACGAGTGGGCTCTGCTGGCCCTCATCGACGGAACCCGTTCGGTTGGCGACCTCGTCGAGATCTCCGGTGCCGGGCAGTACCCGGTCGTCTCCACCCTGGCGACACTCATCCAGCGGGGTCTGCTGGTCCTTCGGGATGAGGAGAGCCCCGATCACGTCTCTCTTGTCATGCGTCGTCAGCAGCTGCTGGCGCCACTGGAGTTCTCGGCGGCGCCCCCCGCATCGGCTCAGGCCGGTCTACCGGATGTGCATATCCAGGCCAGGGGAGTTCCTCAGGGTGCGGTGGCTCTCGACGCGACGATCCCAGCGACAGCTGGCGGCCCACTGGCACCGGCGGCGCCGGTTCCCCCAGTCATGCCACCGTCGGTACCAGCTGGGGTACCTGCTCCGGCTGCTGCCGCGGCCGCCCCTGGCATGCTCCCAGGGGCCCACGACCCGGCCAACATCGTTCCTCCGCGCCCTGAGCCGTTCCTTCCCAAGAGGGACGTCGATTACCCAGAACCTGTTCGAGCGCCTGGCTTTGCTGCTCCGGCCGCCTCCACCGCTAGGGCTCCCGTCAGCGCGCCCCCCGGAGCTCCTCCTGGCATGGCCGGGGCGCTCTCGGGTGGCATCGCTCGGGGTGCCAGCGGCGTCGGAGTGGCGACGGCCGCGGCACCAGCAGGTGACAGTGCGATCGAACGTGATCCAACGGTCAACCGCAGCCTGATGCTGCGCCTCATCGCCGGCGTCCGGGGGCTCTGACATGGCAACCAAACAACGTCGTCGGCACGGTGGTCAGGCCGTCAAGGTCGTCATCACCGGGCCGTTTGCGGCCGGGAAGACCACACTGATCCGCACGATCAGTGAGATCACCGTGCTTTCGACCGAGCGCGGAATCACCGACAGCACGAGGTCGCGCAAGAACGAGACAACGGTCGCAATGGACTTCGGGCGGATCACCATCGACCGCGAGCTGGTGCTCTACCTGTTCGGTACCCCAGGACAGGAACGCTTCGACTTCATGTGGGAGATCCTCGGTGAGGGGATGCTCGGCTACGTCCTCCTCCTCGATGCCAACCGCCCGGAGTCGCTGGCTGAAGCCGTCGGCATCCTTGAGGCGTTTCGAAAGATGGCCAGGGTCCCGTTCGTGGTGGCGTTGAACCGCACCACAGGGGTCGACGAGGTCGAGGAGGCCCGCATCCGGCAGGCCCTCGGGGTCGACAGCCGAGTGGCGCTCGTGCCCTGTGACGCCACCAACAAGGATTCGGTCAAAGCCGTGCTGCTGGCTCTGCTCTACTCGGTCTTGGACGAGGTCGAAACGGCGACAGCCGGCGTCTGACGCCGAACGGACCCGATATGCGCTGGCTGACCCGCCGCTCAACGCAGGCATCACCTAAGGGGCGACATGCCGCTGGACGGGTAGCTCCCCTCCCCGCTGTGACTTCGCCTGCCTCAGCGTCGGCTGCAGGTGCGGCGGCTGCGGTTGCCGAACAGGTACCGCTCCGGGCGGCGATCGTCCACCCTGTCCATGAACGGACGCCTGAGGCGATGCGAGGCATGACACCAGAGGCAACGCCTGTGGCGATGGCCAGTGGCGTCTACCTCGGCTTCTCTGACGGTTCTGGCCACGAGCTCGCGGTTGGCGACCCAAGGGTGAGTGCTTTTCGGGCAGTGGCCCGCACTCTCGTCGGCGTCTGACCGGGCTCCGAAGGGTCGGTTCGCTCAAGACGGGCGGTCATCGGCCGATCTAGTCCAAGACATTGGTGCCCGGGGGACAGACCCTGTTGGGGCGACCGAGGGTGGAGGCCGTTGGCGTGAAGCAGCTGGGCGACATCCTGGTGCAGGACGGTCTGGTCACCGAAGACCAGCTCTTCGCAGCGTTTCGTGAGCACAAGGAACAGGGCAAGGCTCTCGGTCGGGTCCTCGTCGACCAGGGAGTCCTCACCGAGTCACAGCTGGTTGCAGCGCTCGCTCAGCAGATCGGACTGGAGTTCGTCGACCTCGGCGACTACCCCGTTGATGGAAGCATCATCGCCAGGGTCTCCGGAGCCATCTGCCGTAAGCACTCGGCCCTGCCTTTGCGGATCGATGACGAAGGCAAACTGCTGCTCGCCATGGCTGACCCGGCCAATGTCTTTGCGATCGACGACATCCGCTCCATCACCGGATTCGAGGTTCGCCCCGTCGTTGCCACGCGCGCCGACGTGCTGGGTGCGATCGATCGATACTTTCGCGCCGACTCCGACCTGGACGACCTCACTGCCGTCATGCACGGCGACGAGGAGGAGGAGGACCTCGCTGGCCTGAAGGAGGTTGTCGAGGAGGCACCGATCGTCAAGTTCGTCAACCTCCTGATCAGTCAAGCGATTCAAGACCGAGCTTCTGATATTCACCTGGAGCCGGGCGAGCATTCTCTGGTAGTTCGCTATCGCATCGACGGCGTTTTGCATGAGGTAATGAAGTCACCGAAGAATATTCAGTCAGGCGTCATCAGCCGGCTGAAGATCATGTCGGACATCAACATTGCCGAACGTCGCATCCCGCAGGACGGTCGACTTTCGGTCAACCACCAGGGAAAGAAGATTGACCTCCGGGTGGCGACCCTGCCCACCGTCTGGGGCGAGAAGGTCGTCATGCGTATCTTGGACAACTCCAATGCGCAGATGGCGCTCTCTGACCTCGGGTTCTCGGAGTTCAACCGTGAGGTCTTCGCCCAGAGCTTTTCCAAGCCCTATGGGATGATCCTGGTGACCGGACCGACCGGTTCGGGAAAGTCCACGACGCTCTACGCGACGCTCAACCAGATCGCCCGCCCAGAGGTCAACGTCATCACCGTCGAGGACCCGGTCGAGTACCGTCTCCCCGGCATCAACCAGGTTCAGACCAATGTCAAAGCCGGCCTCACCTTCGCGGCGGCGCTGAGGTCGATCCTTCGCTGTGACCCAGATATCGTGCTGATCGGTGAGATTCGTGACCACGAGACCGCCCGGATCGCGGTGGAAGCTGCACTCACCGGCCACCTCGTCCTCTCCACGCTGCACACCAACGACGCACCGTCGGCCGTCACCAGGCTCACCGAGATGGGGCTGGAACCGTTCTTGGTCGGGTCGGCGCTGGACTGCGTGCTCGCCCAGCGTCTTGCTCGTCGGCTCTGCTCCAAGTGCAAGGAGGCGTACCAACCGACCCCCGATGCCTTGGTTCAGGCTCGCTTCCCCTGGGTCGACGGCCAAGAGCTACCCACCCTCTACCGCGCGGTGGGGTGCCCGGCGTGCTCCAAGACCGGCTACCGCGGCCGGCTCGCCCTGCACGAGGTGATGGCGGTGTCTGAGGCCGTTGAGCGCCACGCGGTCGAGCACGCCTCGGCGACCGTCATCTCCGAGACGGCGCGTGCTGAGGGCATGCGCACCCTGCGTGACGACGGGATGTTCAAAGTTGCCAGCGGAGTCACCACGATGGACGAGATCCTGCGCGTCGTCGTCTAGGCCCCGCTCGCCGCAACCCTCAGCCCGCAACCCTCAGCCGATGGCGGGGTCGGTGGCCGCTTCTGATGACAGGCGGCCCTCGCAACTTAAATGACTAGTTCTCCAGGAGTCGGCTCAAGGGGTGACCTCTGGACGCCGAAAGACCGCTACAGGGGTACCGCCGCCGGTGGTGCTCGTGGTGTACGCCCAAGGAGGCAGTTCGACGTGGAGACCACAGAGTTCAGCGGCGCGCCGCACGGTGATGACTCTCGCCCCGACGCTGCAGCACCAGGCTCGGACGCGGGGTTCTTCAGTCCAGCGCCAGCCCCCACGACAACCGACGAGCCAGATACCGAGTATGTGTCAGAAGCCGTCGCCGAAGTCGCTCCAGAGGCCGGCCAGGACCCCGCCGTTGACTCGGTGCCCAGCTTTGACCCCACATCTTTTAATGCCGGTTCGTTGCTGGCTCCTGAGGAGGCGGTACCGGACAACGCCGCGGCGTTGCCGATGTCGCTGGCCATCGCCGCTGAAGAAGCGGCCACCGTCGACGTCGCGAGTGAGCCGGAACCAGCCTCCTTCGACTACCAGGCTTTCCACGGTGACCAGGGCGGCGCTGCGGAACAGGGCGTGGCTGCGGTCGACGAGCCTCCGAGTGGGGCTGACGAGGGGTTGAGCGCAGCCGTGGAAGCGGCATCAGAGCCTGAGTACGTGCAGGCATACGCCGTCCCCGAGCAGATGGTGGAACTTGCTGACGCGGAGTCCGAAGAGATCGCCTACTCGCGCGCCTCCACTGAACCGTCGCTGGCTGGGGACGAGATCGTCCTGGTCGAGTTGCTGCTGCACATGCTCGAGATGGGTGCATCAGACCTGCACATCACCGCAGGCGCCCGTCCTGCGATCCGGGTCAACGGTGAGCTGGCCCAGATGGACCAGTACCCCGTCCTGACGCCTCCGGTCATCCAGCGGGTGATGTACGCCGCAATCACCCAGCGCCAGCGAGAGGTTTTTGAAGAGGAGTTCGAGCTCGACTTCGCCTACTCCGTACCAGGACGGGCCCGCTTCCGAGTGAACATGTACCGCCAGCGGGACTCCGTCGGTGCTGCCTTCCGCATCATCCCCTTCGAGATCAAGAAGCTCGAGGATCTCGGTGTGCCGACCCAGGTGGCCAACTTCGCGGCCCTACCGCGTGGGTTTGTCCTCGTCACCGGTCCGACCGGTTCTGGGAAGTCGACGACGCTGGCATCGCTGCTCGACCTGGCGAATCGGCAGCGCAAAGAACACATCATGACGTGTGAGGACCCGATCGAGTTCTTGCACCGCCACCAGTTGAGCCTGGTCAACCAGCGCGAGGTCGGCGAGGACACCAAGTCGTTCAAGAACGCCCTCAAGCACGTTCTGCGTCAAGACCCCGACATCATTCTCGTCGGTGAGATGCGTGACCTCGAGACGATCGGGGTGGCGCTGACCGCCGCAGAGACTGGACACCTCGTCTACGCGACGCTGCACACCCAGGACGCCGCCCAGACGATCGACCGCATCATCGACGTCTTCCCGCCGCACCAGCAGCAGCAGGTGCGTGCTCAGCTCGCCCAGTCACTGCAAGGGGTGGTCTGCCAGACCCTGGCCCGCACCACCGACGGCAAGGGGCGGGTGGTGGCTTGCGAGATCTTGGTGGCTACCCCGGCGATCCGGAACCTGATCCGTGAGGGGAAGACCCACCAGATCTACAGCGCGATGCAGGCCGGAACCAAGTTCGGCATGCAGACCATGGACCAGCATCTGGCCGATCTCGTCAACAAGGGACGCATCACTTACGAGACCGGTACCGAGAAGTGCCACCACATCGAAGACTTCAACCGGCTGACCGGCCGAGGCTGACGGGAGCGTCACTCATGGGAAACACGACTTTCCAGTACCAGGTCAGGGATAAGACCGGAAAGATCGTCTCCGGCACCCTCGAGGCCGAGTCGCAGTCTGCGGTGGCGCAAAAGCTCACCAGCATGGGCTACGCCACGGTCAGCATCTCCAAGGCCGGCGGCGGGATGAAGACCGATCTGAAGATTCCCGGCTTCGGCGGCAAGGTCAAGCTCAAGGACCTCTCAATCATGTCGCGCCAGTTTGCCACGATGATCAACTCTGGTCTCTCGCTGCTTCGTGCCCTTAACATCTTGTCGGAGCAGACACCTAACAAAGTGTTGGCCCAGGTGCTGGCCGAGGTACGTAACGACGTCGAGACGGGTAACCCCCTCTCCGGCGCACTGGCTTCGCATCCGCGGATCTTCCCGCCGCTGATGGTCAACATGGTGCGCGCCGGTGAGGTCGGCGGCTTCCTTGATGGCGTATTGCTGCAGATCGCTGAGAACTACGAGGCCGAGGTCAAGCTGAAAGGCAAGATCAAGAGCGCCATGACCTACCCGGTCGTCGTCTTCGTGATGGCCATCCTGGCTGTCACCGGAATGCTGCTCTTCATTGTCCCGGTTTTCGCCAAGATGTTCGAAGGCCTGGGCGCACCACTACCCCTCCCGACCAGGATCTTGGTGATGCTCAGCGAAATCATCAAGGTCGGGTTCCCATTTATGGTCGTCGGCTTCATCGTCTTCGTCGTGGTGTGGCGCAAGATCAAGCATAAGCAGCAGGTAGCGAACATCCTCGACCCGATCAAGCTCAAGATGCCGGTATTCGGACCCCTCATGCAGAAGATCGCCCTAAGCCGGTTCACCCGCAACTTCGGAACCATGCTGCAGGCCGGTGTGCCGATCCTGCAGAGCCTCGACATCGTGGCCGATACATCCGGAAACGTTGTGGTCGCGCGGGCGGTTCGTGACGTCCAGGAGAGTGTGCGCAACGGCGAGTCGCTGACCGCTCCCCTCTCCCAGCACGCAATCTTCCCACCAATGGTGGTGCAAATGATGTCAGTCGGGGAAGACACTGGACAGCTTGACGAGATGCTTCACAAGATCTCTGAGTTCTACGACCAAGAGGTTGAAGCGACCACTGAAGCGCTTACCTCCCTGATCGAGCCGCTGATGATCGCCTTTCTCGGTGGGATTGTCGGCGCAATGATCATCGCCATGTACATGCCCATCTTCAAGGTCTTCGACCTTATCCAGGAGTAACGGGTCAGCAACGCGCTAAAGATTGTCGCCGTAGGGGTCGAAGCAGTAGCTGTAAAGAGCCAACCGGCCAGAAAGGGCACACCTGCCGCGAGGCAGGGTCGCAAAGCCAGGGGACCTTCGTGGTCAGCCCAGCTACCTCGGTTGATTGACCACAAATTTTTCGTGGTGGACCACCCAAGGGCGAGCGCCGCACGGCTCACCGCACAGTGGGAAAGGGACAAAGAGATGCTCGCTCGTATCCGCAAGGCCATGGAAGAGCGTGAGGGTGGCTTCACCCTCATCGAGCTCCTGGTCGTCATCATCATCATCGGCATCCTTGCCGCTATCGCAATTCCGGTGTTCCTCAACCAGCGCGCCAAGGCAACCGAGGCAGGCATGAAGTCCGACCTGCGCACGGTGGCCAACGAGCTTGAGACCTTCTTCACCGACACGCAGACATACCCAGCGACGGCTGCTGTTGCGCAGGCTTCTGCCGGTGCCAACGTGGTCATCACTGGTGGAAACTCGGTCAAGGTTTCTGACCCGTTGACGGCCATGGTCTACACCAGGAACGCCGGTGGTCAGTACTACTGCATCCGCGCAACCAATACCAAGGTTTCGAATGTTTGGGGATACGCCAGCAACGCTGGTGGCCTCGCTCTCGGCCTGCCCATCGGTTGCCCCTGATCGCAGGGACATGCAGAACCTGTAGTTGAAAGTGGGGCCTGGGTTGATTCTCGACCCGGGCCCCATTCAACTGCCCGTCGAACCCTGACGTGTTCGACAACTCCAAGAAAGTGGAGGGGAAATGCTCCAGAGACAGAAACATCACCCGGACGAGTCAGAGTCCTGGGACGAAGGATTCACCCTGATCGAGCTGCTTGTCGTCATCATCATCATTGGCATTCTGGCGGCAGTGGCAATCCCGATCTTTTTGAACCAGCGGTCCCAAGCTTCGGACGCGGCCGTCAAGAGCGACCTCCGTAGCGTTGCCAGAGGTCAAGAGACGCTCTTCTCGTCTACCCAGAACTACGGCACCATCGCAGCCATCGTGGCGGACGGAACCGCGCTGGTGGTTTCTCCGACGGTGACGGTGACGGTGAGGTCCTACAACGCCCAGGGCTACTGCCTGCGTGGGACCAGCAGCCAGTCGAGCAACGTCTGGTTCTACGACAGCCGATCCGGGGGGTTGCAGGCCAAGGGAAGCGCCGGTTGCCCCATCGCCACCGGCGGCACGGTTGGTGACAGCATCACGCGCTAGACCGATCGAGTGATTGAGGGGCCGATTCTTCCGAATCGACCCCTCAATCCGTAAAGGGCCGATCTTTTGCTGTCGATGGTGCGCCATGGGCCAGGTACAAGGGAGCGTACGGTGATAGCTGCAATGCGTGTAGCGCTGGGTCGGCGCCATGAGGCGGACGGCTTCTCCCTGATCGAGCTCGTCGTGGCGCTCACGATCGCCACGGTGATCTTCTCCGCCATGGCTGCAGCTGCCTTTGCTGGCGTTCGTGCTTCGGTCGTAGCCAGGCAGAACCAGCAGGCCATCGACGTGCTGAACCAGGTCGTCGAGGAGAGCCGGGCCACTTCCTTCAGCTCGCTGGCGATGGTCACTTCGGATCTGCCAGTCAACGACACCGCGATCACGACCGGGGTGGATCCTCTGTACACCGTTCCCAACGGAATCGGCGTCGAAGACGTATGGGCAGGGGCGACCGGATCGGTTTCCCCCCACGTGGCCGCCGTCACGAGGGGCGGTATCACCTACACCGTCAAGACGTACGTCACGACTCCTGACTCCTCGAACCTTGATACTGCTGGGCAGCCGGGTGAGAAGCGCCTGACGGTGGTATTGAACTGGACGTCCTACGGTCAACCGCACACGCGCGCGATCTCGACACTAATGACCGAGACCACCCGGGGGCTCCCTCTCCCGCGTTATGGAGTTACTCCCACTTCGGTGACTGGTACGACGATTAATCCCAGCACCACCCTCACGTGGGGCTTCCAGGTCGTCAACCGTGGCGCGCGCGACACCTTCAACCTCAGCGCATCCGCCGGGACGTGGGTCTACTACCAGGACACCGACTGCGACGGCACCCGCGACATCGGTGAGGACGCGACCTTGTCGAACACCGACTCGGCGCTTGGCGACGTTCGTCCAGATACCGGCAAACTTGAACCGAACAACAACCCCCCCTACTGCATCACTGCCCAGCGCAGTGTTCCGGCCGGCGAGATCGGCACCTCCAGCGTTACCTTCAACTTCCAATCATCTTCGCAGCCGACTGCCTCAGGAGCAGCAGTTGCGGTCGGGCCGTTCACGGTGAACGTGACCACCGGATCAACGGGTGGGAGCGCGTCACCGACTCCCACCGGTACGAGCACAGCGCCTTCCACGGTGTGCGCTCCGACTCCAGCTGGTGTTGGGACGCCCTTCGGACTCCGCAACGGCATCAGCGCGACGAACGGGGCGACCACGAGCCAACTGGTGAACTCCATGACCGAGAACACCTGTCTGAACCAACCAGCCAGCGCGAACTACTCGACCGAAGCGGGGTCCGGAACGGGGCGTTCGCTCACCACTGGAGGCTCAGCTATTTCTACACTGGCCAACCAGATGGCCGAATGGCGATGGAACCCTGCGGCGACGAGGACAGTGGCCACCGGCACAGCAACGATCAGCGTGATGGTGGCGTGCCCCGTGGCCGGTGCCACGGTCACCCTCAATGGCGCCATCGGAACCTTCAACGAGAAGGCACCAGGAACGTGGACGAGTCAAGGTACCGGATCGGCTTCGGTCAGCTGTGCCACGGCCAACACATGGGTCCGAGTGACAGTGCCCATGAGCGTGGCTACGTCATTCACCGTTGCGAACAAAGTGCAGGGATCGCCGCAGAATCTCTCCGCGCGGCTGTGGACTTCTGGCGGCACCGTAGGCCAAAAGATCCGAGTCGACTACGAGCAAACGAATGCCAAGTCGTTCCTTTACGTGAATCTGGCCTGACGTGAAGACGATCATCGCCCGACTCCGTGGCCAAGACGATGGCATGACCCTGGTTGAGCTGCTGGTCGCCATGGTGCTCACCGGCGTGCTTGGGGCCATCGTGAGCGCGGCCTTCCTGGTGGGTAACAAGCAGTTTCAGATCGCGTCCGACGAGGCAGCCGGCCTGTCTGACGTTCGAGTCGTCATCGAGCGTCTCGGCCGCGACGTCCGCGGGTCGCGAGGAGTAGATGCCGGGGCGACCACCAGCAACCTCGTGCTTTGGATCGACAACAACTCAGACTACGTGCGCAGCCCAACCGCCCAGCCGGACGAAATCGTTACTTGGTCGGTCGTCAGCTCGAACGGGCAGATCAACACCTTGCGTCAGACCGCTGGTGGTGTGGTCCAGATTCAGGCCAGGACACTGGTTGACTCTGCCATCTTCTGTTACAAGGTTCTCTCGACCGACCCCAGTTGTCTGCCGACGCCGCTGTCAGTGGTGGACGCGGCGCGGACGCGGTTGGTTCAGGTCACGCTGACGTACAACTCCAACATCGGCTCAGAGGCCGACAACCGGCAGACGACGTTCACTGCGCGCATCAGGAATGTGAGTTGACGTGAAACCAACCGTGAACGACCGCAGGAGCACCCTCTCCGACTTGGTGCACCAGGACGAGGGGATCGGCCTGCTGCTGGTCATCGGGATCGCCTCGGTCATGGCAATCCTCCTTGCCATCACCACAGCCACCGCCATTCGTTCACTGCGGAGTAGCGCCGAGCATGTTTCGTTCGAACAGGCTCTGGCCGCCGCCGAGTCGGGGATCGATGAAGAGCTCAGTAGCATCCAGACGGCGCGCAATGAGGTGCCGAGTGTCACGTACGAGACAGATGTAGGCTGCGCCGTCGCAGCCCCCGCCTCCAGCGTTTTCGCGTCCGAGGCGACCGAGAAGGCATGGGCGCGTGCGTCGCTGAGCGGGTTGCCGACCAGTTGCACTCGGACGAACGGGCAGGGCGAGTACGTTGCGCTCAAGGTTCCTGGGCGACAGGTGGTCTACTCCCTCGGTTGGTCCCCGTCACGTAGCAACCCCAACGCCGCAGACCGGCTGCTGAAGGCGGAGTACATCTTCGCCCCTTACCGACCTGGCAAGGCTGTGCTGACCGGCGGCAACATCGACTTCAGCGGCAGCGTTGCCGTTAACGCGGTGTCGGGCCTCGGCGCCGACATTCATACCAACGCTGGCGTGACTGGCATCAACGGGAGCACGAGCGTGTCGGGGACCATCACGGCCGCCGGAACCGTCAGTAGTTGCGGCGGCGGCATCGCAGGTGGCTGTCAGTCAAGTCAGCCGCCACAGCGGGTTCCGGTGGCTAATCCAAGAGCGGTCTACACCGACTATGCGACGACGACCGGTCAGTGGTACGACCTCTGCAACAACGGAACAGTGCGCCTACCGGCCTCGACTGGGCCTTGTACAGGGACTCAGATCTCCGCATCGCCGTACCGCAGCTGGTATTGGACAGCCGGCAGCAGCGGCCAACCAGGGGTTTGGACGTTGCAGAACACCGGTACGTCCTACCCTGGCGTGTACTACGTCTACGGTGCGAACGCTCAGGTTGGTGCCAACGGTAACTCGCAAACCGTTCAGACGGTGAGTGTGCTCGCTGAGGCCACTGAGCCTACGGGGTACACCAACGCGGCCACCTGCGACAAGTTCGGCGGCGACATCACGTGGAAGCTCTTCGACATCCAGAACTACCTCCGAGGGGTGGTCTTCATCGCTCAGGGGTCGCTCTACGGCCAAGCCAACTCGACCGCGCAGGCTGGGCTGCTCTTGGCAGGGGACAAAGTGGAGCTGAGCACTTCGAGTGCCACGGTCCGCGGATCTGTGATTGCGAACAACACCTGTGAGGACGCTGGTACGAACACCATCCAGGGCATGACCATCACGTACGACGACGCTGTCGAGGCACCCGTCTACAGCGTGGTTAACAC
>JAJAYZ010000039.1 GCA_027118455.1 Actinomycetes bacterium
CATCAATGTCGTGGACCTCGGGCTGATCTACGTCTGCGAGGCAGAGCCGCTCGCCGATGGCACTCACCGGGTCGAGATCAAGATGTCCATGACCGCTCCGGGCTGCGGGATGGGGGACGTCCTCAAGGAGGACGCCCGCGCCGCTGTCCAGTCGGTTCCCGGCGTCAGCGACGTCGACGTCGAGCTTGTCTGGGACCCACCCTGGGGTCTGGACCGGATGTCGGACGCCGCCCGGCTCCAACTCGGAATGTTCTGAGTGGGTTGTCAATGGCCAGCTTGGCCCGCCCGACCATGAGAAGACGACCACCGGTCCCGCCCCGGAAAGCTAACCCGACGATGACGGAACAGACGGTGGGCGCTGCTCACGGCGCGGCATGTCGAAGGATCAGCATGGAACTCGCAACGCCGATGCAGGGGGGACAATAGTGTCAGGCACGGTGCTCGATGCTGGGGACAACGGGGCGCTCGAATCTAGGCCTCACTATTTCCGTGACCTCTCGGACGTCCCGGTTGAACTCCAAGCCCCGACCGGTTTGGTGACTGACACCCGGAACCGTCAACTCCGGGACCTGCGCATTTCGGTCACCGATCGGTGCAACTTCCGGTGCGTCTATTGCATGCCGAAGGAGATCTTCGGCAAGGACTTCATGTTCCTGGGGCGAGACGAGCTGCTGACCTTCGAGGAGATGACCCGGCTCGCCAGGATCGCCGTGGCACACGGAGTCGAGAAGATCCGCCTCACCGGCGGCGAACCGCTGCTGCGCAGGGGCCTTGAGGAGCTGGTGGGTATGCTCGCCGCGATCAAGACGCCGGACGGCCGTGATCTCGACATTGCGTTGACCACCAACGGCTCGGCACTGGACGTCAAGGCGCAGTCCCTCAAAAACGCTGGTCTTACGCGGGTGAGCGTCTCGCTGGACTCGGTGGACGACGCGACCTTCAAGGCCATGAACGACGTGGACTTCCCGGTGGCGAAGGTCTTGCACGGCATCGACGTGGCCCATGAGGTCGGCCTCGGCCCGATCAAGATCAACATGGTGATGAAGCGCGGCCAAAATGATCAGGACATGGTGGCGATGGCAGCGCACTTCAAGGGCTCGCCGTATATTCTGCGCTTCATCGAGTTCATGGATGTCGGCACCACGAACGGCTGGAAGATGGGCGAGGTGGTGCCGTCGGCGGAGGTCATCAGCCGCATCAACGCCGAGCTGCCGCTGGAGGAGGTCGCGCCGAACTACAACGGCGAGACCTCAACGAGATGGCGCTACCGCGATGGCAGCGGCGAGATCGGGGTGATCTCCAGTGTCACCCAGTCGTTCTGTCGTTCCTGCACCCGGGCGCGGGTCTCCACGGAAGGCAAGCTGTTCACGTGCCTGTTTGCGACGGACGGCCATGACCTGCGTGCCCTCATGCGCGGCGGATGCTCGGACGAACAGCTTTCGACCGTCATGGCCCACATCTGGCGAGAGCGCACGGATCGCTATTCGGAGTTGCGCGGTGCGAAGACCAGCGAGGGTCGCGCGACGGGAAAGAAGAAGATCGAGATGTCCTACATCGGTGGGTAGGGGAAACTGAGTTGGACGGGTCGCGTTTGGTTGAAGAGTTCACAAGTTATCGGGAGCACGCATGAACAGGCAGTTGAGGGTCGCCGTCATTGGCGCAGGTCCGGCCGGCATTTATGCCTCCGACATCCTCACCAAGTCCGACGTTGATGTAAGCGTAGACATCATCGAACGCAATCCAACACCGTTCGGCCTCATCCGTTATGGCGTTGCTCCCGACCACCCGCGTATCAAGGAAATCGTCAAGGCCCTGAAGCGTGTCCTTTCCCAGGACGACATCCGGTTCTTCGGCAACGTCGACTACGGCACCGACCTCAAACTGGACGACCTCCAACAGTTCTACGACGCAGTAATCTTCGCGACCGGTGCCCACAAGGACCGCCAGATCCAGATCCCCGGCATCGACCTGCGCGGTTCGTATGGCGCCGCCGATTTCGTGTCCTGGTATAACGGGCACCCTGACGTCCACACCGAATGGCCGCTCGAGGCCGAGTCGGTCGCTGTGCTTGGCGCCGGCAATGTCGCACTCGACGTGGCCCGCATGCTGGCCAAGACCGCCGATGAGCTGCTCTTCACCGAGATCCCGGACAACGTCTATCGCGGCATCAAAGCCAACCGTGCGCAGGACGTCCACCTGTTCGCCCGCCGCGGGCCGGCACAGGTGAAGTTCACGCCGATGGAACTGCGCGAACTCGGCCACTCCCCCAACATCGACGTGATCGTGCATCCCGAGGGCTTTGACCTCGACGAGGGTTCGATGGACTCGATCTGCGCCTCCAAGTCCGTCAAGCTCGTCGTCGACACGTTGCAGAACTACATCGCCAAGGACGCCACAGGCGCCGCGCATCGCATCCACATCCATTTCTGTCAGTCACCGGTCGAGGTGCTGGGCGAAGACGGCCAAGTCGTCGGCCTGCGCACCGAACGGACCGAACTCGACGGCACCGGCAACGCCTGCGGCACCGGCGAGTTCACCGACTGGCCGGTCCAGTCGGTCTACCGCGCGATCGGCTACCTCTCCGACAACCTCGCCGGGTTGCCGTTCGACGCCACCACAGGCGTCGTCCCCAATGACGGCGGGCGCGTCATCGACATCGACGGCGAACCACTGCCGGGTGCCTATGTCACCGGTTGGATCAAACGCGGTCCGATCGGCCTCATCGGCCATACCAAGTCCGACGCCGCCCAGACGATCGACATGTTTCTCTCGGACCTCGATGCCCTGGTCGCGCCCGAACAGCCCGAAGTCGGAGCGGTCGACCGCTATCTCGACAGCCGCGGCATCGCCTTCACCACATGGGAAGGCTGGAAAAAGCTCGACGCCCACGAGATCCTCCGCGGCGAGTCACAGGGCCGCGAACGAGTCAAGGTCGTCGCCCGCGACGACATGGTGCGTATCTCCAACGCCTAATGGCGCCAAGATTGCCCAGGATTTGGCCGATTCTGCACATGGAATCGGCCTCAACCCCTTGAGTTGGTGTGCCGCAAGATCAGCCAAGTCACATATGTTGCTTGGTTCAAGGGGGCAGGGCGAAGAGGCACCCCGATGATCTCGAACGCCGCTTGGGTGGCCGGTCCAGGGTGAGAAGTTGGCGTGCGCGCCGGTACGCGACGGCGCGGTCAGACTGATGTGCACCGGTTGGTTACCGCAGGACGGGCTGTTCGGCAGGAACGCTTCTGCCGGTCTCACACGATTGCTGAGGTCCACGCGCTGCTGGGGGCTCTCGACCAGGCGCCGGCGGCGTTCGAGGTGACGGTCGAGCGCGTTCCTGCGCACCTTGCACAAGGAACGGTCTGACTCGGTCCATGGGCCGCGTGGGCGCGGCGATAACGCGGGCCCCCGGACGAACTCCGCCTCGCGATGGCGACCTGGATCCAACGCAACAGGTCAGCGCACCTTGTTGGTGGTGAGCAAAACTACCGCGTCCATGACGCGTCTCCAGGGAGTACCGCTCCGCTGGGACGATCAACAGGGCGCCCTGGCGAACCTCCCAAGTGGTGCTGTCCGTGCTCAGCAGCACGCGCCAGCTGACCACGATGACGGTCGCCTCGCCGGGGCTGTCATGCTCGTGCGGGGTGACCCTTTCGAGATTGCGACCACGGTCTGGCACAGAACCTGCTCGTGCCCGTCGAAAACAGTGCAGGAACTACGGCCGCTCGAAGCATCCTGCGCGCGCTCGAGGTGTTCACGACCTAGCGCATCGAAGGACAGCTTCATCTGGGTCTTCGCCTTTCGCCGCGTGGCACCTCTTCGGGGCTGTGGATGCTCACGCAGTCGCACTACCGGTCGCGGCGCGCGACCACGCCGTACCGTTGCTAGGCGGCCAGCTGACGCAGGACGTACTGCAGGATCGGGCCGTGGCCGAAGTAGACCGATTCGGCGGGGGGTGTCGATCCTGACGAGTGCTGTGAACTCCCTTCGTCCGACCAGGTCAAGTCCGATGACCCACCGTGGGCTCCCGCGCGTCCCAGGCCCGGGTCCGGGCCACCTACTCACTGTTCGGGTCGCGGAGACAGGGTCGGGGAGAAGTCCTCACCGAGCTGGTCGATCGCCTGGCGGGCAAAGATCTGCTGCTCGGTCACCGTTCGCTCAGAACGGCCGCGGCCGACGAAGCTCACGGCCCAGTGCAGGAGCGTGGTCAGCCGGTGCTTGAACCCGACCAGGTAGACGAGGTGGATGCCCAGCCACATCAGCCAGGCCA
>JAJAYZ010000040.1 GCA_027118455.1 Actinomycetes bacterium
GGGCGGGTGCGCGCGTAGAAGGCGCCCACTCCCCCCCCCCCCCCGGCCCCAGGGTCCGGTCCTCCACGGGGTGCTTGCGCCCCCCCCCCCCCGCCGCCCCCCCCCCCGCGCGGGCCCCCGGCGCCGCCCCCCGACCCCGCGCCGCGGGGGGGGGGGGGGGGGGCCCCCCCCCCCCCCCCCCCCCCCGAGGCCGTGAGGCCTGACGAACATGATGACAACCGCTTCTGTTGCCGCCGAAGACCTGTCCGCTCGACAGGGACCGTTCCGTCGGCTGTCGGGGTTTCTGCACCGGCATACGAAGACGCGGTTGGTGGCATTGCTTTCGGCGCCGTTGCTGTGGCTCGTCGTCATCTATCTGGCATCCCTCGCCCTGCTGTTCGTAGCAGCGTTCTGGCAGCAGGATTCGTTTACCAGCCAGCTGGTTCGCGAGTTCACCACCGACAACGTCAAGGAGGCGTTCACCAACCCGGCGTACCGAACGGTCGGTCTGCGCACGTTGACGATCGCCACCACGGTGACGGTGATGTGTCTGATCCTCGCGCTCCCGGTTGCCTTCTATGCGGCGAAAGTGGCCAAGCCCCGCGGTCGTCGCATGCTCATCGTGGCTTTCCTCGTTCCGCTTTGGGCCTCCTACTTGGTCAAGGCTTATGCATGGCGCGGAATCTTGGGCGAGAACGGGGCGCTCGACTGGGCATTGAAGCCCCTCGGGATCAGCGGTCCTGGCTTTGGGCAGATCGCCGTGATCATCACCCTCACCTATCTGTGGCTGCCGTACATGATCCTGCCGATCTACGCCTCGCTGGATCGGCTGCCCAACTCTCTCCTCGAGGCATCCGGCGACCTCGGTGGCAAGTCCTGGCGCACCTTTCGTTCAGTGGTGTTCCCCATCATTTTGCCCGGGATCGCAGCTGGCTCGATCTTCACCTTCTCGCTCTCGTTGGGTGACTATATCGCCGTGCGGCTGGTGGCGCCGACCTTGACGGTGACTGGAAGCCAGATCTACAACAACATTGCTGGCGGCGGCAACACACCACTCGGGGCAGCGTTGGCCCTGATCTCGGTGCTCACGATCACTATCTACATGCTCCTTGTCTCGCGCACCGGTGCGCTGAAGGAGCTCTGAGGAGATGACCCTTTCACCGGCTACCCGTTGGGCCTTGCGCCTGTCGCTGATCGTCGTTCTTGGCTTCCTCTACGTTCCGCTCTTGCTTGTGCTGATCAACTCGTTCAACGCGAGTCGCATCTTCTCCTGGCCACCGGAGTCGTACACCACCGGCTGGTGGAGAGCGGCGCTGGAGAGCGAGGGCGTGCGAAGTGCCATGATTGAGTCGGTCAAGGTCGCCTCACTGGCCACCGTGGTCGCGCTGCTACTCGGCACGATGATCTCGTTCGCCGTGGCGAGATACACATGGTTCGGTCGCAGCTCGATCTCATTTCTCTTCGTTCTGCCGATTGCGCTCCCTGGCATCGTGACCGGGGTTGCGCTGCAGAACGCCTTCGTCAACGTGCTCAGCACTGACAGATTCCAGATCCAACTTGGCTTTTGGACCGTTGCGATCGGCCACACGACCTTCTGCATCGTGGTGATCTTCAACAACGTCGTCGCGCGCCTTCGTCGTACCGGTCAGAGCTTGGAAGAGGCTTCGATGGACCTGGGAGCTTCGACGTTCCAAACGTTTAGGCTGGTGACTTTCCCGCAGATCCGATCGGCCTTGGTTGCGGGCGCTCTGCTGGCGTTCGGCCTCTCGTTCGACGAGGTCATCGTCACTCAGCTCACCACAGCCAATGGTTTCGAGACGCTCCCGATCTGGATCTTCAACAACCTGTCCCGACCCAACAACGCCCCGATCGTCAATGTGGTCGCAGCATTCGTCATCATCATCTCGATCATTCCCGTCTACTTCGCCCAGCGGTTGTCCGACGACCCGTCCCACACCCGGCTCTAGTCGATGACCGACCTCACCCGAGGCTGGGCGCGGCAGCAGGACGCCGTTGACGAGCTGGCTTTCCTCCGCGACCGCGTGTACCGGCCAGACCCAGAGCTGCTCTACCTCGACGGCAACAGCCTCGGAATGCTCCCCATGGCGACGCGGGAGCGCATGCACCGGCTCATCGACGAGGAGTGGGGGCGAAATCTTGTTCGGGGATGGCAGCACTGGGCCACGTTGCCACTCGACGTTGGCGATCGAATCGGCACGCTGATCGGCGCCGCACCCGGCCAGGTCGTTGTCTGTGACTCGATCTCGGTGAACCTGTACAAGCTCGCCGTCGCTTCGTTGCAGGCTCAGCCGGGCCGAAAGGTTCTGGTCACCGACACCGGGAACTTCCCGAGCGACCGGTACGTCCTCCAAGGGGTGGCCGAACGTTGCAAGGGTCAGCTGCGACTGGTGCCGACCGACCCCGTGCTCGGCGTCACACTTGACAACGTCCGCACCTACCTCGCTGACGATGTCGCCCTGGTGGCTTTCTCGCACGTCGATTACCGGTCGGCTGCGATCAACGATGTAGTGACGCTGACCGAGCAGGCCCACCGCGCTGGAGCCCTGGTCCTTTGGGACCTCGCGCACTCCGTAGGATCGGTGCCCATCGACCTCGACGCGGTCGGTGTCGATTTCGCGGTGGGCTGCACCTACAAGTACCTCAACGCTGGCCCAGGGGCCCCGGCGTTCCTCTATGTACGGCGTGACTTGCAAGACCGACTTGCCAACCCGATCCAAGGCTGGTGGAGTGCGGCCGACCCCTTCGACATGGAGGCTCCCTACACGCCGGCCGCTGGCATTGGTCAGTGGCAGACCGGGACGGCGCCGATCCCTGGGCTCGTCGCCGTTGACGTGGGCGCCGGGCTACTTGCCGAAGCTGGCGTCGACCGCCTCCGGGAGAAGTCGATCCGCCTTACCGAGTACCTCATTGCGCTGACTGACGCTTGGCTCACTCCGTTGGGTTTTGCGGTCGCATCGACCCGGGATCCGGAGCGACGCGGCGGTCATGTGGTTCTGGCCAACGATGAGGCTTATCGAATCAGCCTGGCGGCGACCGCGGCCGGTGTCGTGGGGGACGCGCGTCCACCGAACCTTTTGAGACTGACCCCGGCGCCCTTGACCACCTCGTTCGCCGACGTCTGGGAAGCGGTGTCCCGGCTTCGTGACCTGGTGGCGTCCAACGCGCACCTAGCCCTCCCGGCCCAGCGAGCTCGCATCACGTGAAGCGATAGCGTCGCGCCGTGCTCTCCGAAGACCGGTCGGTCCTGTCACGCACGTCGGCAGCCGCTCCCGTGATGGTTTCCTACGGTGCCGACCCCGACCAGGTGGCCGAGATCTGGGCGGAGGCGCCGGACGCGCCACTGGTGGTGGTCGTGCACGGCGGATTCTGGAAACAGCAGTACGACCGCGCCCACTGCCGCGGGCTGGCTGCCGCGCTCGCGCAGCTAGGGGCGACCGTGGTGCTGCTCGAGTACCGGCGGGTCGGTGGTGGCGGCGGCTGGCCGGCCACCTTCGACGATGTCCGCACCGGGCTCCGCAAGATCGTCCAGCACCACCCTGCTGCCTCGCGCCGGGTCCTGGTCGGGCACAGCGCGGGTGGGCACCTGGCGCTGTGGGTGGCAGCCACCGAGCCCACGCCACTGGTGGACGCTGTGGTGGGGCTGGCGCCGATCGCCGACCTCAGCGCCATGGCGCGCTTCTTCGGTGCCGGTGAGAACCCCGTCCACGACTTGCTCGCAGGGACCCCCGACGGTCATCCGGACCGGTACGACCTCGCCGACCCGCTCATCCTGCCGACGCCGCGAGCCGACATCCACCTGCTGCACGGGATCGCCGACACGGTGGTGCCCATCGAGCAGAGCCTCAGCTACTCACGCCGGCACGTCGGGACGCGGGTGACCGAACTGCGTTGCGCCCACTTCGAGCTGATCGACCCGCGTAGCGACGCCTTCACTGCGGTCCGGGACGCCGTCACTGCCGAGCTGGGGGGTCCGGCCTCCCCACAACGGCGCTCTCGCCCCTGGTGACCCTGCGCGACTTTGGGCGTGTCGAGAGCGGTCCCCTAGACTGAGCAGGTGAAGCGCGGTGACGGTCGGCTCACCCACGATCTCCTTCCCGGTGAGCCCGGCGAGCAAGGCCCGCAAGATGCCTGTGGCGTCTTCGGCGTCTGGGCGCCCGGTGAAGAGGTCGCCAAACTTTCCTACTTCGGCCTCTACGCCCTCCAACACCGCGGCCAGGAGTCAGCCGGAATCGCGGTCAGCGACGGCGACGGCATCGTGGTCTACAAGGACATGGGACTCGTCGCGCAGGTTTTCGATGAGCGCCACCTGGCCACTCTCGTCGGCCACCTCGCGATCGGCCACACCCGATACTCCACCACCGGCTCGAGCAACTGGGAGAACGCCCAGCCAGCCTTCCGGCACACCGATGACGGCGGTATCGCCCTCGGCCACAACGGCAACCTGATCAACACCGGAGAGCTGGCCCGGCTGGCTGCAGAGTCTGAGGTGGAGCGCGGAGACCTGCTACTGCCCGGGTTCGCAACACCGGACGCCACGTCAGACACCGACCTCGTCACTGAACTCCTGTCCAACCACCCGTCACGCTCGCTCGAGAAGGCGGCCCTTGAGGTGCTGCCTTTGCTGCGCGGCGCTTTCTGCTTCGTATTCATGGACGAGACGACGCTCTATGCAGCTCGCGACCCCCAGGGCATTCGGCCCTTGGTGCTCGGACGCCTCGAGCGCGGTTGGGTCGTCGCGTCTGAGACCGCAGCACTCGACATTGTTGGTGCTAGCTACGTTCGCGAGGTCGAGCCAGGCGAGCTGCTCGCCATCGACGAGCACGGACTCCGCAGTCAACGCTTCGCCGAGTCCGACCCCAAAGGCTGCATCTTCGAGTACGTCTACCTCGCCAGGCCAGACACTTCTATCGCTGGGCGCAGCGTGCATGAGGCCAGGGTCGACGTCGGTCGACGGTTGGCTCGACACGATCCGGTCGAGGCCGACCTGGTGATTCCGGTACCCGAGTCGGGCACGCCGGCCGCGATCGGTTACGCGCAGGAGTCGGGCATCCCCTACGCGCAGGGCCTGGTCAAGAACGCTTACGTGGGACGTACGTTCATCCAGCCGTCGCAGACCATCCGCCAGCTCGGGATCAGGCTCAAGCTCAACCCGCTGCGAGAGGTCATTGCCGGCCAACGACTCGTCGTTGTCGACGACTCGATCGTGCGGGGCAACACTCAGCGAGCGCTCGTCCGCATGCTGCGCGAGGCCGGAGCAGCCGAGGTGCATGTGCGTATCGCCAGCCCGCCGGTGAAGTGGCCGTGCTTCTACGGCATCGATTTCGCCACACGCGCTGAGCTCATCGCCAACGGGTTGGCCGTCGACGAGATCCGCCAGTCGGTTGGCGCCGACTCACTCACATACATCTCCCTCGAAGAGCTCGTCGAGGCCACCACGATTCCGGTCGAGCGTCTCTGTACCGCCTGCTTCACCGGCCAGTACCCGATCGAGTTGCCCGACCCCGAGGCGCTCGGAAAGCACCTGCTCGAGGGCTACGAACGCGAGAGCAAAGCTACTGGAGCAACGAGCGACACCGATGGACTCTCGTCGATGACCGCTGCCACGTTGGCCTCGGACGCATTGGCTCGGCCGTGACAGCGAGCCTGGAAGGCTCCCAACACGTGCGCACCACGTACGAGAGTGCTGGAGTCAGCGTCGAAGAGGGCAACCGTGCGGTTGAGCTGATGAAGGCAAGCATTGCGCGCGCAACGCGTCCTGAGGTCGTTGGTGGAATCGGCGGATTCGCTGGGCTCTTCGACTTGACGCCGTACACGCGTCTGCGCAAGCCCCTGCTCGCATCGTCGACGGACGGAGTCGGCACCAAGGTGGATGTCGCTCGGCGCATGGGCGTGCACGACACGATCGGCATCGACCTCGTTGCGATGGTCCTCGACGATCTCGTTGTCTGCGGAGCCGAGCCGCTCTTCATGACCGACTACATCGCAACCGGCAAGGTGTACCCGGAGAAGATTGCCGCGATCGTGTCCGGGATTGCCGAGGGTTGCCGGCTTGCCGGAGCGGCGCTGGTTGGCGGTGAGACGGCCGAGCACCCGGGTCTGTTGGAGCCGGACGAGTACGACGTGGCCGGCGCGGGTACCGGCATCGTCGATGCCGATGATGTGCTGGGCGCTGAGCGCGTGAGGCCAGGCGATGCCCTCATCGCCATGGCGAGCAGTGGGCTGCACTCCAATGGCTACTCACTGGCGAGGCACGTCTTCTTCACCATCGCCGGTTGGGACGTCGACCACGATGTTGACGGTCTTGGTCGCACTGTTGGTGAAGAGCTGCTCGAACCAACCCGCATCTACAGCCTCGACTGTCTGGCGCTCGCGCGTTCACACCGCGAGCAGCTGCACGCGCTCTCGCACATCACCGGCGGCGGGCTCGCCGAAAACCTCAGCCGAGTCATACCTGCCCACCTGGCTGCGACCATCGACCGCACGACCTGGACGCCACTCCCGGTCTTCGCATTGATGGGCGAGCTCGGCGGGGTGATGCGCGATGACCTCGAGAGCACCTTCAACCAAGGGATCGGCATGATCGCGGTCGTCGACCCTTCCGTGGCCGACGAGAGCGTGCGGCTGCTCGTCGAACGAGGCATTCCTGCGTGGGTGTGTGGGGAGGTGCGGACCGCGTCAGAAGGTCCGACCGTGACATTGGTGGGCGACCACCCCGGCTAGTCCCCACTACTGCGTGACTTGGCCGCCCTCTGAGGGGCGGCGAAGTCAAGCGTTGTGGGGCGTTGTGCTCAGCGGCCGGACTCGGCATCGCCATGGGCGGCTGAGTCCGGGTCGTAGGGATCGTCCTCGACCACGTCGGTATGCGGTGCTTCGCCACCAAGTTCGACGGTAAGCGCGTCGACATCGAGCTCGGAGCTGGAGTACTTCAGCTGCCGGGCGACCTTGGTCTGCTTGGCCTTGGCCCTCCCGCGACCCATGGGCTGACCCCCTCGTTGGGGCATCGACCCCAGTAGGCGTGTCTATCAGATGGCGCCGCTGGGGCGCACTGCCCTCCAGGGTAGACGATGGACGCCGACGGCGTGCAGGCAGGCGCACCGTTCTCTGCTCCGATCCGGTGGCCCCTGTTGCCCGGTCAGCCAGGCGTCGCCGGCCCGGCGGTGATGATGGCTTCCGCCAGGCGGTCGGCCGCCTGCGCTGGCGGGATCCCTTCGTCGGTGGCGAGGCGGAGAACGTCCAAGGTGGTCTGGTAGATGCCGAGTGCGCGGCTGCTGGCCCGCTCAAGGTTGAACCCGTTGAGCTCGTCTGCGACCTGGATCACGCCCCCCGCATTGACGAGGTAGTCGGGGGCGTAGGTGATCCCCTGGTCGGCAAGGCGCTGCTCGATCCCGGGATGGGCGAGCTGGTTGTTTGCGCCTCCGCAGACGACGGTAGCCGTCAAGGAGGCGACGCTCGCGTCGCTGAGTGCCCCACCGAGGGCATTGGGCGAGTAGACGTCGACGTCGCCGCGAGCGACGAGCTCGGCTTCGCTGGAAGCCACCTCGATCTCGGGGTGGGAGGCGATGACCGCGGCGATCGCCTCAGTGCTGACGTCGTAGATGACCACGGACGCCCCAGCGTCACGGAGGTGGTCGACGAGCCGGCGACCGACCTTGCCGACTCCCGATAGGGCGACGCGGCGTCCCGCGAGGTCGTCCGACCCCCAAAGATGCTGTGCGCAGGCACGTATCCCGCAGAGCACGCCGAGTGCGGTGAGCAGGGAGGAATCGCCACTGCCGCCCTCGGCTTCGCTACGGCCGGTCACGTAGCGGGTGGTGCGCCCCACGACATCCATGTCTGCCACGTAGGTGCCGACGTCGCAGGCGGTGTAGTAGCGCCCACCGAGCCTTTCGACAGCACGTCCGTACGCCTCGAGCAGGGCTTCGCTCTTGACAGTGGCCGGGTCACCGAGGATGACCGCCTTGCCACCGCCCAGCGGGAGGCCGGCCAAGGCGTTCTTGTAGCTCATGGCGCGGGAGAGCCGCAGGACGTCGTCCAGGGCGGCCCCGTCGTCGGGGTACTCGTGGAACCGGGTCCCACCGAGCGCTGGGCCCAGTGCGCTTGAGTGGATCGCGATGATGGCGCGCAGCCCGGAGGCCGCCTCCGATGCGAGGACCACCTGCTCGTGCCCGTCCATCCGGTCGAAAAGGTTGGTGCTCTGCTCAAAATGGCGGTCGGTCACGGCCGGACCCTATCGACCGCGCTGATCAGCGGCGCAGCAGCGCCGTGAACGAGATGTCCCCGAATGGGTTAGTCCAGACGATCAGGGAGGAATGGCACTGATGAGGGATTACGGACAAGCGGGACATCCGTCACTCTTTGCATTGGTACGCTCGCGGAGCGCGACCGAGAGATAAGCGAGCATGATGACGACACGTGGGGGACACATGGCACAACTACCGCCCGAGCCGGAGGCGTTGCTGACGCCTGCCGAGGTGGCAGCCCTTTTCCGAGTCGATCCCAAGACGGTGACTCGGTGGGCCAAAGCTGGCAAGTTGAGTGCCATCCGTACCCTCGGGGGCCACCGGCGCTACCGGGCTGCCGAAGTTCAATCGCTGCTGGCCGGGCTTCAGGGTGATGCGGTCCCACCTGTCGTCGCTCCGCCTGTGGCGCCAGCGGTCCCGCCGCCGACGCAGGTTCGGCCGCAGCGCTAGACCGGCGGCCGAGCGCTGTGCTGGCGTCCGGCGTGCCTGGCTGCTCTCGCTTCGACGCATGCCCCAGGCGTCGGGCAGGTGCCGTGGGCCATGACGACGACCTCGCGTGGCTGGAATGCATCCGGCGGCCTGCCGCGTCTGACGTCCGCAGCTTTCACGTCAGCACCGTCGCTTCGAGGGTTGGCCCCGTCTTTGCAGCAAAGCCCGAAATTCTGGGGCAATCCTCGTCGAGACCCACGCCGCAGCCGCGCGCGTACCCAAGCTTCCGGGTTGGTAGCGCCTGGTGTTCTGCGACCTTCGGACACACGTCCTGGCCGGTTCGTAGAGGTAGTTGCGGGTTTCGGCCATCGGAGGCCCCGCAAAGCGCAACTACCTTTACGAATGAGTCGCGTGGGCAGCAGGGTGTTCGCGCAGCTGGGGTTGCGCTCGACGCCTGCCAACCGCCGGGACATCCGGACCACCGGTTGAACCGGAACCGCCGGCGATCAGCCTCGATCGGCGTAACTAGTTGCTGAGGACTAGGCCGATCGGGTGTGAAGTATCCCACTTTGGGGGGTCAGGGGTTGCGCTCGCCGCCTTGGCGGTCGATACCCTTTCGTGACCTCACCGCCAGGTGGGGGCTCTCCGGGTACGCCGAATCCTGTCCAGCCCGGAGGGTGACGATTATGAACGCGGGCAGGAGCGGGGGACCCAAGGTTAGTGACCGGCCGCTAGAACGCGGACGGTCTTGGGGTTAAGTCGTTGCCGAAGGGCACGACCGGGCACTCTCTGGCCCGAACCCGACAGCTGACCTCGCAGGCGTCGGAGAGGAAACATGTCGCGGATCTTCGCGCGTCGACGTCTGCTTGCCGTCGGCCTCACTATTGCCCTTACCAGCCCGCTGGCCGCCAGCACAGCTACGGCGGCCGGGGGTGGCTTCGACTCCTTGCGCAAGGGTGACTCCGGTCCCCGAGTGCTCCTAGCTCAGGGCGTCCTCGACGTCGACCCGCGGACCGGCGCCTTCAACGATAAAACCAAGCGGGCTGTCAAGCGTTTTCAGGACCACCGCAGCATTGCCGTGACTGGTGTCATTAACGCGCGCACTTACACGGCCCTCCAGAAGCGCTGGGAGTCGATCCAGGCAGCTCGCGCCCGGATCGACCGCAAGTACCACCGCATCATGAAGGTGGCTCGCAACCAGAAGGGCGACCCCTATCGCTATGGCGCGGCCGGGCCCAACGCGTTCGACTGCTCCGGTCTCACGATGTATGTCTATAAGCGGGCGACCGGCAAGAGCCTGCAACACCTGGCGGCCGCTCAGTTCCGCGCTGAAGAACGAATCGGTCGTAAGCAGGCCAGGCCAGGTGACCTCGTCTTCATGCACGACAACGGGGACATTTACCACGTCTCGATCTACGCTGGCCACGGTAAGATCATCCACGCCGGACGCACCGGAACGAACGTCCAGCGCGATCCGATCTGGAGCAACAGCGTCTACTACGCCCGACTGCTACCCAACAAGTAACCGGCAAGCGCCCCTCGACGGCCCCTGGCCCTCGTGGCTTGGGGGCCGTTGTCGTCGGTCGAGCTAGTCGCACTCCGACGCTGGCAGCTGGACGCTTTGGCAGGCCTGCTGCCGAATCGTGTTCGGCATGAGGGTGGACGCTGCGAAGGCGAGCAGCCCGAGGACCAGCAGAGCAGCCAGCGCTGTTGCGATGACCACACCTCGCGCCTCAACCATGTCGATTTCCTGCTTCGCCATGGGGCGCCGGTGCGCCCCTTCCCGGCGGTATCGGCAGGTCAGGCGCTCAGCGTGAGTCGAATGGGGGCACCTCTCACATGGCCAGGTTGCGGCCCTAGAGCAACGGCTCGGCGCCGAACCCGACAAATCGGGCGGCCTCGGAGAACCCGAGCCGTGCCGACACGGCGGTGGGTACGGTGTTGGCCGGCTGGGTTCAGGCGCCTTGGGCGTCGCAGCACAGGGGCACGACCCCCCGTGGCGCAGCGCCCCCCCCGCCGCCGCCCC
>JAJAYZ010000041.1 GCA_027118455.1 Actinomycetes bacterium
GCCTCGGCGGCCCCCGGGGGGGCATGACCCCCCCCCCCCCGGGGGCCCGGCCCAAAACCCCACCCCCCCCCCCGGGGGGGCCCCCCCCCCCCCCCCCCCCCCCCCCCCAAACCCCCACGCTCTGGCGCGTTGCCGCGATGGGAGGGGACGCGCGGAGGTGGTGCTGGCTGGCACCGACCTAGAGTTCGGGCATGAGTGCCCGCGAGACGATTCCTGAGTTGCTGCTCGCAGCTGCCGCCCGCGATCCCGATGGGGTCTGGCTACACACCGATGACGGAGCCTTGACCTTCGCCGCGGCGGCCGATCAGGTGGCACACGTTGCCGAGCGGCTGAGCACGCGCGGGATCGGCGCAGGCGACCTCGTCGTTCTGATCGCGCGGACGACTCCGCCGCACCTCCTTGTTTGGTTAGCGCTGAGCAGCATCGGCGCCATCACCGTTCCCACCGATCCGGCAGCCACGGACGCCGAGCTCGATGGGCTCATCGGTCAGGTGCAGCCCAAGGCTGTGATCAGGGACGTGATCGGGGACGTCCCATCAGCCACCCTGGACATTGGAGGACTCGTCGGTGACTGGACGGTGCCCGTCGCCCATGCCCCGCCACTGCCGATGCAGGTCGCTCCCGACGACCTGGCCGTGCTCATCCCGACGTCGGGGACAACTGGGCGTTCCAAGCTGGTCATGCAGACGCATCGCTCCTATGCGTGGGCAGGGGAAGGGTTTCCCTTCTGGCTGGGGTTGACCGCTGACGACCAGCTGATGACGTCGTTGCCGCTCTTCCACATCAACGCCCCCGCCTACTCGGTGCTCGGATCGCTGGCCTGCGGCGCCGGTCTGATCCTGCTGCCGAGATTCTCGGCCAGCGGGTTCTTCGACGCCGCTCGCCGGCACGGTGCCACCGAGTTCAATGCGATCGGCGCGATGCTCGAGATCCTGATGCGCCAGCCAGTGCGACCTGACGATGCCGACACCGACCTACGGCTTTGTTACACCGGCCCGTCTCCCGCCAGGGAGTGGCAGGAGGCGTTCGAGCGGCGGTTCGGCCTCCGCGTCGTCGGCGGCTACGGGCTGTCCGAATCGCCGTACGGGCTGATCTGGCGCCAGGGAACGCGTCCCTTCGGAGCGCTGGGGTCGCCACGCCAGCACCCGACCCTGGGCGAGGTGAACCAGGCTCGCGTCGTCGACGAGCTCGGCCAGGACGTGCCAGAGGGAGGTGCCGGCGAGCTGTGGCTGCGCAACCCGGTCGTCACCCCCGGCTATTGGGGAATGCCGGAGGAGACGGCCGCCACGATCGTCGACGGGTGGCTGCACACCGGCGACCTCGTGACGGTGAACGCCGATGAGACCTACACCTTCGTCGCCCGAAAGAAGGAGGTGCTGCGTCGCCGCGGTCAGAACATGTCTCCGGCTGAGATCGAGGAGGCCATCGCCGCACACCCCGATGTGCTCGAGGTCGCCATCGTCGCGGTTCCTTCTGAGCTGACCGAGGACGAGGTCAAGGCCTTCGTCGTGGCTGTTCCGGACCGCCACCTTGACTTCGCCGAGCTGCGGAAGTGGGCGGCAACGCGTCTGTCGGCCTTCAAGGTGCCGCGCTTCTGGCAGGCTGTCGACGCACTGCCGAGGACGGCGACGTCGCGAGTGGCCAAGCATGAGTTGCCGACCGGTCACCCGCCCGACGAGTACGACGCCGAGCCCGACCACCACGAAACCACAACGAAGGACAAGCCATGACCGGGTACCGGACATCGATCGGAACCGCAGACGCCACGTCGATCCAGGTCCTCGGGCAGGATCTGGCCGACGACCTGATGGGCAAGGTCGGCTTCGCCGAGCTTGCTTATTGGCTGGTCGCGCAGCGGCGCCCGTTACCCGGCGAACTGCGCGTCTTTGAGTCAGTGCTGGTCGCACTGGCCGACCATGGCTTGACGCCCAGCGCACTGGCTGCGCGGCTAACGCTGACAGGTGCGCCGGAGTCGGTCCAAGGGGCGTTGGCAGCCGGACTGCTAGGCGGGGGCTCACGATTCCTTGGCGTCACCGAAGACACCGGGAAGTTCCTCAGCGGCACTCTTGGTGCGGTCACCGGGTCCGGGTCACCGCTGCCCGACACCGAAGCGGCCTGGGATGCCATCGCCATCGGCGCGGTGCGTTCCCGGCGTGCCGCTGGCCTGCTCGTCCCTGGCCTCGGCCACACCTTGCACAAGCAGGGGGACCCCAGGACGCCAGTGCTCTTCGCGATCGCCAAGGAAGAGGGTCTCTTTGGCCCCCACCTGCAGCTCCTCGAAGCCGTCTGGCGAGTTCATCCTGAGGTGCTCGGCCGCACCCTCGCACTGAACGGCGCTGGCGCTTGTGGGGCGGCCCTCTGCGACGTTGGGCTGCCCACCTCGATCCTGCGCGGCTTTGCCCTCCTGGCTCGCACCGCTGGCCTGCTCGGTCACCTCGCTGAGGAGATGCGCGAGCCCATCGGGCTCGACCTCTATGCGCAGGTCGAACACGACACGGTCTACCAACCACCGCAGGGCGACGGCGAGGCCGCTCGCTAGCTCGGTCGCGAGGTGAACGTCAGCCGGGAGCCAGTTCGGTCATCACCCGTTCGGCGTTGTCGAGCGCAGCCGCCGCGCTGACGTCTTGGGCGACGGTCTCTGGATCCCAGTTGAGGTCGAGGAAGACCTCGGTGACCCCGGCCGCGGCCAGTGCTTGGAGATCGCTACGGATCTGGTCGGCGCTGCCCTGCAACGGCACGCGGTCGGCTGGCGCCTCCCCCCCGAGGCGCACGACTCCGCGCGTGACGAAGCGCAGGGCACCGGTGTTGCGGCCAGCCTCGGACGCCGCCGACCGCACGACGTCGATCGACTGCCCGATGGTGGTCAGGTCGGTGCGGCTACTGCTGATCCAGCCGTCAGCGATGCGGCCGATCCGGCGCAAGGCCGCGTCGGCGGTTCCGCCCATGAGGAGGGGAGGGTGCGGCTGCTGCACCGGCTTCGGTTCCACCCGACTGAGCGGTACGTCGTAGAACTGTCCGTGGTACTCCACCTCCGGCTGCGTCCAGATGGCTGTGAGGCACTCGATGAACTCCGCAGCGCGTGCGCCGCGCTTCTCCATCGGCACTCCTACCGCCTCGAATTCCGCTGCAGCCCAACCCAGGCCCAGGCCGACGTCGAGGCGACCCTTCGACACGATGTCGACCGTGGTCAGCGCCTTGCTCAACACGATGGGCGAGTAGAAGGGCAAGTTGACGACCGCCGTGCCCAACCGGATTCCAGACGTGCACGCGGCGACGTAAGCCAGTGCGCTGACCGGGTCGATGACACCGTGGTAGACCGCGCCCCAGTCCTCGTCGACCGGGTGCAGCAGTCGCTGGAACGACCACAACGACGCGTAGCCCAGTTCCTCGGCGCGTACCGCGACGTGCCGCATGTTCTCCGGCGTTGCCCACGCGCCAGAGACCGGCAGCCCGAGGCCAAGTGCAGGAGTGGCGGCCACCTACGCGTCCAGCTGACGACCGGCGAAGTACATCAGCGGGTCGCTGAGCAGCTCGAGTCCGATGCCGTCGGGGTCGCGGAAGTACATCGACTCAGGGATCCCGCGGTCGGGTCCGACGTACTCGATGCCCGCTTCGTCGAGCCGCACGCGCAGCTGCTTCCAGCGGTCGCTGGCCACCGAGATCGCGACGTGCTGGACCGCCCCGATCGACTCAACACCGGGCTGGAGCCCGAGGCCGGGGAAGTCAAAGAAGCCGAGCAACGTCTGGTTTCCCACATCGAAGAAGAAGTGCGAAGACCCCGGGTAGTCGCGGTTATCGACCAACTCGACCAACGGGAAGCCCAGCAGTCCCTGGTAGAACTGGATCGTCTGTTCCACGTCTGAGCAGATCAGCGCGGCGTGGTGAATGCCTCGACCGTTGGACCGTGGCCGGTCTGCCGTTGGTAGTGCGTAGCGCGCACGCAGTTCGGCTTGACGAGCCGCGAGTTCGGTCAGCTCTTCATCGGTCGGCATGGTGGCTCCTGATATCCGTCCTCATCGTGCGAACACTGGGACTGTAGCCCCGGGACATCAGGAGCGCAGCGTTCCCTGAGCGAGGACCATCGCCTCTGGTCTCCTGACGCCGATCAGCGTGAACTGGGTCGCGCTGGGGGGAGTGCAGAACCGCAGGATCCCCACCACCGCCGTCGCTCCTGTGAGTGCCTTACGCGTCAGGGTCGACCCGGCGTCCGCGTTTGATCTCGCCGCGTCGCTTCTTCTGGGTAATCCTTCGCTCGACCGCGCCGCGCGACGGTTTCGTTGCCCGCCGCGGTCGCGGAGGTGGTGCAGTCGCTTCGCGCAACGTCTCGGCCAACCGCTGCTCAGCGGCCCGCCGGTTGAGGTGTTGGCTGCGCTCTTCCTGCGCGGTGATCCGGAGCACGCCATCAGCGAGTCGGTCGCCGAGGCGATCCAGGGCTCGCCTGCGCCAGATCGGAGGGAGCGATGGCGAATGTGCAACGTCGAACAGCAGCTCAACACGCGAGTCAGTGGTGTTGACCGACTGACCGCCTGGGCCGCTGGATCGAGAGAACTTCCAGCGCAGCTCGTGTGACGGGATCACCACTGAACCTCGGACCGGCACGTCACTCATGGCGGCTCAGATCAGGTTCGCCTGAACAGGACCGCACCGAGGGTCCCGATGACTCCAGCGACCAGCAAAGCGAGGAGCAACCAGATCAGTGCGAGGCTCACCCACCGTCTCCACCCCCGTAGCCGTCGGACACCCATGGCGAAGTCGCCGTACATGGCAATCTGCCCCATCGGCGTGTACTGGTCATGGCGCTGGGAACCCACCAGCTTCGCCCAGTCCTCGCTGGTGGGCGGATCGTTCGGCTCGTCATCGGGTGCGGCCATGATCACGATGATGCCAGAGGTTCACCGGGCCTGGCGCACCGTCGTCGCTGGGGGTGCAGATCGACAGTGGTGGTGCTGGTTGAGGTCGGTAGCGTTCCCGCATGCTTATCGCGCTGATCGGAGGCACCGGACGCACCGTGGCGTTGGTCCTGGACGAGCTTCTCCTCCGCGGGCATCACGTTCGGGCGCTCGTGCGCGCTGATGGTCGGGTGACCGAGGGGAGTTCAGTCACGACGGTGGTGGGGGACTCTCGAGATCGAAGTACCTTTAAGTGCCCTCATCGATGGAACTGACGCCGTTGCCTCCGCGCTAGGCCAACGCGGCCGCGAGGAGACTCTGGTCGAGCGCATCACCGCAGTTGCCAATCATTTGGTTGAATAAGAGTTACCTCGCCGCGCCCGATGATGACCTTGATCCGGCCATGAGCACCCCGCCGAACATCACCTGCCAGAGGACGACCGGATAGGCGATCCAGCGTTCGGCCCCGCCAATGCCGAGTCCGGTGAGCGCGCCGCCATCGAGTCCACCGAAGAGGGCAAGGACGAGCACCGAAAGGGTCACGCCGCCCAACAGGTAGGAGAACCAGCTGGGCGGGCCGGTGCGTGCCAGCCCGCCGGCGATCCCGCAGAGCCCGCCAGCAACGAACGAGACGACGGCCGATGACGGGTGGATCGGCCCGCTCCCACTGGGGAAGAGCCCGACGCCCAGGGTGCCGATCCCGTTGAGCATCACGGCCCAGCCGAGAAAAGACCCGGCCCGCGAGCGCAGCAGAATCGTGGCTGCGGCGATCGTGGCCAATCCCGTTGTCACCATGGCCAGGGTGAACACGTAGCCAGCCGGCTGCAGGATCGCGCCCTCGGCGGTGCGTCCACCGAGATCGCTGATCTCGTTGGCGGTGGTCGTGTAGACGGCCGGGTAGACCGCTTCGGCCGTGATGATTCCCATGAGTGTGACGGCCCCCGCTGTCGCAAGCAGAAGCCCGGCGATGCGGGGTCGCTCGGTCGCGTCCATGCCTGTCCTGTCTCACCGGCCCGGCGCTCTGGTCACGCCACGCAGTGGGATCACCTTGGCAGGTCATCACTGTGCGGGGTGAGCCGCGGGGTGAGCCGCGGGGTGAGCCTCGGGGTGAGCCGCGAGATGAGAGGGTGCGTTCAAGGAGGTCGACCATGAGCACACCACCGCTGGATGCGCGAGCGCCAAGGCCCGTCGGTCCACCAGACGCTCGCGAGACGCCCCGGTTCACCGGCCCTGACACGTTCGCGCGGCTACCGCGACTGTCCGACGTCCCCAAGGCTTCAGTCGCGTTGGTGGGCATCCCCTTCGACTCCGGCGTCTCGTACCGCCCAGGGGCTCGCTTCGGTCCTGGAGGCATCCGCGCCGGTTCGAAGCTGCTGCGGCCCTATCATGCGTTCCTCGATGTCGAACCATGGTCGGTGCACCAGGTGGTTGACGCCGGCGACATCGCGTGCAACCCGTTCGACATACCGGCAGCCGTTGACGCGGTGGAGCGGGCGGCGACTGAGCTGCTCGGCCAGGTCGACCGGATCATCACTTTGGGCGGCGACCACACGATGTCGCTTCCGCTGCTGCGTGCGCACGCGGCCAAGCACGGCCCGATCTCGCTGGTGCACTTCGACGCGCACCTCGATACCTGGGACACCTACTTCGGCATGCCGTACACCCACGGCACGCCGTTCCGCCGTGCGGTCGAAGAGGGTGTCTTGGCCCTGGGCACGTCAGCGCACGTCGGTACGCGGGGACCGCTCTACTCCACCGGCGACCTCGAGCAGGATCGCGACCTCGGCTTCGCAACCGTGACCACCATGGACGTGGCCGAGCGCGGTGTGGGGCACGCCATCGATCGCGTCTTGGAGCGAGTGGGCGATCGCCCTGTCTACGTCTCGGTCGACATCGACGTCCTCGACCCAGCGCATGCGCCGGGTACCGGGACACCGGAGCCAGGTGGCCTGACGACCCGCGAGTTGCAGCAGATCCTGCGCGGTCTGGCCGGCGCTGCCAACGTCGTCGGTGCAGACATCATGGAGGTGGCGCCTGCCTACGACCACGCCGAGCTCACCACGATCGCAGCGGCCAACGTCGCGTACGAGTTTCTCGGGCTGTTCGCAACGTGAGCGGCTGCTCCGACCGTTGACTTTTGGCCCCTGTTCTCTGGCCTGTTCTCCGTGGCAGAGTGCTGGCATGAGCAGCCCCGACAACACCCCTGAGTACGTCCGCATCAACCGCGCCAGCTGGGACGACCGGGCGGCAGCCCATGCCGCGTCTCCCGATTACCGGGTCCAGAGATTCCTCGATGACCCGAGCTATCTGTCGGAGGTTGTCCGGTTCGATCTGCCGTTGCTCGGTTCGGTGGAGGGCAAGCGCGGTGTTCACCTGCAGTGTCACATCGGTACCGACACGCTCTCGCTGGCTCGACTGGGGGCCCAGATGACCGGCGTCGACTTCTCGCCACGGTCCCTGGAGGAGGCCAGGCGGCTGTCCGAAGCTGCTGGCACCCCGATCGAGTACCTCGAGGCCAACGTCTATGCCGCCCCCAGCTTGCTCGGGTACCACGGTTTCGACTTCGTCTTCACCGGAGTCGGAGCGCTCTGCTGGCTGCCAAATGTCGCTGAGTGGGCCCAGGTCGTCGCTGACCTGCTGAAGCCAGGTGGCCGACTCTTCATCCGCGAGGGTCACCCCATGCTGTGGGCGATTGACGAGGCTCGTACCGACTGGATCGTCGTCGACTACGCCTACTTCGAGACCCAGCACCCGCTCGTCGACGAGGACGGTGGCACCTACGTCGAGACCGACGTGGAATTCCGGAACAACCTCACCCACTCGTGGAACCACGGGTTGGGCGAGATCATCAGTGGCCTCGCGAACGTCGGCATGCAGGTCATCGGCCTGGTGGAGCACGACTCGGCTCCGTGGGAGGCCCTGCCGGGGCAGATGAGCCGCGACGCCGACGGTGAGTGGCGGCTCACCGAGCGGCCAGAGCGGCTGGCCTGCACCTACACCCTTCAGGCGGTCAAGCTCTGAGGGGGATCACCTCGCGCGAGCGCTCAGACGTCGAGCACGCGCGCGAGCAAAAAGCCGTCGTAGCCCTTGCTTCCGACCGTCTGGATCCCGGTCGCCGACACCCTTGGCTCGTCGCGCACAGCTGCATAGAGCGCGCGGGTGCCCTCAGTCGCGGGATCGGTGCGGGAAGCATCCACGACGGCTCCTCCGCGCACCGTGTTGTCGATGATGATCAATGAACCAGGCCGGCTCATGCGGAGTGCCAACCGGAAGTAGTCGGCGTTGTGCTCTTTGTCGGCGTCCACGAACGTCAGGTCGAACAGCCCGGTCAACGTGGGCAGCGTGTCGAGTGCGGCGCCGACCCGGATATCGACCAGACCCCCAACCCCAGCGCGGTCAACATTCTGGCGGGCCACAGTGGCGTGCTCGCTGGAGTACTCGCAGGTGATGAGCTCGCCGTCGGCGGGAAGGGCACGTGCCAGCCAGATGGTGCTGTAGCCGCCGAGGGTGCCGATCTCCAGGATCCGGCGGGCCCCCATCGACGCGGCGAGCAGCATGAGGAGCTTGCCTTGCGGGGGTGATACGGCGATCTCGGGCAGGCCAGCCTCGACGCTGCTGGTGAGGGCGGTGTCCACGCCCTGGTCATGGACACCGAGGTGCGTGCCGATGTAGTGGTCGACCTCGGTCCAGATCTGTTCGTCGTGCTCGTCCATGGAGTCTTCCCATCTCCTTGATAGCGCCACGTTAGTGAAGTCCTGGCGAGCAGACCATTGCCGCGGACACCGTAGGTGGGGTAGGCAGGCCCGATGACCACCATCTCAGCCGCGGTCTTCCACGGCGCAGGCCAGCCCATCGACGTCCGCTCGGTCGAGCTCGCACCTCCTGGCCCCCATGAGGTAGAGGTCGCGATCGCGGCAGCCGGTGTCTGTCACAGCGACCTGCACTTGGTGCGCGGCGAGTGGGAGCACCGGACGCCGGTGGTTCTGGGGCATGAAGGCTCCGGCGTCATCACCTCGATCGGTGCGGGTGTCACCGACGTGGCCGTTGGTGATCACGTGGTGCTCTCCTGGGTGCCTTCGTGCGGTGAGTGTCGCTACTGCAAGCTCGGACGGGTCGCCCAGTGCAAGACCTCTCAGGAGGTCATCGCGGCCGGTGGCACGCTTTTCGACGGCACTCCACGCCTCTCGCTCGACGGTGAGAATTGCTTTCACTATCTGGGGGTTTCGTCCTATGCCGAACGCGCGATCGTCCCGGAGTCCGGGGCGATCAAGGTGCGCTCCGATGCCCCACTCGACGTGATCGCGATTGTTGGTTGCGCCGTCGCTACCGGTGTCGGAGCCGTCAAAAGCACCGCGCAGGTGCCAGCTGGAGCGACGGTTGCGGTGATCGGTTGCGGCGGAGTCGGGCTCTCCTGCATCCAGGGCGCCCGCATGGTGGGGGCCAGCCGGATCGTCGCTGTCGACCTGGTTCCTGCCAAGCTCGATGTCGCCGCCCAACTGGGGGCCACCGATGTGGTTGATGGGCGTTCGGGAGACGTCGTTGAGCAGCTGGCCGAACTGGTACCTGAGGGCTTGGACTTCGTCTTCGACGCCATCGGAGCAATCGCAACGACGCAGCAGGCGATCGCCGCGCTCGGTATCGGAGGTGCTGCGGTGGTCGTGGGTCTGCCGCCGGCGGGCCAGGCGGCGAGGTTCGACCCACTTTGTCTCGCCGAGGCGGAGCAGCGGATCCTCGGGTCGAACTACGGGTCATGCGTCCCGCACCGTGACATCCCCGACCTCGTCGACCGCTACATGACCGGCGAGCTCGATCTCGACGCGATGATCTCGGCGCGCCGTCCGCTCAGCGAGGCTGGAGCCGCCCTGGACGACCTGGCGTCCGGGTCGGTGCTTCGGCAACTGTTGCTGCCGAACCCTGGGCTGCTCTGAGTTGTGAGCGTCGGGGATACTCATGCGCTGGGGATGCTCAGCGTTGAGGGTGCTCAGCGCTGGCCGCGCACCTCAAGGGCGGCCAATAGTTCAGCGGTTGCCGCGGCGACTTCGCTGACGGCGTGGTCGAAGGCCGCGCCGTTGTGCGCAGCTGGGGCACGAAACCCCGACACCTTGCGCACGTACTGCAAAGCCGCAGCCTGAACGTCTGCCTCGGTTGCGGCGTCGATGAAGGGTGGGCGAAGGGTCTTGATGCTTCGGCACATGGCCCAACGGTAGGCCAGTTCTGGAGTGGGTTGTAGTCATTGCCGACCAGGAGGAGACTCCAGGCAATCCGTCAGCCAGAACTGCTCGTCTAGGGAGCCGAACCGTGGTCACACTGTTTATTCGTCATGATGTTGAGGACTACTCCAAGTGGCGCCAGGGCTACGACGAGAACGTGAGCGTACGGACCGCAGGGGCGGTCCAGGCTGACACGATATATCGGTCGGTAGAAAATGGGAACAACCTCACTGTCTCCCATGACTTTGACTCGATCGACGCCGCGCGAGCGTTCGCCGGTTCTGGCGAGTTGAAGGCTGCCATGGCTGCGCTCGGCGTGGTCGGGCACCCTGATATCTGGTTCGTCGAGAAGGCCTAACCGGCGATAGGCCTTCGTGCGAAGTCCTTAGCTAGTCGACGCGGACGATGCCGTTCGGCGTCGCGAAGTGCGCGGCAACGAGGCCACCGGTCTCGTCCCTGGGTGTGACCCACTCGACCTCGACATCGTCGAGGGGGTCACCGTTGAGCGAGCCGAGCCAGTCGTTGACGACGCTGGAGTCTCCGGCGATCTCGAGCTTGGTGATGCTGATCTCGGTTCCGTTGCCGTAGCCGGGGCGCTGTTCGAGCTCGCACTCCCAGAGGATGAAGTAGGGCAGCTGCGGGTCTTCGAGCAGTTCGTTCACGCCGATCTGCTTCCAGTGCAGGTCGTAGCCGTCGGGGCGTCGACGGTGACCATCGACCGCTTCGCGTCCGAGCCGGCTTTCCAGTGTTGCCATCTCGGGCACCTCGACGACCCAGCCCAGCCATCCGCCGCCATCGTCAGCGCGCTGCTTAACGGCGCGTCCGAAGGGCGCGGAGTCAGCGGCGGGGTGGTCGAGGGCAGCGACCACCTCGAGGTAGGTGCCGCCGGCGAGCGGGAGGACGAAGTTGCGGGTGCCGAACCGGGGGTGGACACCGCCATCGGTGAATCCGGCACCGAGACGCGATCCCAACCGCTGGACGACGTCCGCGAGGTGGTCGGTCGGTGCTGCGTATGAGAGGTGATCCAGCCGCATGTGGGCATCCTGCCCAACGCCAATTCCCACCCGACACCCGGGGTCGGGTTCGGGCCGTCACCGTCTAGGACCATTGACCAAATCAGTTCCGTGGACGGCCCCACAGCGGCAGAATGTGCAAGAGCCTTGCACAGAGTGCGACGCAACCAGATATTGACATCGTGTATCAACATCGTGGTCGGGAGGTGGCCGGTGACAGGAAGCGTCACGCCTGACTCCGAACCTGATGGTCTCGATCCTCTTTCCAACGCCCTCGGTGCTGGCCCTGAGGCGTGGGAGTTCTTCACCGCGCTAATCGAGTCGATGCCCGTCGTTCCCTATATCGATGTGCCCGACGAACAGCGCACGCTCTACATCGGCCCACAGGCCCGCGAGATCCTCGGGTTGGAGCTAGGGGACGTTGTGGATCCCCACTTCGACCAGACGACCAAGCACGTGCATCCAGAGGATCAGGCCCGCGCGATCGCTGAGACGTTTCGGCTCATGGAAGCGGGGGGTGGTCGGCAGGAGTGGCGCTTCGTCCGTCCAGACACAGGCGAAACGGTGTGGATCGAGGAGCGACTGTCCGTGGTCGAGGTGGAGGGTCGGCGCCTCTCACCCGGTGTGCTCCTCGACATCACTGGTCAGAAACGCGCTGAGGCCGAGATCGCCGCGTACGTTCAGGCGCTGGAGACTGTCGACGAGATCTCCCGAACGTTCACCGATCTCGTGGTGAGCAGTGGTGACGTCACCGAGATCCTCAGTAAGTTGGCACAGATCGTTGACGGATCGGTGGTCCTCACCGACGCCGCAGGAGTGGAAACAGTGCGAGAGGGCATTTGGCGCGACGACAGCCAACTGCTCGAGCAAGAAGTTGTCGTCCGGGGTGAACGGTGGGGGACGCTGCGGGTGTCCTGCGCGCGTGCGCGTGGCCGGGTGGAGGCGGTTGCGGTGGATCGCGCCACGGTGGCAGTGGCTCTGGCGCTCCTCGTCGAACGTGAAGCGAGCCTGATCACCGAGACCACGCGGGCAGCACTGGTCAACGACTTGGTGATGGAGCGGATCACGTCAGGGCGTGAGCTGCGGCGTCGCGCACGTGCCCTCGGCACCGATCTTGGACGTGACCCGCTTCGTGTCCTCATTGTCGAACCCATTCCGCTGCAGAAGGGTGGTTTGCGCGCCAGGGCACGCGTGCGTGACTCGACTGCTGCCCGCACAGCCAAGAGGCTGGATGCGTCGGGCTGTCGTGCTTTGGTTGCCCCCGAAGGTGAGCGGGTGGTGGCGGTGGTCGCCGTTCCGGCGACGGTCGACCCTTCCCAGTGTGCTCGGCGATCAGCCACCCATCGTGTCGCGCAGGGTTCAGCACGATGGTCGACGATCACGATGTGCTTCGGGCCTACCATCAGGCGGTCGATGCGGTCCGGCATGCGGCCGAGCGGCTGCCCGGTGGTGGCGCCGGAGCCGTCGTTCTGTTCGACGACCTCGGGCTGTCGGTACTGCTTGATCGGTTGGCCGAAGGCCCTGAGCTGGGCCGCTTCTTTGAAGCCGAGCTTGGCCCGCTTCTGGAGTACGACCGCACCCACGGGTCCAGTCTGGTCGTCACGCTTCAGGCTCTTCTTGCCGAGAACGGCTCCAAGACCGCAGCGGCGCAACGGCTGAGTGTGGAGCGGCGCACCGTCTACTACCGCGTCGACCGAATCACCGAGATCCTCGGACGTGACCTCGGCAACCCCGAGACGCGCCTCCGCCTCGAGCTAGCAGTGCGTGCTTGGGAGTCACTCGAGGCGTTCGACCGCTACCGCTACCGCTGACGGGGACGAATCGCCGCGTCCATAGCGCAGAGCGAAGACCACGTGGCCGATGACCGCAGCTGTGAGGGCGAATGCCGTCCAGTCGTGCACCCAGGTGGCGTCCGTACGTGCAGCGGTTGGCCACGACCAGAGCCAGCCGCCCATGACGGTTCCGGTTCCGAGCAGGACGATAATCGCCCCGATCGTCAGCGCGGCGTTGAGCTTCTGGCCGGCGTTAAACCGAGAGACGGGGATGCGTCCGCTGCGTCGGTCTTTGGAGCGGAGCCAATCGACGTCGGAGTCTGTCCATCGTTCGAGCCGCGCGACGTCGGAACGGAAGCGCGCCGAGAGCAGGCCGAGAGCGAGGGGGAGCGGAGCGAGGACCCCTGCCGTGACGTGAACCGTTCGCACGAGCTCGCGTCGGCCGACGGCAATGGCCAAGGGGTCGATCCACATGATTGCTGCCGTGACGATGCCGATTCCGATCAGCACCGCGAATGCTGCGTGAACCACGACTTCAGCCGACGAGAAGCGTCGGTCAGGTGACGGGGTCGTCGTTGCGACCGTTGGACGATCCGACATAGGCGTCGACGTCATAACCACGCTCCTCCCAGTAGCCGGGATTGACCGTGTCGACCAGCTCGATGCGGCTCAACCACTTGAGCGACTTGTACCCGTACATAGGTACAACCAGCAGGCGCACCGGTCCGCCGTGGTCGCGCGAAATGACTGCGCCGTCCAGATGAGTCGCGACCATCACTTCGTCCTGCTCGACCTGCTCGATGGTGAGTGACTCGGTGTATGCCCCGTCATGGGAGTAGAAGGTGACAGCGCGGGCTGCGCTCTGGACGCCGGCCGCCTCGAGCAGCGCCCGCAGCTCGACGCCCTGCCACGCCGCGTCATCAACTCGCCAACCGGTCACGCACTGAAAGTCTCGGGTCCACGACGTCTGCGGAAGGTCGGCGATGTCGTCCCAGGTGAGCGTGAGCGGTTGGTCCACGAGACCGTCGATGCTGAGCCGGTAGTCGGCAGTGGTGAGGTCGGGCTGCTGTGCGGTGACCGAGTAGTAGCGCCACCCGCCTTCGCCAGGGACCAGTGAGCTCAGCCCGGTCGGGTCGACCCTGCGCACAGGTGAGAGGAGGGCATCGATGGCGCCTTGCAGTGGGCCACCGATGGCGAAGCCGACAGCGCCGAGGCCGACGACCGACAGCACGATGCGCCGCCCATAGGGGCGTGCGGCCTCGATCGCTGGGGGCGACGGTTGTGACTCCACCCCGTCAGCATGCGCTGGCGCACTGCTAAGGGCCAGGCAGGACACCCCGATACGGCGGGTCTTCCCCAGTTCGTAAGGTGCCCGGTTGTCCACAGTTCGGTGTCTGCGCTCTGCTCGCTAGCTCTGCCCGAGGCACGGTCTGGCGCATGAGCCTTCCACTTCCGGCCGGAGACCCGGCCCACGCGTGCCAGCCGTCTGTCGAGCCACGCCCCACTCTTCGGGCCAGCGGGCCATCGGAGATCTTGCAGGTGATTCCGTACCTCCTGGGGTTCCATCCCGAACACAGCGTCGTCATCGTTGCCATGCGCGGTATGGCGGTGGTGGTCAGCGCCCGCTACGACCTCCATGCGCCGCCTGAGTACGCCGAGCCGCTCTGCCACTCCGCCGCAGCTGCCGGTGCGACCGGCGTCCTGGTCGCGCTCTATGACGACACCATTACGGGGCACCCGCTGGCGCATCGCGCCTATCGCGACGAACTGCGAGAAGTCTTCGACAAGTACGAGCTCAACGAAGTAGACGCCCTTGCCGTCGGCGGCGGCCGGTGGTGGTCCTACCGGTGTGAGGACGATTCGTGCTGTCCCGCGGATGGCACCGAGTTGGTGACAGCTGGAGCAGTGGCAGCCAGTGCCGTCGCTGAGGGGTTGGTGGCACTTCCTGGGCGAGCTGACCTAGAGGCCGAGCTCGAACCCGATGCCGGGCGGATGGCCGATGTGCTCGTGGCCCTGCTCGCTCTCGGGGGCGAGGAGGGCGAGCGACCAGATGTCGTCCTGCGTGCCGAGGACTGGGCTGCGGTTCGCCACTTTGTACGGGATGCACGCCGAGGGGTCGGTGTTCCGCCGCCCGAGCAAGCGGCCAGGGTGTTGTCGGCGTTAATGGACATCGCGGTTCGCGACGCCACGGTCGGTTTCCTCACCAGCCGCCCCGAGCGCGACGTGGAGGTTGCCTGGCGTGACCTCGTCCGGGCGGCTCCGCCTCTTTGGAGAGCGCCGGTCGCAACCATCTACGCGCTCTGGTGCCAGGCGGGGGGCAGCGGCGCACGCGCGAACATCGCGATCGAGGCGGCTCTGGCGGCCAACCCCTACTACTCGATGGCCCAGCTGCTCGACGAGGCCCAGCTGCGTGGGATGAACCCCCACGAGTTCATTGCGGGCGTTGCGGGGGACTGCCGACGTGTTGGGCGCCGGATTCAGCGCAATCGCTCTCCCTGGGGCAAGCCCGCTCGACGGGCTGACTGAGCCAGAGAGTTAAGCGCGTCCTATGGGCTGATCTGCATCTCGCGAGGTAGCGTTCGCCTGTGGCTGAGCAATGGACCCTTCTCACCAATCATGGGCGGGTGCTTCTCATCATCGCCAGTGACCCCGACGTCCGACTGCGCGACGTTGCGTCGTCGGTGGGGATCACCGAGCGCTCAGTGCAGATGATCGTCGCCGACCTCGAAGAGGCGGGCTATATCAGTCGAGAGCGGCGTGGACGCCGCAACCACTATGCGGTCAACTCCGGCAAGCACTTCCGGCACCCACACGAGGCGGGCCATCGGGTCGGCGAGCTGCTCGACCTCTTCAACGCGAGCGACACGCCTGCGCCTGGGGATGGCCGGGCCGGTTAGCTACCCTCGGTGGCTGGCCGTGAGCGGCTGAGTGCCTGCGGTAGCGAGGTTGCTCCGACTGGGTCGGCCGCCTGTGGATTGCCCACACACGATGGCATGGGCGCTCTACCCTCCAGCCCATGATCTGGGGGATTTCCACTGCCGCGGGGCCGCGCTCACGCCGGATCTTGCTGCCCGCCCTGGCCATCGTCAGCGCGGTGATCGGCTTGTTGGTGGGGTGGCTGCCGGCAACGCCAGCGTACAGCGCCGCCCCGTGCGTTGGTGCCGACTGCGATGTCGTTACCGACCCTGACGGGGCGCAGTACGTGGGGACGGGCGGCCTGCTGCTCCCGGCCGATAGCTTTACGGGCACCGATGCCGACCGCACCGACGCGGCCACCTGCCCAGAGTGCCGCTGGGCGCTGCTGCCGATGTGTCGGGACGGTCAGGCTGGCGGTGTCGCCTGTGGTGGCGCAGCGACGTCCTGTCCTCCCGGTGAGTTCCGCCGCATCGTCCTGCTCCTTCGGCCCGGCGATGCCGACTGGCGCGAGGTTGGGCTCGTGTGCCTGGTCGGGGGTGCGCCGACCACCGTCGGCGACGTGGCAACCCGGCTCTCCGACGTCGTCGTCAAGGATGTCCCGCCGCTGCAGCCGAGGTCGCAACCCAGGGGTGGAACTCTGATCGGGCTTCCGGCAGTCTTCGCTGCGGGTCAGCCGGCCACGCTGGGGAAGCGCAGATTCACCCTCGTCGGGTTCGAGATAGTGCTGGACGGTCGGGCATCTTGGACGTGGGATTTCGGCGACGGCAAGGCCCTGACCACCGATGAGCCTGGCGGGGATTGGCCCGATATGACGGTCAGCCACGCCTACTCGGGGGCTGGAAGCTACCCGGTCTCGACGAGGAGCACCTGGGAGGCGTGGTTCACCGTCGACGGCCTGGGGCCGTGGCCGGTTGGGGGCGAGCCGGTTGTCCAGACCGCCGAACCACTGCAGGTGTCAGTCGTTGAGGCAAGGGCTGAGCTTGTCGTCGGCTGATTTCCTGGTCCGGGGGACGCAGGTGGGGTAGCGTCCGGCCAGGCTCTGTCTGGACTGTCGGACCACTTGGCCCGGTCTTCGGAAGGGCGCTGAGCTGCCGAGGAGGTCTGCATGGGGACGATCGTGGTGGGTTACGTGCCGAGCCCAGAAGGTGAGGCGGCACTGGGTCGCGCTATCGACGAAGCCAAGCTGCGGGGCAGCAACTTGTTGGTGGTCAACTCCCAGCGAGGAGGCCGGACGGCCGACTACGGGGAAATGGCCCTGACCAACGAGCAAGTGGAGGCGATCCACGACCGGCTGCACACCGAGGGGATCGAGCACGACGTCCGCGGCTTGATCCGCGGAAACGACCCGGCTGACGATCTCGTGGCGATCGCCGAGGAGGTATCCGCGGAGTTGATCGTGATCGGCCTGCGGAAGCGCACCCCGGTGGGGAAGTTGATCATGGGCAGCAACGCCCAGCGCATCTTGCTGGAGGCTACCTGCCCGGTTCTCGCGGTCAAGCGCCTAGACGCCTGAGCCCACCGCGGCGGGGGAAGAGCAAGACCGCCGGTGGCGTTGACTACAATGTCTACTGCCGCGCCTATCCCGAGGCCGACTCCTGAGTCAGCCTCCCACCCATTGGCGCAGCAGCCGATCCCCGCATAGTCCCGTTACGCGTGCCCGCATGACGGCTGCCCGCATCCCGCAAGGAGGCAACCGCTCCTATGAGCGCTGCTCGCAAGACTGCTACGAAGACCGCCAAGACTCCTGCGAAGAAGTCCGCACCCAAGACCGCGACAAAGAGCAAGGCCGTGGCGTCGAAGAAGCCAGCGGCCAAGGCTCCTGCCAAGTCCCTCGCCAAGTCTGCCGCCAAGAAGGCGCCGACCAAGGTTGCCGCGAAGAAGCTTGCGCCAGCGAAGGCCGCGACCAAGAAGGTTGCGCCAGCGAAGAAGGTCGCAGCCAAGGCTCCCGCCAAGAAGGCGGTTGCTGTGAAGAAGTCGGTCGCCAAGGCTCCGGCGAAGAAGGCTGCCCCGGCGAAGGCTGAGGCCCCGGCGAAGAAGAGTGCCGCCAAGAAGGGTGCGGCCGTCGAGACTGCGACCGTTGAGATCCCCGTCGCCGATGACGGCATGCCGGTCAGCGACGAAGAGGTCGCCGACGAGTTGAAGAAGGAGCCTGAAGAGAAGGGCTTCGTCATCTCGCACCGCGACGAGTCCGACGAACCCGTCCAGCAGGTCACTGTTGCTGGCGCAACGGCCGACCCGGTCAAGGACTACCTCAAGCAGATCGGAAAGGTCGCACTGCTCAATGCCGAGCAGGAGGTCGATCTGGCCAAGCGGATCGAGGCGGGGCTCTTTGCCGAAGAGAAGCTAAACGGCACCAAGAAGCTGTCGGCCAAAATGCACCGCGAGCTCGAGTGGATTGCTGAGGACGGACGCCGAGCCAAGGACCACCTGCTCGAGGCGAACCTCCGCCTCGTGGTCTCGCTCGCCAAGCGTTACACCGGACGCGGCATGCTCTTCCTGGACCTGATCCAGGAGGGCAACCTGGGTCTGATCCGCGCTGTCGAGAAGTTCGACTACACCAAGGGCTACAAGTTCTCGACCTACGCAACGTGGTGGATCCGTCAGGCGATCACCCGCGCGATGGCCGACCAAGCGCGAACCATCCGTATCCCGGTCCACATGGTCGAGGTGATCAACAAGCTCGCCCGTGTCCAGCGGCAGATGCTGCAGGACCTCGGGCGCGAGCCGACTCCGGAGGAGCTCGCCAAGGAGCTCGACATGACACCGGAGAAGGTCGTCGAGGTGCAGAAGTACGGCCGTGAGCCGATCTCGCTGCACACTCCGCTCGGTGAGGACGGTGACAGCGAGTTTGGTGACTTGATCGAGGACTCCGAGGCCGTCGTTCCCGCGGACGCCGTGTCGTTCACGCTGCTGCAGGAGCAGCTGCACGCGGTGCTCGACACCCTGTCAGACCGTGAAGCGGGCGTCGTTTCGATGCGGTTCGGCCTGACCGACGGTCAGCCCAAGACGCTGGACGAGATCGGCAAGGTTTATGGCGTGACGCGCGAGCGGATCCGCCAGATCGAAAGCAAGACGATGAGCAAGCTCCGTCACCCGAGCCGCTCGCAGGTGTTGCGCGACTATCTGGATTGATTATTCTGCTGGCAGAGGATGCATACCTGCAGGTCAGAGCCTATGTTGCGAATAATCAACTCTGATTCGCGGTGTGCGCAGCGCTCTCAGTCCAGATGAGGTCCACTGCCAAGGCGCGGAGCGGAGGACCTGATTGTCGCTGGGGATGGCCCGAGGCGACAGGTCTTCACGCGGCCCGAGTGCTAGCCGTCCTCAGCTGGCACGTCCTTCAGCATTTCATTGATCGCGTCAATGGAGTCCGGTTGCTGTTGTCCGCACCCGTAGGTTGGGGTTGGTAGCTCAAAGGTGTCGTCGCTTGAGGTGACCCAAAGGCCATCCTGCGGGACTCCTATGCAGGTGCTGAGCCCGGAGTTCTGGTCGCCGTTCATCGCGGCAACCAAGCCACTTTGAACCAGTGCATCTTGTGGGTCGAGTTGCAGCAGTTCTCTCCGCGGCGGCGCACACACGAAGACTGCATCCAACTTTGCTGGGACCGCGATCGCACTCGCCTCTCGTTTGACGCCAGCGGAACGGGGCACCGCAGGTTCGTGCTGCGTACACCGAACAGTTGGAGCGCTGTCGACGGCGCTGACCAACTGGGCAGTGAGGTCGCACAGCTTGAGGTCGCGTCCCCGGGCGGAGAGCCCTTCGTGACGATCAGCACCACCCAGCCGGCGCCGTTGCCCAGTTCGCCATCGGCGCCACGGAAGCCGGTCTACCTAGGAATTGGGTTGCTGCTTGGACTGGTGATCGGTGTCGGGGTGATCGTAGGTCGTGGGCGACGCAAGGTGGATGAAGAACCGGTGACGCTTGCGGAGGTATAGCCGTCGCTGCTGGGTCAGTCAGTCGCCTGCCGGTCCCGTACGGTCGTTCGGAGTTTTGACGCGATATCAGGATGTGAACGCTCGAGTTGACCGAGACTCGTGCCGAACATGGCCCAGATCTCAACGTCACCGCGGGCGGTCACTGTCGAAGACCTCTTGCCGTCACCTGAGATCGCGACCTCCCCGAAGAAGTCACCTGGCGCAAGCACCCTGAGCAGTGGCCCCTCATGGGAGACTTCGGCGCGGCCGGTCTTGAGGACGTAAAAGACGTACCCGACCTCGCCCTCGCGAACGATGCTCAGTCCGTTGCCGTAGGTCTCGATGGTGAGCAGATCCGCGATGATGGCGCGCTCGTCCGCATCGAGCCCCGCAAATAGTTTGATGGACTCGAGTTCGCTGCCGCTGGTCGCCGACATGATTCTCCTTGTCTAGGGCCGTTCTACGCGCGCTACTGCTCGCTCGCGGCGATGGTGACCCAGTATTCACCCCGTTCCTGAACGCTCGCCATCGTCACGCTCATTTGGGCGGGTGTGCCGCCTTCCAGCGTGATGGGCCATGATCGCGCAGTCTCTTGCCCTGGCCCGAGAACTTTGACGCACCTCACAAGTGCTTTCCTGCTGGAAGCTCCAGTGCCCGCGGGCTGCATGTTGGCGGCCACCAACTCAAGGAATGCCTCGCACGCTGCGCGAACCGTCGGGGGAGGGAACGGCTTCACGCGCCAACCCGTTTCGGCCCAGGCCGCTGCGCTATCGGTCCCCCGTGCTCCAATGTGGAGGAGTGCGGTCTGGCCGTCGTCGGTCTCGGCGTCCTTCCAATACCCATCGCCTGGCTCAGTCGCCCATGCTTCAAGCGATGAGGGCATGGTCAGCGAGAGACTCTCGTCGGTCAACTGATCAACCGGCCCCTGGTCACCACAGCCAGCCAGGAGGGTCGCCAGAGCGAGCACGGACGTGCCGCCGATTGCGCGCCGTCGCAACTACGTGTCGCTTTCGAAGTTAACCGGTTTCGCCAGAATGCGGCGAACCATCGGCTCGAAGAACTCCAGGGTCTCGGACTCGTAGTCCGGGTCGAAGGAGTTCTGGTCGTACTTGGCGCAGAAGTCGATGGTGGCTTGGTAGTAAGGGTGGTCCTTGAACCTGTCTCGGGCGTTGGGGTCTGCACCGATGAAGTGGAAGTAATACACGCCTTGGAAGAGCCCGTGGTGCTTGACGATCCAGTAGTTCTTCTCGCTCACGTAGGGTCGTAGAACTGCGGCGGCCACCTCTGAGTGGTTGGCGGGCGCAAGGTAGTCGCCGATGTCGTGCAGGAGTACGCAGACAACGGTCTCCTCGTCCTCACCAGCGCGCTGCGCACGCGTTGCGGCCTGAAGCGAGTGATCGAGGCGGGAGATCTGGTAACCGGCGGAGTCGTCCATGGTCTGTAGCCAACCGAGAACGCGATCAGGGAAACCCTGCATCTCGCCTTGCTCGAGTGAGCCCAGGAACTCATAGTCCTCGCGGGTACCGTGCTCCATGGCGGTAAACGAGACGGTGTGCGACGTTGAGGTCATGTGAGGTCAACTCCGGTCGATGGCGTCGGCTTGTGGGTTCCACTGAGGACATTGTGTCGATCCATGAGGTCGTCCCACTCCATGTAGACGTCCTGGAGGTGACGAGCACCGCTCGCCGGGTCGAAGGACTCTCGGCCGTGAAGCACTCGGTGCGAATGGACGGTCAAGAGGTCTCCGGAGTTGCACCTGAAGACGATCTTGTAGTGATCGCTGTCGATCATCTTGCCGAGTATCTGGTAAGCGTCGTAGAACTGTCCGACATCTTCGAAGGGCGCGTGCAGGGGCAACGCCAACTGGTTGGAGAACCTCAAAGTCTGGATCCGCCCGGAGGTATCGAGCTGGACGAGGGGAGCGGTGGCCCTGGTGTCCTCATCCTCGCTGAACAGCTGGAACGTGACGGGGACACGGCAGAGGATGTCGAAGGCATCTGGGTTATCTCTGCGAAGATCGGTCAGTACTGACCAGCCGTCGACGAGCGTGCTCTCGCCGCCCGTTGACTCGTTCACCAGGAAGTGCAACAGCTGAATGCTGGGCGGCCAGTGGTAACTGGGGAGGTCGGTGTGTGGCTTGAGTTCGAGCGGCGTGTGGGCGACGTTGTAGCCCTGTGGGTCGTGCCGCACATTGTGAACGCGTTCGAATGCGGTCTCACGTACGTGCCCCACCACCTCGGCGAAGCGGGCGACTTCGCCGTCCACTGACGGAGTGTGGGTAACGATGGCCGCCCCGTACTCGCGCATCGCGTCCAGGTAGGCCAGTTCAATATCTGGTCGTCCCACGACCTCACTGTGCTCAAACCGCGAGGGAGAGCCGAGACTCGAGGTCCACAGCGTCACCTTGGGTGGTGGCTCCGCCGCCCCGTTGGAGTAGTCGTTGGCCACAAGCCACCCGACGCTGAAGCTTGAGTTATGGCCGTCGTTCCAGCGCAAGTGAAGCGTTGCCGCGTCCTCGTCCAGATGTGCCTCAGACGGGGCGATGTGTGCCGGGATGTCGGCGGTGTAGATGCGCCGTTCAGCTGACTGAGCGACCCGACACTCGTCGCACCAGCAGTTGTCACGCAACCAGATGTAGTGGAACTTCGACGCGCGGTCTGGCCCCATCAACTCGAGGTGACGGTCGGCCAGAGACAGAGTCAGGACCGGCCGGACCGGAGTCTTCTGCTGCGTCATGTGTTGCTCCTTGGTGGTCGGGACCAGTCTCATCGCTGCAGTCGGGCCTGACAAGTCGTTCAGGAAATGAGGCGCCGTAATCCTGCTGGCTATCGAGGGATCGTGCGATGGTTACTACGCTCCCGATATACCCAATGCCTACACCGTTGGCAGGGCTCGACCCCGAGCCGCAGCGGACCTACAGCGGGTCTGGGTCCGGCGGAGGGGCGTCCTACCGGTGGTCGGGAAACCGAAAGGCCGGTCAGGGTGAGATAACCATTCTTGAGGCGGTCGAGCTGCCGTCGATCACCGTTGACCCCCGCTTCGACAAACACTTCAAGGCACGTAACGACATGTCATTCGACATTCAGGAACAAGGGGCTGGCTCAGCTCAATCCTGACAGGCATCTTCTTCGTCGTGCCGCTCTACCTTCAGGTGGTGCTCGGCTACAACGCGCTGGACACCGGGATCAAGATGCTTCCGGTATCCGTTGTGATGTTCGTTGCGGCCATCGTCGACGACTACTCGCAAGCCCAGATCCAAGTGTTGAAGGTGGGCTTGCTCGTGGCCGCGATTCTTGCCCTGGTGAGCCTGCCATTTACGTGGGGCTTGCCCCATGTCCTTTTGTAAGGACGAGGAACAGTCGCCGGTCGAGGCGGTGTCCACCTAACCTCAACCGATGCTGGTCGGGAGGCGCCTATTCCGGATGGTTGGTGAGGTTCCGGTTGATCACACCGATGCGGAACGGGTTACTGACATTCATGTACGACATGTGCGTCATGAGGCCGGCCGACGCGTGCGCCAGGATGTGGCAGTGGAACATCCAGTCGCCGGGGTTGTCGGTGGTCACCTGAACGGTGAACTCTTCGCCAGGATGAATCTCCAGGGTGTCTACCCACCACGGGGACCCGGTGGATGGTGCTCCGTCCCGGTTGAGCACCAGCATGTGTTGGCCGTGCAGGTGCATCGGGTGGTCAATCGACGTGTTGTTCTTGAAACGCACCCGCACGGTCTCGCCCGGCTTCACCATGAACATGGGCACGTGCGGTATGAGCTCGCCATTGATGGTGAACCAGATGCCGTACCTGCCATCGAGGTACCCGGCCTTCTGACCGATGACGTAGTCGAAGCGACGATCTGGCGGGGGAGTGCTCACCGACCCGTCGAGTTCGCCGTAGTGGAGCAGATCCAGGTTCTGGCTGGCCGACAAAGCCGGCGGGGAGCCACCACCGAGCACGAGGCTCGGGCCGTTCAGCACACCGACCCGCGCAGAGGTTGCGCCGCTGTCCAACACGATGTCAACGCGCCCGGCCGCTGGCACCTCCACCGACGTTCCAACGCCAACGGTTGTCGGCACGTTGACGTCGACACCATCGATCGCTACGACTTTGTAGGGGGCGCTTGAGGCCACCTGCATGGCCGTCTGATTGGTGTTCACGAACCGGATGCGGCGGACTAAAACATCGCCGGTGATCGCGCGCTCTCCTGTTTGGCCGTTGATGGTGTTGCGCCCGCGGTAGCTGTGCACGATCGCCGTCACATCGCGGGCGTCCAAGCTCGGGGTCGGCGCGCCTCGGGGGGCGATGACCACCGCGCCGATCAGCCCCTGGGTGACCTGACGTTCGGCGTACTGGTGGGAGTGATACCAGTACGTTCCGGCTTCACGGGCGCGGAATCGGTAGACGTGCTGATCGCCGGGCAGAACCGCGTTCTGAGTCACTCCGGCAACGCCGTCCTCGCCGTTGGGTACATCGATGCCGTGCCAGTGGATGCTCGTTCCCGCTGTGATGTTGCGGTTCTTCAGAGTCACCTTCACCAGGTCGCCCTGCTTGGCGTAGACGGTCGGTCCAGGGCTCGTGCCGTTCACCGTGTAGACCAGCTGCCGGCGCCCAGCAACGTTGGTCTTCTCGAACGCGGTCCTCAAGGTCATCGTCACATCGGCTGGACCGTCGGGGCCCCGAAGTCGCGCCACGCTGCGCATCGGCCCGATGTAGTGACGGCTGCCACCGCCGTAGACGGGCTTTCCCATGTCGTGGATCGAGTACATCTCAGGCATGAGGCTGTCGAGGCACTTCTGCTTCTTGGCATCGTTGCTGATCCCGCTACATGGGCCGGCAGATGATGCGGACGGTGCGACGACGATGCCGATGGCGGTGAGCGCAAGGACGCTCACCGCCATCGACAGACGATCGGGTCGTCGCATCGACGTTACTTGCCTTCCACCAGGTGCCACATACCCATCATGGCGTGCGGGACGCCGTCCTGCTCCTCGCTCGGCATCCAACACAGCAGCAGGTACCGGTAGGACTTGACGTCCTGCATGTGCACCGTCTTGATGCCGGGGGACTGGATGTCGAAGTGGAACCCACCCTTGCGGATCCAGTTCGGCTGCTTCGGAGACTTCAGCCCCTGCCGAACATCCTTGGCAGTGGTGCCTCCAGCCACATGATCGCCCGCGAGGAAGTGGATCTCGCGCGAGTGGTTGGTGAAGCTGACCCACTTGCCCGCGAGGGGACCAGAGGTCTCGAACTGGTTCTCCTTGGTGGTCCAGATCTCGCTGTCCGGCTTGGCCATGTTCGCGCCGCGGCGATCACCTGAGACCTTGATCGTGGTGAAGTTGTCGTTGTCACCGGCCACGTAGTACGAGCCTTTGCTGAGTTTCACCTGCCAGCGGGATCCCTCACCGCCGCCTCCATAGAACGTGGCGATACGGTCCACCGTCTTCATGGCGTCTGCGCTTCCCGCACCACCCCCGGCCGCCTCGCCAAACTTCTTAAAGAGACGACTGATGTTGTCGGTCTCGAAGACGATAATGGACGTATTGCGATGTGCTGTCTTAGGAACCCTGAACTCGGTGACACCGGGGCGGAAGCGAGCGTCGCTCACCGACACCTTCTTGTCATTGCTCGTCACCTTGACAATCTTCGGCTTGCCAGGTGCACCTGGTCGGGCGGACACGTCGGCCGATCCGGCTGAGGCAACTCCCGGCGCGATGGAGAGTCCGGCCGCAGCGAGCGCGGTAGTGACCGCGAGAGCGGAAACCGTTGTCTGGAGCTTCACAACCGGTCCCTTCGTTGTGTGTTCGCCATCTCGACGTTGGCAGCGGACCCGCCGACTCACTCAGGTGACTTCTGGAGTCGGTACGATTCTTCGCCGCGAGCGTTCCGAGACCGTTACGAAAGCGGGGGACCCAATAGGCCAACGGCTAGCCGCCGCAGACCATCGTGCCGTTGACCTTGGCGGTGCCCTTTTCGGACTGAACCTCGACGTTGTCCAGAGTGGCGGTCAGGTCGTCATCGGAAAGCGTGAAGCCCTTACTTGACGTCGAGAGATATGCGGACTTGGGGGAAACCCACTTCACGGACAAAGACTCCGCGCTGAAGTCGCCGTTGGGATCGGTGAGGCCAAAGACTTCGAAACCCGCTCCGATTGCGGGGTCGACGTCGCCCGTGATCGCCCAACTGCCGGCCATGCACTGCATCTCGGTCCCTTGAACAGCCACGTTTTCTGACCCGGTAATCGTGATGTCGAAGGAGGTGCCCGCCGCCGTGTCTGACGGTGTCGGGCTCGCAGACGTGCCGCTCGCCATCGATCCGCCGGACTCAGCACTTCCGCTATCAGATCCACACCCGCTGAGGCCGATGGTTGCCGCTATCACAACGGTGGCGGCGACCGCCGATGACTTGAGGACTCGATCGAGCAGCATAAGAACTCCCTCCGTTGGCCGACCCCGTGCCGGCCTGAGACCTTGAGGCAGGTTAGTCCAGTCAGGGACCAGAAAGTAGGGGGATCGACCAACCGAACCTCAGCTCACCCGGAGCCAGGCCTCCGATGCTGCAGCCACGTGGCGCACATCGGTACCGCAGCACCCACCGATGACGTGTATCCCGGGTATCCGGCTGCGCAGCGCGAGATACCCGCCAGCAAGGTCGGTCGGATCACCGTCGTCGAGCACCTCCATCTCGTCGAGCTCGGCGTGGCTCATCCGGGATGCGTTGGCCCGGTACGCGCCGATCCGGGACAGCCATGGTTCGTCCTGCTCGGGTAGCCCCGGAAGAACGTGGTCCGGATGGGCGCAGTTGACCAGGAACCACGCGGGAGCCGACCCGGTGGCGGCGTCGACCTGTTCGATCGCCTCGCCGAGCGAGGAGCCGGAGGGGAGGCGCCCATCTGTCTCAACGGTGAAGCCGATGACTGAGGGAATCCCGCGTTGGGCGGCTGCCGCGGCAACACCGACGCCTTCTTCGACATAGGAGAGCGTGAATGCGGTGACGAGGTCCGCGCCGGCGTCGGCGAGGTCGCCGACCTGCTGCCGGTGGTAATCGGCTGCCTCTGGCCCTGACATCGCCTTCCCCGGGACGTACCCGTCGCCACGCGGGCCGATGCATCCGCTGACGAGGACGCTTCCGGTCCCTTCCCACTCTTCCCGGAGCCCACCGCCGAGTGTCACTGCTTCGTGGGCGACCCGGCGCAGGTCGTCGCGGGAGTAGTCAAGCTGGGCGCCCCAGTCGGGATTGGCACGCCAGGTGGGCGTCTCGAGGACGTAGCCGGCGTTCGCCTGGGCAGCGAGCACCATGTAGTCACGGTAGTAGCGTCGAAAGCGTTCCTTGCCGGCATCGGTGTCGAGAAGGGGAAAGGCCGCGAAGGCTGGGAGATCCATCCCGTCCTCGAAGACCAGGACCGTCTCGAGTCCGCCGTCGGTGAGCATCAGGTTGTCGGGGATGAGGTCACCCGGGTGCTGAGTAGTCATGGTGGAGATTTCATCAGTTCCGCGGCTTCATTGCATGAGGATGACATGGGGACTTGGTGAGGATGGCCGGTTCTCACCGGTTGGAACCGCTGTGCCGACGCAGTGCCGCCAGGGCTAACTCAGCTATCTCGGGTGCGCTTATTCCGTGCGCTTGCTCAGTCCACATCCGCATCTGGTCATCACCGTGGCTGACTCGAAGGGTGGCCAAAGTCGTGAGCACGGCGTCGACGTCTGGGCCGTAGCTGGGTCGCGCTGATGGGCCAAGCACCCAGGCGCCGACCACGGCAGCCGCGGGCGGCTCGCCCAGACTGGCCAGCAGCGGGACCATGTTGCGCAAGAAGGTGGTCAGGTGGGTGACGTTTCCCTGTCGAAGGAAGGTTCCGAGGACCTCGACGTAGGACGCGGCGGCGCCCTCGAGGTTGCCTCGCCTGGTTTCCAGAGCGGCCAGGACCGATTCCGCGATTCCTGCAACGAACCGGTTGCCGACGCTGTTGCCGAGGCGAACTGACTCCTGGAGGGGACCATCGGCTGCGTTGGCGTCGATCTCAGCGAGTGCCTCTCCACGGGCGAAGGCCAGCCACGCTTGCTCGGAGGGCGCACAGGAAGCCGTGATCTCCGTGGGGTAACTGTCTAAGAGCCTGAGGGATTCGTCCGGACGTCCTTGGTAGAGCCAGGAGAGCGCAGCGTTCGTGAGTCCGATACCCACCATGCGGGGCTCAGCGCGCTCGACACCCAGGTCGATCAGGGCATGCGAGCACTCCTTCGCCCGCTCGAGGTCACCTTGGTAAATGGCGACGTCGGAGAGCACCTCCAACGCCCAACCGCGCACGAGCGAGTCACTGTCGTTGAGCAGCAAATCCGACGACGCGGCCGCCTCGGCCAGCCGCCCCTCTTGCGCTGCCTGTGAGGCCAGGGCGGCCAGGATCGCTCCGTGACGCGCCGCTGGGCCAGCGACCGCTTCCGCCCAGCGTGCTGGCTCGCCCCAGAGTCGGGAGTACGCATAGAGATGCAGCGCTGCTGTCAGACGAACGGCGAGAGCCGGGTCATGGCGACGGGCCCAAGCGTGAGCAACGCGGGCTTCGTCGGCCATCCGTTCGAAGACCGAGGCAGCATGCGCCTCCTCGGCACCGCGCAGTTCGGCGTCCGCCCGCTCCAGCGTGCTAGTGACGAGCTCGGCATGACGTCGGACAGCTGCGATCAGAACACCAGAGTCGCCTCCGTTCAGCACGGCCTGGTGCACCGTGCGGAGCATCTGGAAACGTGGACCATCCGGCCCGACAACTGGGGATAGCAGCGACCGGTCGACCAGCTCCCGAACGACAGACAACGCCTCACCGCCTTCACTGACAACCGCTACGGCGTCCAGGAGTGGGAAGGCCCCAGCAAAACTAGTGAGTGCGGTCAATGCTCGCGCCGCTCGCTCGTCGAGTCGGCTGATCGAACCGGTCACGAGCTGCTCCAGCGAACTATGACGTTGGGGCGTGCCGCGCTGTGCACCGGTAATGAGGTCGAGCCGGGCGTCGACCAGTGCCAGCAGGTCGTCGACCCCGAGGACAGCACTCATTCCGGCGAGCATCTCCAGGGCAAGCGGCAGGCGGTCGACCGCAAAGCTCAGCGCGTCCAGTTCCGTTGGCCTTGCCTCCCGAAGACTGCCGAGGGGCGCAAGGTCGCGGGCTCTGGCAGCCAAAAGCTCTCGTGCCGCTGAAGACGACAGCGGGAGCACCGGCCAGATCTGCTCTCGGGGGACGCCTAGCCGCTCTCTCGAGGTGACAACAACCGCCAGGCGACCTTGGTGATCGGTCAGCTCGGCACAGAACTGGGCGACCTCTGGAACGAGGTCGTCCGCATCGTCGAGCAGAAGAAGGGCATCAAGCCCGCTCAATGTCGACGGAAGTCTGCCGTGGGGCGATTCCACCGCCCGGGCGGCACGCGCAACCGCCGCGATGAGCTGCGCGGGACTCTCCAGCACGGTCAGGTCGACGACGATGGCACCGTCGGTGAACCTCCCGGCCGACTGAGCCACCACAGTGCGCGCCAGGGCTGTCTTACCAACTCCGCCTGGTCCAACCAGTGTGACGATGGCGCCCGGCTGGACGCGCTGCGCGAGCTCGTCCAGGTCGCGGCTGCGGCCAATGAGACCCAGGAAGGACGTTCGTTGGCCTTCGTCCTCGGTCACGGCGGCCGCAAGCTGGTAACCGCGGCCACGCACGGTTCGGACCACGGTCTGCGCGTCGCCCGTGTCGCCTGTGGCGCGTCTGATCTCCTTGACCCGGGTCGTGAGGGCGGACTCAGAGACCCATTGGCCGCCCCAGACGGCTTCCAAGAGCTCCTGCTTCGGTACGACGCGGTCGCGGTTTTCTAGCAGGTGCACCAGGACGTCGAAGGCTTGCGGCTCGAGGTGCTGGACTCGGCCGTGCAGAGTCAGCACCCGGGCCGTGGCGTCAACGGTGCAGCCGGAGAAGGACAACATTGGTGCCGAGTATTGCGCCTCGTACTGCTCAGTGGACAGCGATCGGGAGGAGCGGATTGACGCGACGAGTACGAGAAAGTCGTCAAACGAGGGCTTCGGTGACACACGCGCCTGAGGGAGAGTGCGTAGGATGCGTCCCGGCACCAGCCGACGTAGAGAGGTCAACATGAGCACCGAACAACCCATGGGACAACCCGCACTTCCGCCGGATGTGAACTCCAAGAAGATCCTCTGCGGGGTCATGGGGATCATCCTCGGCGGCTTCGGAATTCACCGTTTCCTGCTGGGAGACACCTCCGGAGGCATCATTCGCATCGTGATCACCGTCTTCACCTGCGGGATCGGTTCGATCATCGGCCTGATCGAGGGGATCATCTACCTCACCAAGTCCGACGCGGAGTTCTACCAGACGTACATGGTGGAGAAGAAAGACTGGTTCTAGGCAGAACTGGCAGGTCCTTCGGCCGTTGTCCGTCGCTGTGCGGTGCGGTTCCCTGGCGGCAGAGCCAACGTCATAGGTGACGTCGGTCCAATCGGGGAGCGTGCGAGATGACAACGCCTGCGCCAGTTCAGCGAGAGAACCCAGCAAGCAGTTCGACCGCCCCTCGGATGAGGCTGCCGCAGAGCACCGCTTTGATCGTCGGCACCATCATCGGGGTCGGGATCTTCAACCTTCCCGGGTCGTTGGCGGCCTATGGGCCGATCAGCCTGGTGGCCATGGCCCTGACGACTGTCGGTGCCCTCGCCCTGGCAGTGTTGTTCGCGAGAACGTCGCGCCGGCTCCCTGCCGATGGCGGGCCGTACGCTTACGCGCGAGCCGCTTTCGGAAACGCAACGGGCTTCTCCAATGCCTGGCTCTACTGGATCACCGCGTGGTCAGGGAACGCCGCGATCGTTGTCGGGTGGGTGTTCTACGTCCAGTACTTCCTTGCCGAGTACTGGGATCTTGGCTGGATGGTGGTGATCGCTGGTACCGACGTCAATCTGCTGGCGATCAGCCTCTGTCTCGTCGGGCTCTGGCTTCCGGCGGCGATCAATGCGAGCGGGATCAAGAACATGGCGTCCTTCCAGTATTGGACGTCGATCATCAAGTTCGTCCCGTTGGCCATCATGTCGACCATCGGGCTGCTGTACTTCTCGACCGGGAACCTCACGCCGTTCAACGTCAGCGGTGAGTCAACAATGGCGGCCATCGGCGGGGCGATGGCGCTGTGCCTCTTCAGCTACCTCGGTGTGGAGACGGCGGCAGTCGCTGCCGGTCGGGTCGAGGATCCGGACCGCAACGTCCCACGCGCGACTATCTTCGGAACGCTTGCGGCGGCGATCGTCTACCTGCTCTCCCTCTTGGCGGTGTTTGGCATCGTCGGGAGCCCCGCTCTCAGCGAGTCCACCGCCCCATTCTCCACAGCGTTCGGTGAGATGTGGGGGCCTTGGGCGAGCCAGGCCGCTGCCGTTGCCGTAATCATCTCCGGCTTCGGTGCTTTGGTCGGCTGGACCATGATCTGCGCCGAAATGCCCATGGCTGCAGCCCGAGACGGCGTGTTCCCGGCTAGGTTTGCGCACCTGTCGCGTCGCCAGATGCCGGTATTCGGCATCGTGATGAGCACCCTGCTTGCCTCGGTAGCGATGGTCGTCTCGTTCATCGGCAACGCCGGCTACGAGGTATTCAACGTCCTCCTCTACATGTCCGGAATCACAGCAGCGATTCCTTACGCGTTCTCCGCACTCGCGCAGCTGAAATGGCGTTTCGCTGACCACCGGAAGCTGCACACTCCGCGGTTTGTCAGGGACGTGACCGTTGCCCTTGTTGCGCTAATATTCTCACTGCTCTTCATCTGGTTCTCGCGGATTACGGGGGAGCCATTCCTGAAGGAGTTTGCGCCGTTCATCATGGCTGGCGTGGCCTTCCTCGTCGGGATCCCGGTCTACCTCGCCCAGCGTGACCAGATGGCCGAACCCGAACCAGTGCCCGAGTACCGCAACTGACTTCAGGTGCTGGTCGGTGAGGCCGGATGAGGACCTGGTCCGTCGTTGTAGTCTCCAGCGCATGGAACTCGTCGAGTGCGTGCCCAACTTCTCCGAGGGGCGTCGCCCCGAGGTCATCTCCGCGATCTCCGAAGCGATTGCCTCCGTCGCAGGCGTCACCATTCTCGATGTGTCATCGGACCCGAGCCACAACCGAACGGTCGTCACCTTCGTGGCACCGAAAGACGTAGCGGCGGGAGCCGCCTTCGCTGGCATCGCGAAGGCGAGCGAGCTGATTGACCTGACATGCCATGAAGGTGAGCACCCGCGAATAGGTGCCACCGACGTTTGTCCGTTCATTCCACTCGAGGGCACTTCGATGCAGGAGTGCATCGAGTTGGCCCGAGCCCTAGGGCAACGTGTGGGTAACGAGCTGGCAATCCCGGTGTTTCTGTATGAGCGGGCAGCCACGCGACCAGACCGTGAGAACTTGGTCAACGTCCGTCGGGGCGGATTCGAGCTGGCGCTGACGGACATCGGCAGCAATCCGGAACGCGTTCCGGACTTTGGCCCGGATGCGACGCATCCGACTTCCGGCGCCACCATTATCGGGGCCCGCCCCTTCCTGGTTGCCTACAACGTCTACCTGGGTGGCGCCGAGAACCTGCCAGTGGCCAAGGAGGTCGCCAAGGCGGTGCGGGGCTCGAGCGGCGGACTTCGCTACGTCAAGGGTCTGGGACTCGAGGTCGACGGTCAGGCGCAGGTCTCGATGAACCTGGTCGACACCGACCAGACACCATTGCATCGCGCCTACGACATGGTGCGGATGGAAGCTGGGGCGCGCGGTGTCTTAACGACTGGTAGCGAGTTGGTTGGCCTTGTCCCCGAGAAGGTGCTCTTCGAGACGGCGGCACGCCACATTGGCCTTCGCGACTTCTCCACCGAGATGGTGCTGGAACACCAGGTGAGGGCGGCGTCAAGCAAGCAGGCTTCCATGGATGACTTCGTGGCGAGCGTGGCTGGAAGCTCTCCGGTTCCTGGTGGTGGCAGCGTCAGCGCTCTTGCCGGGCAGTTGGCGGCGGCGTTGGCCCAGATGGTGGCTGGTCTCACCGTTGGCCGTAAGAAGTACGTTGAGGTTGAGGGGGAGCTGCAAGAGGTCGCCCACGTTGCGGGAGCACTCGGTGAACGCCTCGGCGCGTTGGTTCAGGAGGACGCCGACGCCTACGGTTTGGTGAGCGCCGCCTACAAGATGCCCAAGGATGACGATGCTGCTGCGGCTGAGCGCGACGAGGCGATCCAAAAGGCCCTCACCAAGGCTGCGGAGGTGCCCCTCGAGACGGCCAGGGCGTGCAGCGACGTCGCGCGCCTGGCCATCACCTGCGCCGCGAAGGGGAACGTCAACACCGTCAGCGACGCTGGAGTCGCAGCGCTCCTCGCTGAAGCCGCGTGTCGCGGCGCGGCGTACAACGTCCAGATCAACGTCGCGTCTCTGGCTGACCGCTCGACGGGTGAGGCGCTAGCCGAGGAGGTCAACGCGTTGGTCGACGCTACGCGTGGCTGGGCCGCGGAAGCAACAGCACGCGTCGAGGCGGCCATCGCCTAGCGATTACGCCTGAACGAGCGGGCTTCGTAGTCAGGGTTGACGGCTCGACAACCACGACCTGAGATGGACGAGTGTCCAGTTGCTGACCTCGGTCACCTCACCCTTGAATGCCCCCATCACCTTCGAGCTCTAGGCGATCGAGCCAGTCGTCCACGAGCGTGCGAAACACGGCCGGGCGTTCGACGCGGCCAAGCTGGTGACCCCCGAGATCGATGACGGCGTAGGTAGCGCCAGGTAGCTCATCGACCAACCTTCCAGCCGAACGAAAGCCGACCGTTGAGTCCTGTCGACCGGTGAGGATCAGGCTCGGTCCGTGGAAGGGGCGACCTGGTTCGGCTGCTGCTCCGGTGAGCAGGCATGTCGCCGGATCGGATCGACTCCAGCATGCGGCGCTCGTGCCTGACGAGAGCCTTTGGGATCCATTCTTCGTCGGGGGCGAGGTCGGTGAAGATGGAGAGGTCTGCGAAGAGGGTGACGTTTTCTTCGGTGTCGCGGCTGCCGTCGGCTGCTGGCGCGTCCGGGATCAGCCAGGCAATCCCGAGCAGTTGCTCGCGCATCGTTCGCAGAACTCCGAGCGCAAGGTAGCCGCCGTAGGAGCTGCCCAGCACGGCGAGTCGGCCGTCCGGGACGACCGTGCTGATGAACCCCTGCACGATCTCGAGCATCTGGGTCTGGGTCGAGAGCCACTCGGGGGCCGGCGTCTTGCCGTGTCCCGGCAGGTCGAGGTAGATGCGCTGCCACCCCTTGCGTTTGTCGAAGACCGGCTCGAGGTCGTCGATCATGTAGCGGCGGTCGCATGACCAGCCATGCATGAGGAGCACCGGCCTTCCCGCACCGCGTACTTCAAAGTTTACCGAGATCCCCTGAAGAGTTACCTGCGTGCGGCCAGTCTGCTCTGCCATCATCAACCCGTGACTATTAACACGCCAGCCACGTCCAAACCGCGTCGCGCTCTCGTCTGGTGGGGGGCTGGCCTGATGATCCTAGGCGTGGTCCTGGCGATTGTCGGCGGAGCCTTCTTCATCGGAACTGCGGGTAGCAGGGTGATAGCGACCTTCACCGCCCCGGTGCGCGCAACTCCAGCCGACTTCACCGTTGACTTGGATGAGGGCACTTACGTCGTCTACGAGGTCACGGGAGTAGCGCGAGGCTCCGGGCCGATGAACACAAGGCGAGCGGGCTCGGTCACCATCACGCCGAGCGCGATCCAGGTCGTCAGCGCATCTGGGGCACCGGTTCCGGTGGAGACGATGGGTCTCACTGAGACAGTTGACCGCAACAACGAGACGTTTACGGGTGCAGCTCGTTTCACCGTCGTCGAGCCCGGCGTTCACCGCATCAAGGTGCTCGGTAACGGTCAACGGATCATCGTGGCGCCGAGTATCGCCGGCTCATTCGGTAGCGCACTCGCTTGGCTTGGACTGGTTGGCATTGGCGCATTAGTGTCCGTCATCGGTCTCGTGCTTTTGATCGTCGGATTCGTCCGAGGTCGCCGACCTGCTGGGGTGGCCGTTGCTGCCGGAGGTGCGGCAGCACCTGTTGCGGATCCGTGGAACGCCCCAGGCGTGGTTGCGGCTCCAGCGCCAGCTTTGCCGGCAGTTGCGTCCCCGGTTGAAACACCGGTCGCAACACCGGCGGTGGCACCTCCCGGTTGGTTCCCCGATCCCAAGGGCGAGGCACGGCTGCGCTGGTGGGACGGCGGGCAGTGGACCGACAACGTCTCCTGAGGGCAACTGCCAGAAGCGCGGCGCTTACTGCTTCTGCAGGCTCACCCGTAGCGGATCTGGGCCGGCGGCGTTGATCGAGACGATCACCTGACATGCGTCAGGTGATGTCAGGGGGAGCGGCAGTCGTTTGAAGTCAAGGCCGATGGCCGGGAACCACGAGCCGCTGACCGCCTTGACATCGGTCCCCGCGGCACAGCTGACCACCCAGGCCACCGCTCCATCAGTTTCGGAGCGAGACTTCAAGCGCAACGCCAGCGGTTGGCTGAGCGTCACATCAATGACCTTGACGGACTCGCCAGTGGCAGTGCGGGTGGCGACGGTAGTCCAGGTTGCCGCGTGGGCGGTAGGTACGAGAACCATCGTGCCCGCGACAGCCGTGGCAATGACAAGTCTTCTCATGGCAGCCTCCGTTCCACAGGGTAGTCGCGATGCCGGTCACAGGTGGGCGATTGGCCATTCACTGACCGGTCGTGCGGCGGTAGTTACGGCTGCGAAGCCCAACGAAGGTAGGGCTTGACCTCTTCGACGTTTGCGAACCTGGCCTTGGCGTCGGCGGTTGACATGGTCGGGGCGACGATCACCCGGCTGCCGGGTGTCCAGTCGGCAGGTGTCGATACTGGGGCTGAGTCGGTGAGCTGCAGCGCGTCGATCACTCGAATGATCTCGTCGAAGTTACGGCCAACCGACTTTGGGTAGGTCAAGGTTAGTCGCACCTTGTTGGTCGGGTCGATGATGAACACCGAACGTACGGTTGAACTGTCACCCTCACCCGGGTGGATCATGTCGTAACTCATCGACACGGTGCGGTCAGGGTCGGCGATGATCGGGAAGTTCAAGGGAACGCCGCCGACGTCCTTGATGTCAGGAGCCCAGCCGTTGTGGCTGTCGAGCGAGTCGACCGATACCGCAATCGTCTTGACGTTGCGCTTGGAGAACTCGTCCTGCAGGCCGGCAGTGCGTCCCAGCTCGGTGGTGCAGACCGGGGTGAAGTCGGCCGGGTGGCTGAAGAGCACGGCCCACGAGCCGCTCTTCCACTCGTGGAAGTCGATCGGGCCGTCGGTGGTGTCGGCCCTGAAGTTTGGGGCTTCGTCGCCCAGACGGATGCTCATTCGGTCTCCTCAAGCGAGTGGCAGGACGTTTCAATCCTGTCGGACGCGTTTCGATGGGGGAAGGCGGGGGTGTGGCGGTAGGTTCCACTCGTCCGGTCAGCGCATCACCCACGAGGAGCAGTCATATGCCGTTCGAGGTTGTCTTCGGAACGGTTTTGCTGGTGCGTTTCGTGTTGCCGTTCACCATCTTGAAGTACCCGCTGCCCGGCGTTCTTGCATGCTTGATCGTTGACGGGATGGACCAGACCATCTTCCAGTGGTTCGGCTACGACCCGCCCTTCTACTAGGGCTACGACAAGGCTATGGACGTCTTCTATCTCGGCGTGGCCTACATCTCCACGATGCGTAACTGGGTCAGTCTGTCCGCCTTCGGCGTCTCGCGATTCCTGTTCTTCTATCGCCAGATCGGGGTCGTGGCCTTCGAACTGACGCAGGTGCGGGCGATTCTGTTGATTTTCCCGAACGCCTTTGAGTACTTCTTCATCGCCTACGAGGAAATCCGAGCTCGTTGGAATACTCCCCGCTTTCAGATCAAGTTTTGGGTACTCACGGCTGCGTTCATTTGGATCGTCATCAAGCTGCCGCAGGAGTACTGGATCCACATCGCCCAGCTCGACTTCACCGACACCTGGAAGACCGTCTCCTGGTTCGCACCACTCATTGTTGGCGCGTCAGTCGTGGCTCTGTTGGTGCTGTGGTTCGTGGTGCGGCCGCGCCTTGATCCAGCAGACCACGCGTGGCAGTTCGTCGCCCCGCCGATCCCAGCGGAGATCGACACCGCGGGCGAGCGCACGGCCTACATGGCGCGCCACGGGAAGGTCTGGTCGGCCGCCTCACTCGAAAAGACGCTACTCATCGGGTTGCTCTCTATCATTTTCGCCTCGGTTCTGCCGACCACTGAGCTCAACAACCTGCAGCTCTTCGGCTGGGTCGGTGTCTTCGTCCTGATGAACGCGGTGATCAGCCTTTGGGTTGCGCGCCGCAACTACAGCACCGAGTCGGTGCTGACGACCTTCGCGGCGCGGCTGGTGGTCAACGTCGGGCTCCTTGTTGGCTTGGACATCGTCTTTGACACCAGGACCTCCCTCGGCGACCTCATCTTCTTCGTCTTGCTCTTCTGCGTCCTGATCACTATCTACGACCGGTACCGTCCGGTTTACGAGTACCGACTCCACCGGTTGGAGGTGGATGCGGAGGGGACAGCGTCCGCCTAGCCGATCGGCGGCTTCGACCTCGTCGTCAGCGAGCACGGCGCGGGTGTGTGGTGCCGGCCAGATGCGTGGGTGGGCGAGGCTGCGCGACTGCTGCGTCCTGGTGGGCGTCGCCGGTGAACGGCTGCTGCGGGGGCAGCGCGGACTCTCACCGGTGGACTGGCCTGGCGGCGGAGTCGAACACCACCGCAGCCACGGGGAGTGGATCGCAGTCCTGCGCAGGCACGGCTTCATGGTGGAAGCCCTGCACGAGCTCTATCCGCCGGACGGCTCGTCGTCCCCTGACTACTACGAGATCGTCTTAGCAGAGTGGGCCAGTCAGTGGCCGGCTGAAGAGCTATGGGTGGCACGCCTTGAGACCGTGCCCAGATGACGAAGCTGCCCAACGACGACAGTGGCGGCATCGAAGGCTCAACTCGGGGCGTCATGGGAATCAAGGGGGTGTCAGGAACGCCCAGGATTCCCAACACGCGACGTAAGGACGATGGGTGTGCCTGGCTCTGCGAAGTTGTCGATGTGCGGGTGCGGGTGGTCGGTCGCGCGTCGTTGGAAGGTCAAGATCTTCGGATTCTGGACAACGCCGCTGCGGATCTCGATGGCCCGCTTGATGGTCGGCTCGGCATCCCATGCTTCTGAGCCAGACATCACCGTTCGTAGGTAGGGCAGGAGTGCATTACTGATACCCCAGGTTGCTGAGTTCCACAGGTATGCGGGGCTGTGGTCAACGCCGTAGTAGGTGACGCCGTCGCCGACGGTGAACGTCGGTTCCTCAAAGGTGGTCGGGCGGGCGAAGGAGAAGCCCATCCCCAAGTCGCAGGACACGTCGACGAGTAACGAGCCCGCGGGGAAGAGCGCCACTTCTTCGTCATCGACGAACATCAGTGGGTTGTCGGTGTCCTGCAGGACGCAGTTCACCACGATGTCGTGTCCGGCGAGGAACTGGGCCGAGGTGATGTACGCGTCGTCAACGAGCACTTGGGTGCGGGTGGGGTCGTCGGTGCGCCGGTCAAGGTGGTCGAGAACCATTGACGGTATGGGCGAGGCGACGGCAGTGACGTCGCGCATGGTAAGCACAGTGACGTCGTGGATGCCAACTGCCTGGAGGGCTGTGATGGCACCGCGCGCGGTGTTGCCGAAACCGATCACCGCAGCATTGAGCTGGCGCCCATAGTGGCCGGTCGAACCCGCAAGTGCGAGAGTGTGCAGCACCGAGCTGTAGCCCGCCATCTCGTTGTTGAGGTGGAAGACGTGCACGATGAAGGTGCCTTGGGGCGTCCAGTGGTTCATCGCCTCCCAGGCGATGAGAGTGAGCCGCTTGTCGATAGCCAGTTGCGTCAGTGGTGCGTCCTGGACGCAGTGCGGCCAGCCCCAAAAGATCTGTCCGTCGCGGAGCCTGCGAATGTCGGCCAGCGTTGGCTTGGGAAGTAGCACGATATCCGAAGCCGCGATGATCTCGTCGTGCGTCATCATGCCGCCCACCAGCGGGGCCAGGTGGCTGTCGCGGACGCCGTACCGTTCCCCGTAGCCATGCTCAAGGTAGAGGCGCGCCCGCAGGTCTTCGTCGATCCGCTCGATGTGGGAGGGGTGGATCGGGAGGCGTTTCTCGTTCTCCTTGGTGGAGGTTCCAAGAACACCCAGGCTGAGCAGGCCCATTCAAGCCGCCTTTCGTGGTCGACATGTCCCTGACTAGTGGTGCCAACCCCTGTGTGGCAAGTGACCAATGTCCACTGTCGCCGGATCGGGACGTTGGGCTAATCGGCTGGTAGTGCGGCAGGAGCGAGCCCAGCCTCCGACAGCATGGCGGCCACGAGGGCATCGTGCTCGCCACGAACGAGGTCGCCGATCGGGTCAGGGCTGAGCTTGAGCAGGTGGTCGGCAGGTAGCGACACCACCGCGCGCATGGCGAGCATTCGGCGTCGCTCGGGGTTGTACTTATCGCGGTAGACCAGCCGGGACGCTCGGAGCCGCCTGGTCTGGCCCTCCCGCATTTGGATGCAGAGGAGCAGCAGGATCGAGGTGGGGATGAGGAAGGTCAACAGGCCGATGGTGAGCGCCAGACGGTGGATCGGCGTTTCGCCGGTCAGCGGCAGCTCGACGACCTGGCCGCTGCTCGGTGCCGACATCACCAGCCTCCAAGACGCTGGCGATGTCGGCACCGATGAGCGGAGTACCCGGCACGGCATCAGCTGCCGTCTGGCAGCCGTGCTGCACCGACGAGCCGGTGGTGTTGATGGCGTCGGTGACGGCCCTGAGGTCGTCGACCAGCTGGTAGACGCGACGGCCCAGCCACGCGAGTAGGACCACCACGAAGATGGCGAGGACATCGAGCGTGATGGTCGAACGGCGCTGGCGCGGTTCAGACGGATACGAGGACCAAGACATGGCAGACCTCCGGAGTATCGGATCAGCCCGACCCTGCCGCATACCGGACACTCGGCGCCCGAAAGCGGCACCCAGGGACATTCGTCGGGCCTGGGGGTCAGTTGAGGCTGATGACCGTGGTGCGGACGTCGGGCATGTCGCGCATCTGCGCCATGCCACCGACGCGGCCCCAGCCAGTGCGGGTGCCACCGGCGCCACCGAAGGGCTGAGCGTTCTCGAAGTAGTCGGTCGAGTCGTTGACGACGACCGAGCCGACCCTCATCTCCTGGCTGAACCGGAAGGCCCGCTGCAGCGACTGGGTGAAGACAGCTGCCTGCAGCCCGAGCGAGTCGGAGTTGGCGATCCGCAGCGCTTCATCGTCACCGTTGGCGGTGATGACTGGCACGATCGGACCGAACGACTCTTCGCGTGAGACGAGCATCTGCTCGGTGACGCCGTCGAGCACGGTGAACTCGTAGTACAGGTCAGTCGGCTGCCCGCCGCGACGGTGGCCGCCGGCGACCACGGAGGCACCTTGCTGCACGGCGTCGGCAACGTGGGCGTCCATCTTCGCTGCTGTCATCTCGTTGCAGAGCGGGCCCATCAGGGTCTTCTCATCGAAGGGGTCGCCGAGCGAGACAGCTTGGGCAGCCTTCTATGCTGCCTGGACGAACTCGTCCTTGATCGACGCGTCGACGATGACCCGCTCGGTGGCGCAGCAGACCTGGCCAGCGTTCCAGTAAGCACCGTAGACGGCAGCTGCTGCGGTCTTCTCGATGTCTGCGTCGGCGAGGACGACAACAGGGCCATTGCCGGACGCTTCGATGATCGAGCGCTTGAGACCAGCGGCTTTGACGATTCTTTCCGCGGTCGCTGAGGAACCGACGAATCCAATGGCGTCAACGCCAGGGTGGGTGACCAGGCGCTCGCCGACCGAGCCTTCACCGGGCAGAATCGAAACCAGGCGCGTTGCCGGTGGCCAGGGCCGGGCCGATGAACTCTGCTGCGATCATCAGCGGGAAGTTCCACGGTGTGATCCCGGCCCACACTCCGATTGGTGCCCGCCAGGTAAACATTCGCTTGTTGCGCGCACTGGAGGGGATGGTCTCGCCGTAGAGGCGCAGCGAGTCCTCTGCGGAGACGCGGAAGAGACTGACGGTGTCCTCGATATCGTCATGTGCCTCGGCGTGGAGGGGCTTGCCCTGCTCGATCGTGGTCAGCCGAGCGAGCTTATTGGCGTTCTCCCCGATGAGATTGGCAACCCGGTGACAGAGGTCGGCGCGCTCCTGCGCCGACCAGTGCCGATACTGGTCGAAGGCGGCGCGAGCGGCGTCGACAGCTTGGTCAACCTGAGCCTCGGATGGGACCGGGAGGTCGACCAGGTGTTCGCCGGTGACGGGGGAGTGGACGGTGATGACGTCATCGGTGTCGCCGTCGACGTAGGAGCCGGCGATGAAGAGCTGGGCGTCATGGGTGGGCACGATTGACCTCCGGGGAGCGGGCGTGACACCGGATTCTCTCTCAGACCTGGGGAGTGGTTGAGAGAACCCTCCCTGTGCCATGAATACGGTTCTCGCGTTGGGCGGGAGTTCGAAATTGTGCTGAACGGTCAGTCAGTGAACCAGTAGGCTCGCCGAGATGAAGCGACCTGCGAACGGCCTCTGCCTGCTTCTGGTGAGCGTGGCCTCGCTCGGCATCGCCGGGTGCACCAGCGACGGCCCAGCACCGGACGCCACCGAGACCAGCCCGTTGCGCGTCATGCAGTTCAACATCGAGTACGGCGGAACGGTCGTCGACTTCGACAGTGTTCCAGCGGCGATCGATGCTGCCGACGCCGATGTTGTTGCGGTCCAAGAGGGCTACGCCTCGATGCCGAAGCTCGCCAGAGCGCTGGGGTGGAAGTACTACGACTCACGAACCCAGACCGTTTCGCGGTATCCGCTGATCACCCCAGTCGACCCGAGTGATCCGCAGGTGTTGGTCGCCGTCGAACCTGGTCGCACGGTTGCCGTCATCAACGTGCACCTACCTTCGGCGCCCTACGGCCCGAACCGGGCTGCTGCCGGCGCATCCGCTGAGGAACTCATCGCTGCCGAGAAGGGCAGGCTCAAGGCCATCCAGCCTGCGCTCGATGCAGTGGACCGGCTGCAGCGTGAAGGGACGCCAGTCATCCTCACCGGTGACTTCAATGCGCCGTCGAACTTGGACTGGACGAGCGCAACCGATGGTCAACGCGATCAGGTGATACCCGTCGAGTGGCCAGTCTCCATCGCCGTCCAGGACACCGGCCTCACCGACGTCTACCGCACCGTCTATCCAGACCCCGTCGTCGACGAAGGGCTTACCTGGCCAGCTAGCCGGCCAAGGGCCGGAACCTACAACCCTGGCCCCGGCGGCAAGCCAGCTGACCGCGTCGATCAGATGTACGTCTCCGAAGGCATAGAGGTCTCCAGTGCCGAAATCGTCGGCGAGCTGAGCTCTGCTGACACCGATATCTCGGTGAAGCCTTGGCCCAGCGACCACAGAGCCATGGTTGCTGAGCTCGAGGTGCCCCTGGTCGAGGCTGCGCCGTACGTCGCGGCCGAGCAACGCCTCGTGGAACAGGGGACTGACGTCAAGGTCTTCGCGTTCGCCGACCCAGCGCCGCAGTCAGTGACAGTCACCGGCCTCGACTTTGAGGAAAGGGTCAGCATTGGCGGTGTGGGCAGTAGCGGGTCGGTGATCGTCAACACGAGTAGCCTGGCCCCCGGCACGTACGAAGTGGCAGCCAAGAGATCAGATGGCACGACGGTGGCGACCAGCCAGCTCTGGGTGCGTGCAGTTGGCGCTGAACCGAAGGTTGCGACGGGTAGCTCCGCTTACCGTGTCGGTGAGCCGATCGATGTGACGTGGCAGAACGCGCCAGCCAACAAGTGGGACTGGCTGGGCATCTACAAACGTGGTGCGGACCCTAATGTCGCGTACTACAAGCTATGGACCTACACCGAGGCCACGGTTGAGGGAGCGGCAACGCTTGACGACAGTGTCAGTGGTGGTCCGTGGCCGTTGCCACCTGGCAAGTACGACGTCTTGCTGCTGGCCGATGACAGCTACGTCGAGCTGGCGAGAACTGGCTTTGTGGTGGCGAGGGCAGAGGAGGGTTGAGGCCGCTGTCATTCGACCGGGGCCACACCCGACGTGCAGCGTCGAACCTGTGCAGAGGTCGAGAAGGATGTTGTGGCACGCATCAGCGTCATTGAGCCAGCCGGTGGACCGGCAATGACAAGTGTTGCCCGTCAGGAAAGCGAACCACGAATGGTGTGCGACCGCAGCGCAGACTCATACACGGCTAGGGGATTCACCGGTCGATCCGCTGGTGTGTCGCGTTCTGGTGAACCCAAACTGACGCAGCAAAACCCAGGTTTGGATACTCGGCAGAAACAGCGACGGCGTCCCCCCACGTATCGACGTCAGAGAGCCGAGACGTGTCGGTTACCGTGATGTCGATGGACTGCAATGCTTCTCGAGTGAGGCGTGCGGTATCCGACCGCGACATCGGGACGCGGGCCAGCACCGCTGCCGCGCTCGGGTCGGCCAGAGCGAGGAGCCACCAACCCCCGTCGACGGCTTCGCCGATAACGGCGCTGGTGGGTCCGGAGAGTTGGGCTGCGGCCGCGCTGAGCAAATCAGCAGTGACGTGTGGGGTATCCATGCCGATCTGGACGACTGGGGAACCAGTACCGAGCGCACCAGCGTCTTGATGAGCGCCGGCCAGTCGCTCTCCGAAGGACGATCCCCGTTGGTCCACGACGTGGCATCCCTCGAGCGCGGTCATCACGTCGTCACGTCGAGCCGCGCAGGAGAGGTCTCCGGTCATGGACACAACGACCCGACTCCGGTCCAGGCCGACCGATTCTGACGCGACGTGCAGGGTGTCGAGCAAGGAAGCCGCCGCTACGTCGGCCGCAGCCTCGTACGTCAACGGCGGACAGAGTCGTGTCTTGGCCAGACCGGGAACCGGTGCCTTCGCGACGACCAGCACGGTGAACAGACCGCCGTCACTCATGGCAGCACGCGATAGAAGTCGCGAACCGCGCGGTAGGTGCCACGAGTTGACCCGGTGACTTTTGACGTGGTGCCAGCAGCTCGCGGGTGGTAGCGCACGTCCACCTCGCAGATACGCCAACCGGCATGGGCAGCCCTCACGACCGTCTCAAACGGGTAGCCGAAGCGGCGGTCCTCAATACCGAGGGCTAGGTAGCGCGTGCGGTCGAACACCCGCACCGGTCCGATATCGGCCAAGGACGTTCCCAGCGACCGGTTGAGCTGGAATGCCAGGAACCGATTACCCCAACGGGCGTGCCAGGGCCACGCCGCTGTCGATGTCGGACGGCGACGCCCCATGACGAGGTCGGCGTGCCCGTCGACCACCAGGGCGACCATCGCGGGTAGCTCGGCTGGGTCGAGGGATCCGTCCGCGTCCATGACGGCGACCACTGGCGACGTGGCCGCCTCGACACCGGCGTGGACAGCAGATCCATACCCGGGACGGGGCTCGTCCACGACGGTGGCTCGGTTGGCGCGGGCAACGTCAGCTGTTCCGTCGGTGCTGCCGTTGTCGACGACGATCGCGCGATAGCCGGCAGGGAAGGCGGCAAGCAGCAGCGGCAGCGCTGCAGCTTCGTTGAGCGCGGGTAGGACGACGTCGATCATCCCCACATCTTGCCGAATTTGACCGCGCAGCGCACGCTACTAGCCATGCGGGAACGCTAGGCGTCCTGATTGTGGCTGAGTGTCGGCCCGGGTTGTGACACGGGGAAAGGCTGCCCTGCGATTGGATGAGCACGTGAACCAATCGATCGGCGCCGACTCACCGTTCGGCGGGCGTCGCGCCGGAAACCTGCAGCGAGCTGACCTGTGGGACGTCGCCTTCGTGATCGGCGTCGGCATCCTGGTGCTCGCGGCGGCGTTTATCGGGTATCGCCTTGAGAGCACCGGTGAGCCGATCAATGCAGGTGCTCCACCGCTGCAGGGGCTGTGGGACTTCCGCCTTGGTGTTGGCACGGCTCTCGCGCCCCTGATCGCTGTTGTGGTGGTGACCTATGGGGTGAGTTGGGTGCGACGCGCACGGTGGGCAGCGCTGTGGCCGATGACGTGGGTGCTGACGGCGGCCTGGGGTTTGGCGGTGGCGTGGATCGATCCGTGGTCCCGTGGTATCACCGAGCCGCTGCTCTCACGCTATGACTATTTGGTGGCGGTACCGAGAGTCGACGACCTTGGTGCGTTCTTCGAGGCGTTCACCCGATCAGTCCCTATCGACTCCGCGACCGCATGGCCCACTCATGTGGCCGGCCACCCGCCGGTGGCACTGCTGCCCTTCGTGTTGCTGGACCGTGTCGGGCTTGGCGGCCCAGGGCCAGCGGCGACTCTCATCGTCGTGTTGGGTGCCTCCGTGTCGGTGGCTCTGCTCGTTGCAACCCGAGCCCTCGTTGACCTGGACGCCGCGCGCCGGCTAGCGCCGTTTGGCATGCTCGCACCGGGGGTGATCTGGTCGGTCGTTTCGGCAGACGCACTGTTTGCCGCGGTAGTGGGATGGGCAGTGGCTCTCACCGCGCTGGCGTGCACGACGACCGGACGTCGGGCTGACATTGCAGCAGTCTGCGGCGGCTTAGCCATAGGCTTGTCGATGTATCTGTCGTATGGAATGGTGCTGGCTCTCGGAATTGGCGCTGCGGTGCTGCTGAGTAGGGGCCGGTGGCGCACGCTCCTTCTGGTGGTTCTCGGAGTCTTTGTTGTCGTTCTCGTCGTCACCCTGTCGGGGTTTTCGTGGTTGGACGGCTATTCGGTGGTGGTTGACCGCTACTACGACGGACTAGGTGGCGTTCGCCCCTATAGCTATTGGGTGTGGGCCAACCTTGCCGCGTTCTCGCTAGCGATCGGCCCGGCAGCGATCGTGGGAGCTCGTCGCGCAGGAGCGGCGGTCGTCGCGTCCACCCGAGGATCGCCCGGCTGGCCCTCTGCCCGAGCAACGCTGCGTAGTCCCGTCGGATCAACGGCCCTTGTGACGGCCTCAGCACTTGCATGTGTCGTGGCGGCGACGCTCGGAGGTCTGAGCAGCGGAGAGGTTGAGCGGATCTGGCTTCCGTTCGGTGCGTGGGTATTGTTCGCGGCGATCGCAATCCCGCGAAATCGAACGAGGCTGTGGCTCAGCGCCCAGGCAATAGTTGTGATCGTTCTGGCGCACATCGCACTGACGCCTTGGTAACGCAGCGGACGTTCATGCGGGGGTGCTGGGCAGCCAGTCTGGTGTGAGCCCATCCAGCGCTTGCACACATGCGCACGTGCGCAGTTCCGGCATGAGACCAATAGCTGCTGCAAGAAGCGTACGCATCGTGCCCATGCCGCGACGGAAGACGGCGATGGCTTCATCCTGCGTGACCCCAGAACCACCGTCGATTCCGGCGTCCATATCGGTGACAAGGGCGATGGCGGTGTAGCAGAGGCCGAGTTCTCGGGTGAGTCCGGCCTCCGGCTGACCGGTCATGTTGACCAACGAGCCGCCAGCCTGAACGTGCCACCGGGACTCCGCTCGACTGGAAAAGCGCGGCCCGTCGATAACCACCATCGTCGCGATGGCGTCCGGGGGGTCGCCGAGCACGTCGTCGCCGGCCTTGCCGACGGCACTGCGCCCGTCGTGGCAATAGGGATCTGCAAAAGGAACGTGGTTCACGCCGTGGGAAACGAAGGTTCTCTCGCGCGCCGTCGTGCGATCGATGAGTTGATCGGGAATCACGAACGTTCCTGCGCTAAAGGCAGGGATGAGTGATCCGACGGCGCACGGGGCCAGTACTTGTTGTACTCCCAGGGAGGCCAATGCCCAAAGATTCGCCCGATAGTTGATGAGATGCGGCGGGTACTCGTGATGTTCTCCATGTCGCGGGAGGAACACCACATTGCGTCCTTGAACCACACCCCGGGTGAGCGCCGCAGACGGAAACCCGTAGGGGGTATCGACGGTAACGCTGGTCGCAGAGTCGAAGAACTCATACAGCCCGCTGCCACCGATGATGCCGATCGGTGCGTTGTCCTTACTTGGCACGAGGCGCCGAGGGAATGCGATCAACCAGAGCGAGCACGAGGTATCCCAGCCCGAACGCGGCAAGCAACGTCCACGTTGAGGCGTTGCCGCCAACGATCCCCGGCTCACCGCTGGCGCTGGAGATGAACTGGACGAGGGCTGCCCCGAAACAGAGCGCTGCTGACCCAACGGCCACCATGGCGTTTCCTCGCGATGCCAGGGCGCCGCCGATTGCCGCGAGGACGATGACGGCGAAAGCCGGCCACGTCATGTCGACCCAGCGGTAAGCATCGCCCTGCGGGGTGGCAAGGAAGACCACACTGAGAAGTGACAGACCGACCAGCCACCGAAGGCCAGCGGCAATGTCGGGCGGTATCGAACGCTGATCTGTGTTCACGTGACCACCACCGCTCGTCGCCACAGACCATGCGAGGCGAGCAGTCGGGGCCGCAGAACGGCGTCGAGCCCGAGGACGCGTCCGGCGCCGATGCCAGCGAGGACGAGACCGCCGACCATCATCAGGTAATACGCCCAAGGCCACTCGCCCGGCGTCTGACTCACTGACAAGAAGATGGCGCCGGCCTGACCGACCGCGACCAGCCCCATCAGGCGGGTTGCGAACCCGACCAGCAGGGTGGCGCCGATGGCCGCCTCGGTGAACAGCACGATCCATCCGAAGAACGGGAGATTGGGCAAGATGACGTTCTCGACCAGAGCCGCATAGGGGCTGAACACCTTGTGCTGAATCGCATCATTGGTGAGTCCGTAGAGCCCGCGTCCGGCCTCCTCGCCGAAGTCAGGTGGAACCTTCCAGCGGGTGTTCTGGATCCACAAGAACCCGACAGTGATGCGTGTCAGGACGATGGCTACCTGCGCGAATCGGTCATTGGCCAAGACCAAGCCGATACCGCCGCCCCCCGTCCCGCTGCGCGCCTTGACACTCACTGTGTCCGAAGACTGGGCATCCGAGGACATGGTGTCGTCCTTCCGTTCGGGTCGGTGATGCTGACCCTAGAGCGATTCGCTGCTGAGGGCGAGATCCTGCGATCTTGATATCCATTCGGTAATCCCACCGGCATGTGCTGTTGATGTCTTGAGCTAGTCCCGGGTCTGAGGGGGATCAGGCGCAGGGGAAGGCGGCGGCGAGCATGTCTCCCTTTCGCCGGTAGTCGAGAAACTCGCTACGGATGGCGTCGATCGCCTTTTCCAACGGAAAGATGTCAGTAGTCACGCGCATGTCGGGATCAGTGGCGCTGACCGGGTGCCAGTAGACGCCGGTCGAGGTCAGGCAGACCTCCGGTACCACGGTTCCGCGTGAGATCACCACGCCGCGCGTGGCGACGCCCTGCTTGGCGATCCGGCGCACGACCGTGTCCTCAGGACGTAGGTCGAGCTGTTCACACAATGCGTTTAGCGCTGCCTCCTGATGGGGCTCACCGGCCGCCAAGGTGGCCGCCAGGCGTACGTTGAACCCCATCGAGCGAGCGGTGGTGATGCCGTCGACAGCGCGCTGCCAACTGCCCACTCCGCGATGCAGGTCGTGCAGGTCAGGAGTGGGGGAGTCGAGACTGATCTGCAGCACCAGATTGTCACGCGGCATTGCGTCGAGCACCGCGAGCCGACTGCCGCGAAAGAGCATGCCGTTCGTAAGCATCACGGTGGGCGCCGCGGCAGTGCAAACCACGATTATCTCGGCGAGGTCGGGATGCATGAACGGCTCGCCGCCGGTCAAATACAGCTCTTTGACCCCAGCGGCTATGCCCTCTTTGACTGCCCGGTGGACGGTGTCAACACTGAGCGAGCGCGGATCGGTCTGCGGCGATGATGAGACACAGCAGTAGTCGCAGGCGAGGTTGCAGTGAAAGTTGGTGTACATCCACAGTCGCGATCCCGGCATGCGGTCAGCGGGCAGACTGCTGGAGGGGTCTGACAGCCGCCCCCGGTACACCTCGACCGCCTCGTCGTGGATGGCGAGCACGGAGTTGTCGGTGCGCTTGCACCACTGGTCGACGACGTCGACTTCGTCGGGATGGTGCAGCGGCACCAGCACCGTGGTGCCGGTGGCCGCGGCATTTACCGCCTCGACCAGGCGAATGGCCAAGCGAGCGCGATCGCTGTCTGAAATGATCACCAGGTGTCAGGAATCTGTTGTTCCTTCACGGCCTCGAACAGCGACGCGTACACGTCCAGCTCGGGGCGCACCCATTTCTTGAGCCCCTCCATCTCCAGGATCTGACGGTGTTCGGGGTTATCCCAGTCCATCTTGAGCAGGTGTGACACCCACCTCTCGGCCCGAGCCTCGTCGAGGGTGGGCAGCGCGGTGAAGTTGCAGTGGCAGTACTCCGGGCTGGTCCAGACCGCCTCGACGCCAACCTCGCCGGCTTGGGTGAGCTGGTTCCAGGTGGTGATGCCCAGGGCAGCCACGTCTGCCTCGTCGTCGAGCACGGCGCGAAGGGCGTCGAGCTCGCTGCGCCCGGTGTCACCATGCTTGCCAACGTCTGAGTCGAAGATGACCAGCTGGAGGTCGTCGTCGGCAAGACCGGCATCGGCCAAGAACTTCTGAGGCAGGATGCGTGCTTGCCCCGAGTCGCGTGACCCGAGTGCCACACGCGAGCCTTTCAGGTCAGTCAGGTTCTTGTAGTCAGAGCCGTTGCGGGCGACGAACACCGTCTGGAAGACGAGGTCTGAGTCGCGCATGGCGAGCACTCGGCACTCGCCGTTAGTGCGACCGACCGTCCGCACGTACGCGAGGTTGGTGTTCCAGGCCAGGTCTATGTGTCCGGCGAGCAACGACTCGACCTGCCGCTCGTAGTTCGAGAAGAGCACGAAGTCCATCTCGACCTCGGAGCCGCGGAAGTAGTCGCGAATGCCCTCCCAGATCGGAACGACGTTGGCGGTATAAGCGACAGCACCGACGAGGACCGGTTGCATCAGAAGAGATCCATTCCGCAGAGGGCTTTGGCGTAGAAGTCGTAGAGGATATCGGCGGTTGGTGCCATCACGTAGCCTGCTCGGGCATCTCGGAAGGCGCGCTCGACGGGAAGGTGTTTGGAGAAGGCGGCGCCGCCGCAGACGCGCATCGCCTCGTCGGTGATGGTGAGCGCCGCCTCGTTGGCTGATGCGCGAGCGCCGAGGACGTACATCATGGTCGAGTCGTCCGGCTCAGCGATCTTGCGGGCGGTGGCGCGGACGTACTCCTGCTGAGCGGCCAACATGATGCCGGCACGGCCGATGCGCGCCCGGATGGTCGGCAGGTCGGCGAGGCGTGAGTCGAGGTGCTCGAGGCGCGCCCCAGTGACATGGACGACGGACGCGTCCAAAGCGGCCTGGGCCAGACCGAGAGTGACCGAAGCGTTGCCGAGGTTGAACCAGGGCAAGACGACACTCATCATGGTGGCGAAGCCGGATCCTGCCTCGCCGATTCGGGTGTCTTCGTCAACGAGGGTGTCGACAGTCATCGGCGAAGAAGCGTTGCCGCGGAGGCCCATGCCTTGCCACGGCGCAGCCACCTTGACGCCATCTGCGTCGCGGCCAATCACGTAGAGGTCGGTGTCGGTAGGCCCATCGCCTTCGGCCGAAAGGGTGCTGATGACGTAGGTGTCGGCCCAGCTGGCGGAAGTGACCCAACTCTTGTCGGCACGCAGTCGGACCTGCCCTGCCTCGCGCTCAGCCCTTGACACAGGTGCCCAGAAGTGGCTGCGTGATCCGCGCTCGCTGAATGCGAGGGTTCCGAGGGCCGCGCCGCTGGCGAGGTCTTCGACCACGCCGGGGATGTTGGGGGGTGCTGAGGCAATTGGCATGGCTGCCGAGACGTGCATCAGATAAATCATGGCTGTCGAGCCGCAGGCGGCAGCCAGTCGTTGGGCGACTTCGGCGAACTCCACAGGGCCCGCGCCTAGGCCGCCGACGTCGGTCGGCAGCGTAAGGCCCAATAACCCAGAGTCTCGCAGTGCTTGGACGGCAGCCTCGGGGAACTCACCTTCGGTATCGACCGCGGCGGCGTGCGCCGCAGCGGTTTGCAGGACGGGGGCAAGTCGTTCTTCGATCGTGCTCATAGTCACTCCGTTGCTCACGGTTGGGGGGACCAATGGTCTGTTTCGATCATCATGGTGCTTAGCCGAGCTGAACACCAGATGACAAATGATCGGTGACGTTACTGTTAGATATTGCTGCTGAGGTGGCGGGCGCTGGCGTCCACCTGGCCATCACGTCATGCTGTCGGACCTTTCCGCGGCAAGCTCGCGCATGCCGTCGGCGAACGACACGCCGGGAATCCAACCGAGCTCACGGCCGAGCCGGTGCGAGTCTGCGGTGATGTGGCGGACGTCGCCAAGTCGGAACTGGCCGGTCACGACCGGTTCGGGACCGTCGAGCGCCTCAGCCAGGGCGCGCGCCATGTCGTGGACGGAACGCACTTCCCCTGAGCCAACGTTGTAGGCGCGGTACGGTGCCGTGGCGTCCCGGGTGACAGCGTTGATCGAGGCGATGTTCGCGCGCGCCACGTCGGCGACATGGACGAAGTCGCGTCGCTGCTGGCCGTCCTCGAAGACCTGTGGTGCCTCGCCCCCGAGCAGCGCTGACCGAAAGATGCTGGCAACTCCGGCGTACGGCGTATCCTGGGGCATCCCAGGGCCGTACACGTTGTGGTACCTCAGGGCGATGGCTCGGCCACCGGTTTGGTTGGCCCAAATGTTGGTGAGGTGCTCCTGCGCGATTTTCGACGCAGCGTAAGCATTGCGGGGGTCGAGAGGCGCGTCCTCTTGCACCAGGCCCGGCGTCATGGGCGTTCCGCAGAGTTCACAGGTCGGTTCGAACTGTCCGGCGCCCAGAGCCTGCTTGGAACGTGGCGGAGCGGGTTGACGTCCATGTTCGGGGCAGTCGTATCGACCCTCACCGTAGACGACCATCGAGGAGGCCAGCACCAATCGGTCGACGCCCGCGCGGTGCATCGCTGCAAGAAGGACAGCTGTTCCGCCGTCGTTGTCGGAGACGTAGGCGGGCATGTCCTGGAGGTTGACCCCGAGGCCGACCTTGGCGGCCTGGTGGCAGACGACGTCGATCCCGTCCAAGGCTGCTTCAGTCGCCGCAGCGTCTGTGACGTCACCGGTGACCACGTCGACTGTTGAGGTACTGGGCAGAGCCGGTGTGCGATCCAGAATTCGCACCTCATGGCCACCCTCGAGGGCGGTCAGAACGATCTTGCGTCCGATGAAGCCGAGGCCGCCCGTTACGAGGATGCGCATACGTTGAGCCTAGTCGCGGAGCGCGGTCCGGACGAGAGCCCCGGAGCGAGCGGGTAGCCTCGATGCAATGAGGCACCCAGAGCCACCCATCCGTCGAAGGATTGGCTTCGCTGGTCGCGCTGGCATGGCACTGGGTGCCGCGCTGGTTGGCGTACTGGTGATGCTGGCCTCCTGGTCGGGCACGTCGGCGGCAGGTCCTGGTGACGTGCGGGTCGATGTGGCGAGGCAGGTCAAGCAGCCGTCGTCCTTGCGCCCCAAGATGACCTCCAAACTGATCCCGTTCCACTACAAGCGCAAGATGCAGATGGCGCGGTACTCGAAGCGCCACTATGGAAAGCGGCAGTATCACCTCAACAAGCCGCGGGTGATCGTCGAGCACTACACCGACGGCCCGTCGATGATGAGCGCGTGGTGGACGATGGCGAACAACACCAAGCACCTCGGTGAGTCACCGGGGGTGTGTACCCACTTCATCATCAATGAGCGGGGTCGCATTCATCGCACCGTTCCGCTTGACCTGCGCTGCCGCCACACGATCGGGCTGAACCAGACGGCCATCGGGATCGAGCATGTGGGTAGATCTGACCACCAAGTCATGGGCCGCGACCGGCAGCGCCGAGCGTCGTTCCACCTGACGCTGTGGTTGATGGCGAAGTACAACATCGCGGCACGCAACATCATCGGCCATGGTGAGAGTCTGCTCAGCCCGCTGCGCCACGAGCAGTACAGGGCATGGAAGTGCATGACCCATACCGACTTCTCCCACCACACCATGAAGCGATACAGGAAACAGATGAGGCAGAAGGCTCGGGCGCACAAGGTACGGGTGGGTCGCAAGCCGCACTGGGTGGATATCGGCTGCTGATCCGCAGCGACCAAGGAGTTAGGGCGTCAAGGCCTTGGACGGCACGGACTGGTCCGGTGCCTTGATCGGGCCCTTGAGGTTCGCGTCGCCATACTCGACGAGATAGCGAGCGCCGGCGAGCTCCTTGGCCACGTATTCGGGCAGACCGACCCCCGGCAGGCTGATGTTCGTTCCGGTGAACTGCAGCGTCTGCGGCAGTCCGTCGGCCCCGATGGTGACGAGAACTCTGGTCGAGCTGTCCTCGAAGCGGTTCGCGAAGCCAAGTCCTCCCAGGTGATCGGTGAGGTCAAGTGCGACGAGCGCCGACGAGCTCGGAATGGTGCCGCTGATCGTCAGGGTGTCGCCGATTGCAGAGCCGGCGGACGCGTCCGTCTGGACCAGCATCCTGAGGTCGAGTGGTGTGCTGATGTCCTTCCAGGTGACACCATCGCCCACCCCGTAGCCCGGAACACGCATCCACCAACGACCGTTCGAGCCAGTGAACCCTATTTTTTTGACGGCAGCGAAGGTGGTGCGCACGTAGGGACCTGTCGGGGTCGACTCCACGTAAATCAGTTCGGTGGTCTGGTCGACACCGTTGCCAGTGGCTACCGCGGACTTCGGCCGGTCGATGGTGGTGGTGGTCGCCCATGCCAACGGCTTTCGTGTCCAGGCGCCTGAGCCCGAGATCTTGGTGACGTCGTCGTCAATGACGTTCTCGCCCTGGGAGGTGAAGCTGATGGACCCTTCGTTGTCAACGGCCGCGAGCGCGTCGTCGAGGGCAGCCTGTGCCACGGCTTGGGTCAGTGCGGCGGCCCCGCCGGTGGGCTCGCCCGAAGGGGTGGGATCAACGTCATCCGATGGTCGGCTTGTGGTGACGGCTCCGGAGGGTGAACTGCTCGCTGGTGCGGACTCGCTTGACTCCTTCGAGTTCGTGCACCCCGCCATGCTGATCGCGAACGTGGCAAGCAGGGCGACGGCGGCCAGCCGTGAACCCGTCAGCAAGGGTCAGTTCTCGACGAGGCGAGCCGTCTCGTCGGTGATCTCGACGGCGACCGTCTTCAACTTCGGCTCGAACTGCTTGGCGTGGTGGGCGCAGAAGTGCAGCTCACCGGTGATCAGGCGCACTCGGACGTATGCCTGCGCGCCGCATTTGTCGCAGCGGTCGGCAGCGGTCAGCGTGGTGTCGGGGGCCAGTGCGGTTGTCACGTCGCCTCACTCCTCACTGAGAGCCTCGCGGCTTGGGCCACGTGACCGTCGGGTCGGTGCCGAGAGGACCCCGGCACCTGGTTCAACATCACATCACAGTCCGACACTTCCCGCTGCTGCCAGCGGCGAGGTTCGCCGTTGGCGTATACCTTCACTCAGACCATCGGGTGATCTACGTCACGACACGCCAATTGTGACCGAAGTGCACCCGTCGGTGCGTCAACATCACCCGGTCGGACCTGCCCGATAGCCTCAGGGACGTGCCAGTAGCCCGTACCTCCGCCAGCCCCACAGCAGATCAGGGGGCAGATTCGGCCGCATCCTCGACCCAAAGGCCGGCCGCCAAGAAAGCCGCATCTGGCGCCGGTCGGGGCGGCGGGTACACCGCCAAGCACCTCTCGGTGCTCGAGGGCCTGGAGGCGGTGCGCAAGCGCCCCGGTATGTACATCGGCTCCACCGACTCCCGCGGCATCATGCACTGCCTCTGGGAGATCATCGACAACGCCGTCGACGAGGCGCTCGCTGGCTACTGCCACCGGATCGATGTCCGACTGCTGGCGGACGGCTCAGTTGAGGTCGAGGACGACGGACGCGGTATTCCGGTCGATGTTGAGCCCAAGACCAAGCTAACCGGCGTCGAGGTCGTTCTCACCAAGCTGCACGCCGGCGGCAAGTTCGGGGGCGGGTCATACACCGCATCCGGAGGGCTCCATGGAGTCGGTGCCTCAGTGGTCAACGCCCTCTCCTCGCGACTCGACGTCGAGGTCGACCGTGACGGCAAGATCCACGCGATGTCGTTCCGGCGCGGAATCCCCGGCGAGTTCGCTAGCCCCGCGAACGACACCGAGTTCGTCAAGCGTTCGGGGTTGCGCGTCGTCGGCAAGGCGCCGAAGAAGAAGACCGGCACCCGCGTCCGCTACTGGGCCGACCACCAGATCTTCCTCAACGACGCCGAGGTCTCCCTCGATGAGTTGCGTAGTCGCATGCGACAGACCGCGTTTCTGGTGCCTGGGCTCACCCTGCACCTACACGACGCGCGAGCTGATGAAGTCGTCGAAGAGTCCTTCCGCTTCGACGGAGGTATTGCCGAGTATGTCGAGTTCCTCAGCAACGACGTGGCCATCGCTGACGTCGTCCGGCTGCACGGTGTTGGGCACTTTCACGAGACGGTCCCGGTGCTCGACTCCCAAGGACACATGTCGCCGACCGAGGTCGAGCGCGAGCTGACTGTCGACATTGCTCTTCGTTGGGGCGGTGGGTATGACACGACGGTGCGTAGCTTCGTCAACATCATCGCGACCCCCAAGGGCGGCACCCACGTCTCGGGCTTCGAGCGCGGGCTGGTCCGCACGGTCAACGAACAGCTACGGGCGGCCAAACTGCTCAAGGTCAACGACGACCCGGTCATCAAAGATGACGTCCTCGAGGGCCTCACCGGGGTCGTCTGCGTTCGGCTGGCCGAGCCGCAGTTCGAGGGCCAGACCAAAGAGGTCCTCGGCACCTCGGCAGCGACGCGGATCGTCTCGCACGTCGTGCACCGTGAGCTCACCAAGGTGCTGACGTCCACCAAGCGAGGTGACAAGACTCGGGCCCGCGCGATTCTGGAGAAGGTGGCCGGCGCTTCCAGGGCCCGAATTGCCGCGCGTCAGTCCAAAGAGCTGCAGCGTCGGAAGAATGCGCTGGAGACCTCGTCCTTGCCGGCGAAGCTCGCCGACTGTCGTAGCGACGACATCGAACGCACCGAGATCTTCATCGTCGAGGGCGACAGCGCGCTCGGCACCGCCAAGCTGGCCCGGTCCTCGGAGTTCCAGGCGCTGCTACCCATTCGTGGCAAGATCCTTAACGTCCAGAAGGCGTCCGTCGCCGACATGCTGAAGAACAGCGAGTGTGCGTCGCTGATCCAGGTGTTGGGTGCTGGCTCAGGACGCACCTTCGACCCAGACGCTGTCCGCTACGGCAAGGTGATCATCATGACCGACGCCGATGTCGACGGCGCCCACATCCGCACGCTGCTGCTCACGCTGTTCCACCGCTACATGCGGCCGATGCTGGCGTCCGGCCGGGTGTACGCGGCAGTGCCGCCGTTACACCGGATCGAGGTGGTCACCGGTGGTGGCAAGAAGAACGAGTACATCTATGCCTACTCCGATGTCGAGATGAAGAAGCTGCTTGCTGACCTCGAGAAGAAGGGTAAACGCATCAAACAGCCGATCCAGCGGTATAAGGGCCTCGGCGAGATGGATGCCGAGCAGCTCCGCGAGACCACCATGGACCCGCGTCACCGCACGCTGCGGCGGATCACCCTCGCTGACGCCGAACAGGGCTCAGGCGTCTTCGAGCTGCTGATGGGTAACGAGGTCGCCCCGCGGCGTGACTTCATCATTGACGGGGCTGCTGATCTCGACCGGGCCCGCATCGACGCCTGACCCGATAGGGTCGCGGCCATGTGCTGCATCGTTGCGCTGATGGGCCTGGTCGGCCCCCGTGCTGCTTTTCTCTTTGCTTGGATTTTCACGAACGAGGTCGACCAGTCGATCGACAGTTTCTGGGTCAAACTCCTTGCCCTGGTCTTCTTGCCGTGGACGGCCCTCTTCTGGGCGATCGCGTGGGCGCCGATCCAGGAGGTCTCCGGCTTCGGCTGGTTCCTCGTCTTCTTCGGTGTCGCCCTAGACATCGGCTCCTACACCTCAGGCGCTTACTCCCGTCGCGACTAGCGCGATGGCCCGGTGCCGCTAGTCGTACGAGGTGTCGAGCGGTACCGGTTGCAGCCTGCCGGTGTCGACGTCGAAGATCGCTCCACCGATCTGTAGCTCCCTGGGGAGCAGCGGGTAGGCGTGAATGCGGACGAGGTCGTGGCGCAGGGAGGCCACCTGGTCGTCGGTGGTGCGGAACTCCAGGCTGCGGGTGTCGACGCCGTACTCGGCCCCGATGAAGGCGTGGATGTCGTTCTCGGTCGACTCGGCCATTCGGCACTGGGTGTGCGGCATGACCAAGACGCGCGTGACGTCGAGCAGGTAAGCGCCGAGCACCAGGGTGCGGAGAACGTCCTCGGTGACGCGGCCCCCCGCATTACGCAACACCTTGGCGTCCCCTGGACCGATCCCGAGGATGTCGAAGGGATTGATCCGCGAGTCCATGCAGGTGAGCACGGCCAGGCCTCGGGCTGCCCTGGCTGGCAAACCCGAGATCTGAAAGTGCGCCGAGAACTCCGCGTTGGCCTCAAGAACGTCGTCGAATGCTCCACCGAGAATCATCAGGGGGCCTCAGCTTGCTCGTTGTCGGGCAGCCACTTGATGCCGCAGCCCATGCTGGGGCGGTGTGGCTCAGGTACGGGTTGGCCGGCTGCCACCAACGCGATGGCGTTCGTGAGATCGGCCCCGGTGACCGATTCGCCGTTGCCGGGGGTGGACGCGTCGAAGGCACCCCGATAGGCCAGCCTGCGGTCGGGGCCGTATACGAAGAAGTCCGGGGTGCAGACCGCTCCGTAGGCTTTCGCCACCGACTGGTCGGTGTCGACGAGGTACGGAAACGTCCAGCCGGAGCGCTCGGCCTGGCCGGCCAACTGTGGGGGAGCATCCTCGGGGTAGCGCTCGACGTCGTTGCTGCTGATAGCGACGATGGCGACCTGATCGGTCGCCTTGATCCGTCCGAACGCCAACTCGATGTGCTTGACGTAGGGGCAGTGGTTGCAGACAAAGGCCACCACAAGCACGGGCGCGGTGAAGTCGCCGAGCGAGTGTGGAGCGCCACCAACGTCCGGGACAGTGAAGTCGGGAGCAGCTGTGCCCAACGGTACGAGGGACGAGGTGAGAGCCATAACTTCCATCCTGCCCCAGGCCAGCAATGTGTGAGTGAGCGGCCGCGATGAAGGCGGTCACTCACAGGTTGTCGGAGGGTGGTTCAACTTATGGCCGTCTGCCAGGTGTGGGACGGCACCGCGGCTTTGCCGCATGACTCGGGGCGGTCGATTCCGGGACGTTCCTCAACCGCGACCAGGAAGTGGCGGCCGTTCGCGGTGACCCGCCAACGACCGTCGTCCTCACGGTGCACCTCGAGGGGGCGCGGCGCGCTCGCTCCGAGGCGACGCAGCACTGCAAGCTCGGCCGCCTGACCGGCTGGTGGCAGCGATGACCGACCCCGGCATGCGTCCAGGCTGCGGGACTCGGCGTCCGGTCCGCCGTAGAGGTAGCCGTCGGGCAGCGAGACGAAGGTCGGGGCAAAGCGGTGGCCCCCGGTGTGCGAGGTCTCCCACACCTGCGTGCGCGCGTCGGCCGCCGTAGCCATCGAGGCCGCCATCGGACGTCCCAGAACGGCGCAGCACTGATCGCGTTTGGCGTTGGTGCAGACCAGCAGGGCGTTGGCCGGTGCCGGCAGCTGTTCGCCAGGGAGGTTGGTCGGAGCGTCCTTTGCGTTCAGCAGAGCGTCGACATCGAGCAGAGCGTGAAGCGAACCGACGTCCGCAACCGACCGTGCTGCTATCCAGGAGGCGCCTGCATCGGTGCGGGCGAGCAGCAAGGTGCGAGCACCACCGCGAACGTCGGGATGGGCGCCAACTGATCGGATCAGCCCAACGCGCACCGGACGCGCCGCCGCCAGAGCGGCCAGGGCGTGTCCATCGACTGAGGGCAGGTGACTCTCGACCAGTGCGTCGCGCCCCCACGGTCCCGGTTGCTCGAGCAGCACCCAGAGCCTGGCGTGCGGCGCGGTGCCAGCAAGGGACTCGTTCGTCTGGGCGCGGATCGCCGAGCAGGTCACCGTCACCCGCGACTCGACCCCACAGCGGAGATCGGCTGGGTGGCGCGTTCGCCGCTGCCGTCGCGTCGGCCGTCGGCGGCAGGCAGGTCGATCGGTACGCCGGCGCCGGCGCAGGCGATCGGCGTGGCCGGCCCAGCCCAGGCCAAGATGATGGTGTCCTCGCCCTTGAGGAAACGATGGCAGCGCACACCGCCGGTTCCACGGCCCTTGGCGGGGTATTCGGCGTAGGCGCTGACTTTGACGCTGCCCGCCTCGGTTCCCGGTAACGCAGCTGAGCTGCCCGAGACCGTGACGACCGCAGCTGCAACTGCGGTCGGAACCGCCCCGAAGAAGGCTACCTGCGCGTCGGCATTGAGTCGAACCCCAGCCATGCCTCCGGCTGCTCGCCCTTGCGAGCGCACTGTCGCGGCGCCAAAGCGCAGCAGTTGGCCGTCGGAGGTGACGAAGACCAGGTCGTCGGTGTCGTCGACGGGGACCGCGCCCACCACCTCGTCATCGTCCTTGAGCCCGACGAGGTCCCATCGGTCCTTGTTCGTCAGCGGCTCGACGGACACTCGCTTCACGACTCCATCGCGCGTGCCGAGCGCCACGGTTGCCGAGCCGTCGAGCGACACCAGTCCCAAGGCCCGCTCGTCGCGCCCAAGGTCGACGAACTCGCGCACCGGTGCGCCGCCGGCAAGTGTTGGTCCGGCTGCCGTGTTCGGCAGCGTCGGAAGGTCGAGCACCGAGAGCCGAATAACCTCTCCGGTGGACGTCAGCAGCCCGACGTCGCCGCGCGCTGTGGCGGCGATGTCACCGACGATCACGTCGTGCTTGGCGCGCTTGCTGACCGGTTCGAGAGGTGCCTCATCCATCGTTCTTGCAAGGAGTCCGGTAGCCGACAGGAGTACTCGGCACGGGTCGTCGGTGACCTCGAGCGGCGCTGACGCTCTGGTCGGCTGTCCTGCTGACTCGAGGAGAACGGTGCGCCGTGGCGTCCCGAACTGTTTGGCGACGTCAGCAAGCTCAGTGGAGACAAGCTTTCTGAGCGACTTCTCGTCGTCGAGGATCGCGGTGAGCTCGTCGATGGTGGCGAGAAGCTCTTCCCGCTCGGTTTCGAGTTCGATTCGGCTGAACTTGGTGAGCCGGCGCAGTGGCATGTCGAGGATGTAGGTGGCCTGTAGATCGCTCAGCTCGAAGACACTGATCAGCCGCTCCTTGGCCTGGGTGGCGTCGTCGGAACTGCGGATCACCGCGATGACCTCGTCGATATCGACGATGGCGATCAGCAGTCCATCGACCAGGTGCAGCCGGGAGGATGCCTTACGGCGGCGGAACTCACAGCGTCGCCGGACGATCTCGATCCGGTGGTCGAGGTAGACCTGGAGCAGCTCCAGGAGGCCTAACGTGCGTGGCTGCCCCTCAACGAGGGCAACGTTGTTGATGCCGAACGAGTCCTCCATCGGAGTGAGCCGGTAGAGCTCGTCAAGAACCGCATCAGGGTTGAAACCGTTCTTCACCTCGACGACCAGTCGCAGTCCCTGCTCGTGATCGGTGAGGTCGACAAGGCCAGCGATGCCCAGCAACTTCTTGTTGCGAACGAGGTCGGAGATCTTCTCGACGACCTTCTCGGGGCCGACACCCATCGGCAGCTCGGTCACGATGATGCCCTTGCGGCGCGGGGTGACATTCTCGATGCGGGTAGTGGCCCTGACGCGGAAGGATCCCTTGCCGGACGAGTAGGCGTCGCGGATGCCCTCGAGCCCCACGATGGTCCCGCCCGTTGGTAGGTCGGGGCCAGGGATGAAGCGCATGATGGTGTCGAGGTCGGACGTCGGGTGTGCCAGAAGGTGTCGAGCCGCCGAGATGACCTCAACGAGGTTGTGCGGGGCCATGTTGGTGGCCATGCCGACGGCGATGCCGGTGGCTCCGTTGACCAGTAAGTTCGGGTAGGCAGCTGGAAGCACTTGTGGTTCGGTGAGCTGGCCGTCGTAGTTGGGGTTGAAGTCGACGACGTCTTCGTCGATCGACCCGGTCATCAGAAGCGCAGCTGCATCCAACCGGCACTCGGTGTACCGCATGGCGGCCGGTCCGGAGTCGAGGCTTCCGAAGTTTCCGTGGCCGTCGACCAGTGGTAGTCGCATGGAGAACGGCTGTGCCATACGCACGAGAGCGTCGTAGATAGCCCCGTCACCATGCGGGTGCAGCTTTCCCATCACCTCACCGACCACGCGGGCCGATTTTACGTGGCCGCGGTCCGGCCGCAGCCCCATGTCGTCCATCTGGAAGAGGATCCGGCGGTGCACGGGCTTGAGTCCGTCGCGTGCATCGGGCAGGGCACGCGAGTAGATCACCGAGTAGGCGTACTCAAGGAAGCTGCCCTGCATCTCGTCGGCAACGTCAACATCGACGATCGTCTCGCGGACGGGCTGAGCGGGGGCTGGGGTGGACTTGCGACGGGCCATGCGGGACGGGGCTCCAGTGGGACAGGGGAGACGGACCTGCCCAGTCTCTCCTGAGCCACCCCCAAGTGCCGCGGCGACCCGCGGCAGGGGATGGTCATCTGTGGGCAGGGGGACGCGCGACGGGCAGTAGCGTGGAGGGGTGGCCGTCACCTACCCCGAGGCGTGGGAGGCCGACGTCGTGCTGCGCGACGGTGGCACCTGCCACCTGAGGCCGATCAGACCCGACGATGCTGCTGGCCTCATCACCTTCCACTCGCGCCTTTCGGCAACAACGGTCTACTACCGGTTCTTCGCTCCCTACCCGCGGCTGTCCGATCGTGACGTCGAGCGCTTCACCCACGTCGACTACCGCGACCGTGTCGCGCTCGTTGCCACGATCGGTGACGCGATCATCGGCGTCGTCCGGTACGACCGGGTTGGCGACGCCGAGGCTGAGGTGGCCTTCGTCATCGAGGACGAGCACCAGGGACGTGGACTTGGCACGATCTTCCTCGAGCACATCGCCCAGGCCGCGCGCGAATGTGGGATCCGCCGCTTTGTGGCCGAGGTCCTTCCGGAGAACGCCCGGATGCTCGAGGTCTTCGCACACGCCGGGTACACCGCGCAGACGGCACGCGACGAAGGCTTCATCGCACTCTCGTTCGACATCACACCAACGGCATCGTCGCTGGCAGTCACCCATGCCCGCGAGCAGCGCTCGGAGGCCAACTCGGTAGCGCGCCTCGTCCGTCCACGATCGGTGGCGGTGGTCGGTGCCAGCCGTGATCCGATGTCGATCGGCTACGCCGTCGCTCGGCACGTCGTCGATGGTGGCTTCGCCGGGCCGGTGGTCGCCGTCAACCCGAACGCGGGCGGCGAAGTGGCCGGGTTGCCGTGCTACCCGACGCTGCGGGCGGCTCCTGGCCCGATCGACCTCGCGATCGTGGCGACCCCGGCCTCAGCGGTGGCCGACATCGTCCAGGATGCTGCTGCCGCTGGGGTGCACAGCCTGGTGGTGGTCTCGTCCGGCTTTGGTGAGAGCGGCCAGGAGGGTTGGGCAGCGCAGCAGTCGTTGATGCGTACTGCGCGCGCTTCGGGTCTTCGGGTCCTCGGCCCGAATGCTCTTGGCTTCATCAACACCGCTGACGACGTCCACCTGAACGCATCGCTGTCGCCGCACGTACCTCCGCGTGGACCAATCGGGTTCTTCGCTCAGTCGGGAGCGCCAGGGGCTGCCCTGCTGGAGGCAGCAAGCAAGCGTGACTTGGGAATCTCCACGTTCGTCTCGGCCGGCAACCGCGCTGACATCAGTGGCAACGACTTGCTGCAGTACTGGGAGGATGACGATGCCACCCAACTGGTCATGCTCTACCTGGAGTCGATCGGTAACCCGCGCAAGTTCAGTCGGATCGCCAGGAGGCTCGGCGTTCGCAAGCCGATCGTGGCGGTGAAGACGGGCCGCTCGACCCAGGGAGCACCCTTGGGCCACGCCGTTCGCACGTCTGGGCTGCGCGCGGAGGCCGTCGAGCAGATGTTCACTCAGTCTGGAGTCATCCGCACTGAGACGGTCTCGGAGATGTACGACGTCGCGCAGCTGCTGATCACCCAACCGCTGCCGAAGGGCAACCGCGTCCTTGCGATGAGCAACTCCGATGCCATGACCTTGATGGCTGCCGATGCGGTGGCCGGTGCGGGACTGGGGTGGGTCGACCCACCAATCGTCTTCGGGCCGCGCTCGACCCCTGAGGAGTTCGAGCGCGCACTTGCTGCGGCAGCCGACGACCCCGCAGTTGATGCCATCCTCACCATGTATGTGCCCGGTCTGCACGACACCGGCGCCCGTTCGGCCGCAGCCGTTCTGCGGGTGGCCGCGCGCGCCAACACCCCGATCCTCGGGGTGATGTTCGCCGTGGAGGGGACGCATCGGCTGCTCGACGACTTGGCCGCAGGGCGCCCACAGGTTGGTTCGGTCCCGACCTACCCGGCAGTGGAGGACGCGGTGCGGGCGCTCGCCGCTGTTCATCGCCACGTGCTCTGGCGCCGGCACGCCAGCGACACCCCCGTCGTGCCCGATGGCATTGACGTTGAGAGCGCGCGTGCCCAGGTGAGTGGTTGGCTGCCCGCCGCCGCCGAGCAGCGCACGCTCACCGACTCGGAGGCAACCACGCTGCTCGCACATTACGGCGTAAAGCTGTGGCCGCGTCGCACCGCGCGGAACGCCGACGAGGCAGCCCTAGCCGCGTCAGAGCTCGGGTACCCGGTGGTCCTGAAGACAGTCGACACCTATCTTCGGCTGCGCAGTGACCTCGGCGGTGTCTTCTTCGATATCGCCGACGATGGCGAGCTGCGCCACCAGTTCGCTGCCCGCCTCGCGGACCTGGAGCGGCTGGACTACGACCGCCTGGTCGTGCAGCGGCAGGCCGACGCTGGTGTGTCAGTGGTCATCGAGACCGTTGAAGACCCACTCTTCGGGCCGGTGGTGACCTTTGGGCTCAGCGGGGTGGCGTACGACGTGATGGGCGACCGCGCATACGCGGTGCCACCGTTGACGGTCCACGATGTGCACGAGTTGCTCGACCGGCCACGCGCAGCTGGACTTCTGCGGCAGACGCGGTCTGGGCACGCCGTTGACCGTGAGTTGCTCGGTCACCTGGTGGCCCGGGTGGCCAGCCTCGCCGATGACCTGCCCGAGGTGGCTCACCTCGTGCTTCGGCCCGTTGTCGCCTCCGAAGGGGGGCTCGCCGTCCTGGGTGCGGCCATCACCTTGCGCCACCCACGGAGTCGGACCGATCTGCCGGCCAGGCGGCTTCTCGGCTGACCCCGGTGGGTCGGTCGGTGGCCGGTGCCACAATGGTCGGCATGACCAACCTCCCCGTGACCACTTCGGGTCAGCAGCAGACTGAGCTCCGCGCGGCCGTTGAGCGGTGCGGGTACTACCCCAACGTGGTGCTGCACTCGCTGGCGCTGGCGGTGGCTGACGAACAGCTTGTCTCCTTCCTCGTCCACCACGAGGCCACCTTCGACCGCGACGAGTTGCGCCGTCACCTCACCGTTGTCCTCCTGACGTCCACGCGCCTGGTGATCGGCCACACCGACGACTACCCCGCTGACGAGATGACCGGCCCGCCGCACGCTGCCACCAGCACCGAGGCGGTGCGCATCGACCGGCTGACGTCAGTTGTGGTCAGTCACGTTGTCGACAACCCCGCCGGCTACGACCCGGGTGCGCTGCCCCGCGAGGTGGTCATCTCTGTCGGTTGGGGCGCGATCAGCCGGCTCGACCTCGAGCCCGCCAGCTGTGGCGACCCCGAGTGCGAAGCTGACCACGGCTACACGGGTAGCACGACGGTCGATGACTTCTCGGTACGGGTTTCGGTGGCAGCTGACGGCATCGACGGCGTCGAGCAGGCGGTCGCCTTCGCCCGATCCTTGTCGCGGGCGACCAGCCACTGAGCTCAGCTGGACCCAGGAACCCAGCGACGGGGGGCTACTCAGGCTTGCGTGAGCCGAAGAGGATCTCGTCCCAGCTCGGCACCGATGCCTTCTTCTTTCGCTTCGTTGGCGGGGCATCCGGCACCGTCTCGCGTCCGCGCAGCAAGGTGTCGATGGCCTCTTGGGTTCCTGACTTCATCGGTGGCTCACTCTCGGCCACTGGCTCTTGGTCAGTCTCCTCGGGTGAAGTCGCTGTATCAGCATCGGCAGTTTTGTCGACCGACCGCAGCGACCGCAGTTGAGTCACCTCAGCAGTCGGCTCTTCCTCGAGCAGCCAGCGAGCCTCGTCGTCGTCGGCAGTCATCGTTCGGCGAGCCGGATCGTAGACCCACTCGGCCGACCGCTCCTGGCCACCGGCGAGGTAGTCGAGGCGGACTTCCCAGCCGCCGTCGTCTCGGCGCCAGGCATCCCAGGCCATGCCGTCGCGGGGGACCCCGCGCTGTTCCAGACGCTGACCGACCAACTCACCAAGGAGCATGACGGCCCCGTGGTCGTCGCGACGAACGCTGACCTTGGCGGCCTCTTGGGCGATGTGCTCTCGCTCGTGCAGGATCGGACCGGCGAACCGCTCGACGCGCTCGACCGATATTCCGGCCTCGGCGGCGACCTCGTTCATGCTTTGGCCACTCCTGATCCGCGCCTGGATCTCACGCGGGCTGAGTCGGCTCTCGAGGTCGAGCTGGGTCTGCGTGGCCTCCGTCGATGGACGTTGGAGCAAGGAACGCATGCGCTGATCGACCGCCACGTGTTCTTGCCCGCCATCCTCACGTTCGAGGATCAGTCGGGCACCGTCATCGGTGACGCCCACCAGTCGAAGATCTGCCATGGCGGCAAGAATGTCACACCCGCTGCGTCGACTCGGTGCTCTCCCCAGGATCGGCGTAGACGTGCCCCAGGCTTCGCAGCCCCACAAGGGCTGCGAGCGTCGCTACTGCACCAGCTGTGATGGCCACCCAGAAGCCGGCGTTGATCGATATCTCGTCGACCAACCAACCGCTAGCTGGTGACCCGAGCGCAAACCCCACCCCGATCGCCGTCGATGTCCAGGTCAGTGCCTGGGTCAGGGCCGCACCGGGCACGAGGCGGGCCGCCAGGGCGAATCCGGCGATCAGGGCTGGCGAGACTCCGGCCCCGGCGAAGAACAACACCGCGCCGATGCCGACCAAGGAGTGCACGAAGAACAGGGGTGCCAGCAGCAACGTGGTTACCGCGGCACCGCCGACGAGCTGAGCGGGAAGCCTGGGAAGTTGCTGCATCCCGCCGATGATGAGGCCGGAGAGCATCGAGCTGACCGACCAAAGCGCCAGGACGACCCCTGCCGCGGCCACCGATCCGCCCTCTCGGGCGGTGGCGATCACCGTGACCTCGACGCCCGCAAAGACGACCCCAAGCATGGCCATGACCACAACGACTGCGGGCATCCCCTGGTACGTGATCGCCAGTCGTCCGCCGAGGTGGGTCTCCGGACGCGGTGCAGGCTCGGTCGAGGCCTGAGCAAGTAAGGCGGCCGTCCCGGTCGTGCCGATCACGGCGGTCAGCGCCAATGCGGCTGGTGCTCCTATTGTTGCCGCTACACCGGCAGCCAGCGGCGGGCCGGTGATGAAGACGAACTCGTCGACAACTGACTCCCACGAGTAAGCGCTTCGAAGCAATGGCGACTCGCCCAACACGTACGACCACCGAGCACGTACTGCTGATCCGATGACGGGCATTGCAGCTCCTGCGACAGCGGCGGCGATGAAGAAGGTCCAGAGCGGGGCATCGACCGCGAACAGGATCAAAATCGCCGAGATGCCGAGCACGTGAATGGTGATCTGCGGCCCGATAACACGGCGTTGGCCGTATCGGTCGATCAGCATCGCGATGGCTGGCGCGGCAAACGATCCGATCAGGATGTACGTGGCATCGACGGAGCCGGCGAGGAAGTACGAGTCGGTGCTGTCGACGATGAGCAAGAGCAGGGCGAGCCCACCCATGGCGATGGGCAGCCGTGCGAAGAACCCAGCGAGCGAGAAGGTCCAGGCGTGCGGCGTCCGAAGCAGCTGCGTGTAGGGACTGGCCATTCCGCCACGCTATCTGGGCGGCCCCTACGGCTGGCTCGGTGCGGTTGCTCGCTGTCCGGCGGGTCTGCGCGATTGCTGTCAGGATGCTGTCATGGCCAATCACTGCGTGGAAAACGCGTTCGACGCCTTGCTCTTCGTGTCGTTCGGCGGACCAGAAGGCCCAGACGAGGTCGTGCCCTTCCTGCAGAACGTCACGCGCGGGCGGGGGATCCCAGACGAACGGTTGCGTGAGGTCGGGCAGCACTACTTCCACTTCGGCGGAGTCAGCCCGATCAGTGGGCAGAACCGCGAGTTCCTTGCCAGGTTGCGCGAAGAACTGCCGAAGCAGGGCATCGACCTTCCGGTCTACTGGGGCAACCGGAACTGGAGCCCCTACCTCGTCGACGCCTTGGAGCAGATGCGCGCCGATGGAGTGAAGCGAGCACTTGCCTTCTTCACGTCTGCCTACTCCTCGTACAGCGGATGTCGTCAGTACCGCGAAAATCTTGCGGCGGCTCTGTCCACGGTTGGCGGGGACGGGCCGACGATCGAGCGCCTTGGGCCGTACTTCAACCACGCTGGCTTTCTCGCGCCCTTTGCCGATGCGACGGTTGAGGCCGTGCGCAACTTGACTGAGGCCGAGCAGTCGACGGCGCGCCTGGTGTTCACCACGCACTCGATCCCAGAGTCAATGGCCGACAGCAGCGGCCCGGCGACCGGGCTACCCGGAGGCTCGTACGTCCAGCAGCACCGCGAGGTGGCTGGCTACGTCGCCTCGCAGGTCCGTGCGGCGACCGGTGTCGACCTGCCGTGGGACCTCGTTTACCAGTCGCGAAGCGGGGCTCCGCACATCCCGTGGCTCGAGCCGGATATCGACGACCACCTGCGTGCTCTGGCTGGCGACGCGTGCACGGCGGCCGTGGTGGTGCCTATCGGTTTTGTCTCAGACCACATGGAGGTGCTCTGGGACCTCGACACCCAGGCCAGAGCCACCGCCGATGAGGTGGGCCTGTTGATGGTTCGGGTCGCGACTCCTGGCGCCGACCCTCGCATGGTGTCGATGGTGGGTGAGCTGGTGCGCGAACGACTTGAGGGTATCTCGCCAGAGCGACGGCCGAGGGTGGGTGCGCTGGCGGCCAGTCCTGACCGGTGCGCGGCTGGCTGTTGCCCCAACCCTCGATCACCGTTGCCAGCTGTTGCTGGCTCTGACCCGGTTCCTGCGCTGTGACCGAGCCCGACGCGCAGGCGCTGACCGCTCTGGCGTCGGCCACGGCCCGCGAGGTCGGTACCCATCTGCTCCAGTGGCGGCGCGGCCAGCGGTCGGTGGAGTCGGGCACCAAGTCGGGGCCGACCGATGTCGTCACGACTGCCGACCATGAGGCTGAGGCGATGATCCGCGAGCGGCTGCTGGCTGCTGATCCGAATGCCCGTTGGTGGGGAGAGGAGAGCGGCAGGAGTAGCGATACTGGTGCCGCCCTGGAGTGGGTGGTCGACCCGATCGACGGAACAGTGAACTTCCTCTATGGCCTTCCTGGGTGGGCCGTCAGCATTGGGGCGGTTTGGCGCGGCGAGGTGGTGGGCGCTGCTGTGATGGTGCCGACGACAGCCACGCTCTTTTCTGCCAGCAAGAGGATGGGGGCTTGGGTCGACGACGACGGTCACCGGAGCCGACTTGCCGTGAGTGGGTGCGCCGATCTGTCCCAAGCGCTCATTGCCACTGGCTTTGCCTACGCCGCTGCAACCCGCGTGCGGCAGGGGCTGGCTGTCGGACTCCTGGTCAGTCAAGTGCGCGACATCCGCAGGGCTGGTGCGGCATCGGTCGACCTGTGCTCAGTTGCGGCTGGTCGCGTCGATGGCTACTTCGAGGGCGGACTGCAGCCGTGGGATTTAGCCGCTGGCGGGTTGATCGCGAGGGAGGCCGGTGCCATGGTGGTCGAGCGCGATGACGGTTCAGTCGTGGCGTCCGGGCCTAAGCTTGCCGCGCCGCTGCAGGCGTTGCTGGCCGAGGTTGGCGCCTGGGAGTAGCCGCTGCGCCACGAGGCGGACGCACGCTTGCGCGCCGGAAACGAGGTCAGGGACGGGCTGAGCGCTCGGCGCGCGTAGCTTGGGGAGGTAATGCCAGGACGAAGGGCTTCGCCCTGGCACCTAAAGCTCAGATTGGCCTTGTCTCGGGGACTGGTACCCCGAGACCCAAGAGCTGCACCGTCCCCGTGACTCGATCGGGGTTTGGGCATAGTGAGTCAGCCCACTCAACGGTCGCGCCGCACGCCGCTACGCAGAGCCGCGTCGAGGGTGATGAGTGACTCCGGTGCTAGCAGATCAAGGGCTATGTCGATGCAGGTGCGCTCCAGTGTGGTCACAGCGATACCCGCAACGACGGAGACTTAGTCTGGCGCGAGGGTCGTGCAGATCGTCCTGGCCACCGTCCAGCGTCCTGCGCGGGGAGGCCGAATCACCTCAAGGCGTTCGGGGATCTGCGACACGGGCAAGCCCCACAACAGGGCGGCGCTTCTGATTCCGCCGACCGCGTCAGGGGTCATGATGGCGGCCAAGGCCCTGAGGTGGTCGCTCCGTCTACGTGCCCAGTACGCCATGTCTTCAGAGGAAGGAAAGGGCGTAGCTGCCACGAGCTACGCGCACGAGTTGACCATCGCGGACGAGACGCCCGAGCTGTCCGTGCGAGACGCCCCGGGACTGGAGGGCAGCGCCGGACGCACCTCCACCACTTTGGAAGAGGAAGTCCCCAACCGGGTCGGGCAGTCGGAGTGACAGGCGTTCATGCTGGTGAGGGTTCCGACTGGGTGCGCAGGTGCGCAGGTGCAGTTTCGGCCGGTGGATGTCGACGGCGGGCGCAGCCGGTCAATAGCGGGTGGGTGCGAGCGCTTCGAGCTCAACGCACGCTGAAAGCGAGGCGAGAGCGGCTCGGGCGTGCCTTCGGCTAGTCAGGCAACCGGTCGAGCGAGTGGGTGGCCCTCGGCTCAGTCGAGGCGGCGCAGTTCGGCCCGGTAGCGGTGGCCGTTGGCGACGTAGAGCGCGACGGTGTCGGCAAAGGCGTTCGGCTGCACGGCCTCCGCGCGAACCTTTGCTGGCACACCCAGTGCCATGGCGCGGGCCGGGACGTCGGTGCCACCGGAGACAACGGCACCGGCACCGATGAGCGCTCCGCTGCGGACGGTGGCCAGGTGCAAGACGATCGAGCCGGAGCCAACGAGGCAGCCGTCTTCGATAACGCAGCCCTCCAGATGGGCCAGGTGCCCGATCACGCAGTCGGCCCCAATGTCGGTAGCGAGCTCAAATGTGGCATGAATCACGGCGCCGTCCTGGATGGAGGTTCTGGCGCCGACCGAGATGCTTCCGTAGTCACCGCGCAGCACCGCACCCGGCCACACGGTGGCCTCCGCTCCCAGGTTTACAGCCCCAATGACGACGGCATCGGGGTGGACGAAGGCGTCTGGGTGGATGCACGGTATTCGTTCGCCCAGGGCGTACACGGCCATGATGGTTCCTCTCAGGTCGATAGAAATTCCCCAGTTAGACGCGCCCATGTCACCGCCGACGCGACGCGCAGGGGCAGGCTAGGGCACAATCTCCCCCCGAGCCCCGCTGTTGTGTGGCAGACGGGCAGAAATCACCCGTTTGTTGTGTTACACCGGCAGCTACCAGTACCGATAGGAGTAGCGGATCCTCGAAGGAGGGGTCCTGAACCCATGGCAACCGATTACGACACCCCACGCAAGACCGACGACGAACTCTCCGAGGACAGCCTCGAAGAGTTGAAGGCTCGCCGGGCTGATCTTGCCTCTTCGACCGTCGACGTCGACGAGACCGAGCTAGCGGAGTCGCATGAGCTGCCCGGTGCCGACCTGTCCGGCGAGGAACTGACGGTTCGCGTCGTCCCCAAGCAGGAGGACGAGTTCACCTGCTCGCGCTGCTTCCTGGTGCACCACCGCAGCCAGTTCGCCAAGAAGGTCAGCGGCAAGCCAGTCTGCAAGGACTGCAGCTA
>JAJAYZ010000042.1 GCA_027118455.1 Actinomycetes bacterium
ACCCGGCGCTCAGCAGAGCGCGCGTTGCCGGCGTTTCTCAGCAGCGCCGGGGTCAGCGGCGATCACCTTCCGGCGGAGCCACTCCCGCAGCTGCGGAGCAGTCCGCCCCCCACCCGGCCGCCTGCCTTGCCCTGTGGCGTAGTCGACGGCGCTAGCGGCCACCTGCTGTGCGGTGTCGGCGGGCAGGTAGCCGACCTGTTCACCGATCACGGTGACCTTACGGGCGTCGATCCGGCCGGCCCGCCACGCCTTGCCAACCGCGGGGAAGTCTGCGGCACGGTACGCGGTGCCATACCGCATCGACGCCGCCATCTTCGTGCACGCCAACAACACACCGATCTCATCGGGAACGAACTCGGCCCGGCACTGCCGCGACCACAACGGTGCACCCCGTCCGACGATCTCAGCGTGGTCGGCGCACCGCGCCTGCCGACCCATCTCGACCATCACGTCGGCCTGGACGCCCTGGAGCATCTGTGTCGCTTGCTCGCACTCGATCACCCGATCACGCAACTGGTCATCGCCGAGTTGCGCCGCTGGTGTCGCCGCATCAAGTAGCCGATCGACCTGCTCGACGATGCTGGCAGTGGAGGGGCTGGCAGTAGAGGAGTCCATGTCCTGCACTCTGCCAGCAGGGTCCGACAAGTCCCCGACCCGTTTCCCCAGACCCCACATGGGGAAAAACCACCCCGACCCCGGATGCACTCGACGAGCAGTAAAGGGCGCTTAGAGCTGGGGCGCTAGCTGAGTCCGGTAGAGATCGGCGTAGAGGCCTTCCTGGTCCAGGAGTGTGTCGTGGTCGCCTCGCTCGACGATGCGGCCACCATCGACCACCAAGATCTGGTCAGCGGCGCGCACCGTGGAGAGACGGTGTGCGATCACCAGCGAAGTCCGCCCATCGAGCGCAGTGTCCAGCGCCTCCTGGACGTAACGTTCGGACTCGCTGTCGAGATGAGCAGTGGCCTCGTCCAAGATCACGACGGATGGGGATTTCAGCAGCAACCGAGCAATGGCCAGACGCTGTTTCTCGCCCCCGGAAAGCCGGTGCCCGCGATCGCCAACGACGGTAGCGAGTCCATCCGGAAACGACTGGACGAGATCTTCGATCCGCGCTGAGCGCAGGGCGTCCCACATCTCAGACTCGGAGGCTTCTGGCGAGGCGTAGCGGAGGTTCGCCTCGATCGTGTCGTGGAAGAGATGGGCATCTTGTGTGACGACGCCGACCGAACGCTGCAGCGAGCTCAACGACACGTCGCGGACGTCCAGCCCCCCCACCATCACCTGGCCGTCAGAGACGTCATAGAGCCTGCTCACCAACGAGGTCAGCGTCGTCTTGCCGGCCCCAGATGGCCCAACCAGCGCGACCATCTGGCCCGGTGCCACTTCAAAACTGATGTTGTGCAGCACCGGCCCCGATGGTGCGCTGTCGCTGCGTGCCACTACCTCCAACGAGGCGAGCGATACCTCCTCGGCCCGTGGGTAAGAGAAGGAGACGTCGTTGAAGCGCACCGACGCTGGACCGCGGGGAAGAACGACAGCGTTCGACTTGTCGGCAATCATCGGCTTCAGGTCGAGCACCTCGAAGACTCTCTCGAAGCTTACGAGTGCCGTCATAATGTCGACGCGAACGTTCGACAGGGCGGTGAGCGGGCCGTAGAGGCGTCCGAGGAGCGCCGCTAGGGCCACGAGCGTGCCAACGGTGAGCGTCTTGTCGATGGCCAGAATGCCGCCAACTCCGTAGACCAGAGCCGTTGCCAAGGATGCGATCAAGGTGAGCGCGGTGAAGAAGGCCCGGTTGGCCATCGCGATTTGGATACCAATATCGGCGACTCGCCGGGCCCGTCCACTGAACTCTGTGGCTTCTTCGTCCGGACGGCCAAAGAGCTTGACCAGCAGTGCTCCCGAGACGTTGAACCGCTCGGTCATCGTCGAGCTCATCTCCGCATTGAGCTGCATCGCCTCACGGGACATCTCAGCAAGGCGGCGCCCTACGTAGCGGGCTGGGATGAGGAAGACCGGGAGCAGTACCAGAGCCGCCAGAGTGATCTGCCACGAGAGGGCCAGCATGGCGATGGTCACGACCACCAGGCTGATCGCATTGGAGACCACACTTGAGAGCGTCGTAGTGAAGGCCTGCTGGGCTCCGATGACGTCACTGTTCAGGCGCGAGATCAGTGCCCCCGTCTGAGTGCGCACGAAGAACGCCAACGGCATGCGTTGCACGTGGTCGAAGACCTGGCTACGCAGGTCGTAGATGAGCCCTTCACCGATCCGGGCCGAGTACCAGCGCAGAATCAGCGACAGCAAGGCGTCAAAGACCGCGAGCCCCGCGACGATCAGGGCGAGCGTGACCACCACCTGCTTGTCACCTGGCGTCACTCCATCATCGATCAGCCGCAGGAGCAGAAGTGGGCTGGCCACCACGAGGATGGCATCGATGACGGTGAGAACGAGGAAGTAGATGATCGGCCGCCGGTAGGGAACGGCATACCCAGCTACTCTGCGGACCGTGCCTGGGGTGAGCTTGCGCTCGGCAACGCTGGCGTCACGCGCGAAAGAGCGCAGCGTCGACCAACTCTGGTGGCTCACAGGTCCTCCGGCAGGGCTTCAGATGGGTGGGAAACTTCCTCACCCTAGAAGCGGCAACGTACCAACGCCTCAGACCCTTCCCGGCTACGCGTTCTGCGAACGCCGGCCCACGCTTTAGGACTTCCCGCGGGTGGCTCCCCCGCGACCGCGGAGGGTCGCACCTGACTCCAACAGGACACGGTGCACGAACCCGTAGGACCTACCCGTTTCGGTGGCGATCGAGCGGATACTGCGCCCGCTCTCGTACTGCTGGCGGAGTTGGTCTGACAGGCTTCCCCGCTCATCACCGGTGATGCGCCGGCCCTTCATCAGCTGTGCCACGTCCGCCTCCTCGTCTGGTGATCCATCACCACAAATGATGCGGGATGTGACGAGGTCCGGCCACTTGAAAGCGCGCCGGACCGATCAGGCGAGTGAGACCAGATCGGCGTAGTCAGCCGACCATAGGTCTTCGACCCCATCGGGGAGCAGGATCAACCGTTCTGGCGCCAGAGCCTCGACGGCTCCTTCGTCGTGGGTGACGAGAACGATGGCGCCCGGGTACCGACGCAGTGCGGCAAGGATCTCTTCACGGCTGGCTGGATCGAGATTGTTCGTCGGCTCATCGAGGAGGAGCACGTTCGCACTTGACACGACGAGGCAGGCAAGGGCCAGCCGGGTCTTCTCGCCACCGGAGAGAGTGCCAGCCGGCTGGTAGACGGTGTCACCGGTGAAGAGAAAGCCGCCCAGCAAACTGCGAGCCTCAGACTCGCTCAGATTCGGCGACGAGGAGAGCAGGTTCTGCAGCACGCTGCGTTCCGGGTCGAGGGTCTCATGCTCCTGCGCGTAATAGCCGAGCAGCAGTCCGTGGCCGGGCTGCACCGCCCCGGTGTCGGGCTTCTCGACGCCCGCAAGCATTCGGAGCAGCGTTGTCTTACCGGCACCGTTCAGTCCGAGCACCACAACGCGCGATCCGCGGTCGACCGCTAGGTCGACGTCGGTAAATACTTCCAACGATCCGTACGACTTCGACAGCGACTGAGCGGTCAGTGGTGTCCGTCCACACGAGGCGGGCTCAGGGAACCGAATCTTGGCGACGCGGTCACTCTTGCGCTCCCCTTCGAGCGCGTCCGTCAGGCGATCAGCGCGTCGCAGCATCCCCTGCGCGGCTTTAGCCTTGGTCGCCTTGGCGCGCATGCGCTCAGCCTGGCCGCGGAGCGCATGCGCCTGCTTCTCGGCGTTGGAGCGCTCTCGGCGCCTTCGCCGCTCGTCGGTCTCCCGCTGTTGGAGGTATGACTGCCATCCGACGTTGTACACATCAAGAACCGCTCGGTTCGCATCGAGATGAAAGACCCGGTTGACGGTGTGATCGAGCAGCCCGACATCGTGCGAGATCACCACGACGCCGCCGGAGAACGACCGCAGGAAGTCGCGGAGCCAGACGATCGAATCAGCGTCGAGGTGGTTGGTCGGTTCGTCGAGGAGCAACGTCTCAGCGTCGCTGAAGAGGATCCGGGCCAGCTCGACGCGGCGGCGCTGCCCTCCTGAGAGGGTGCCCAGCGGCTGCGCCAGGACTCGCTCTGACAAGCCGAGACTTGCGGCAATCCGGGCGCCATCGGATTCGGCCGCGTAACCGCCGGCCACTGTGAACTCCGCATCCAACCGGGAGTACCGCCGCATGGCTCGATCTCGACTGTCATCGTCGGCGCTGGCCATACCGCGCTCTGCAGCGCGAAGCTGGTCGGTAATGGCGTCCAGGCCTCGGACGCTGAGGATCCGGGCGATAGCCCGTTGCTCGAGATCGCCGGTCCTGGGGTCCTGCGGGAGATATCCGATGCTGCCGCCCCGCTGGACCGCGCCAGAGGCCGGCTCGCCCTCGCCGGCGAGAACTCGGGTCAGCGTTGTCTTGCCGGCTCCGTTGCGACCGACCAAGCCGACCTTCTCCCCCGCTGCGATCCGGAAGCTGGCGTGCTCGAGCAGTAACCGGGAACCGGCCCGCAGCTCGATATCGACAGCGTTGATCACCGGCTCAGTATGACGAGGAGGCCACCACCTCGACGAATCGGTTTCGTCGGTCGGACAGCGCTCAGACGTTAAATCCGAGTGCGCGAAGCTGTTCGCGGCCGTCGTCGGTGATCTTGTCGGGGCCCCATGGTGGCATCCAGACCCAGTTGATCCTGACAGCGTCAACGAACGGGCTGAGCGCCACTTGGGTCTGGTCCTCGATGACGTCGGTCAGTGGACACGCGGCCGACGTCAGGGTCATGTCAATGATGGCGGTGTTGGCCTCGTCAACGGTGATCCCGTAGACGAGACCAAGGTCGACCACGTTGATCCCGAGCTCGGGATCAACCACATCGCGCATCGCCTCTGTCAGGTCGTCACCCGTTGCGGCGACAGTTGCTTCACTCATGACGTTCTCCTGTTGTTGTGCCGGTGCTCGAAGTTGCTGTGCTCGAAGTTGCTGTGCTCGAAGTTGCTGTGGTCGAGATTGCGGTGCCTGTACTGGCGAATGCCTCGGAGCCGTAGCTGGGGCGGACTGTTCCACCGGCCTGAGCAACGGCGTCCTTCCAGGCCATCCAACCCAGGAGCGCCCACTTGACCCTGGCGGGGTAGCGGGCGACTCCTGCAAAGGCCACAGCGTCCTCGAGCACGTCCTCGTCAGGTTCGATGGTGCCTCGGGACTGCACCATCTCCAGGAACGACCCAGCGACGCCGAGGTCGTGGTCGATCGACTGGCCGATGAGCAACTCGGTCATCACCGACACTGAGGCCTGGCTGATCGAGCACCCTTGTGCCTCGTAGGAGATGTCCTGGATAGCGGTGCTGTCGTCGCTCAGGTGCACCCTCAAGGTGACCTCGTCGCCGCAGGTGGGGTTGACGTGATGGACCTCGGCCTCGAACGGTTCTCGCAGGCCTTTGTTCTTGGGCGCACGGTAGTGGTCGAGAATGATCTCTTGGTACATCTGCTCGAGGTTCACGGTCGCACTCCGAAGAATTGCTGGGACGCAACAATCCCCTCGACGAGTGCGTCGAGGTCGTCGGTGTCGTTGTAAACGTAGAAACTGGCCCGGGTGGTGGCAGCGACCCCGTAGCGACGGCACACCGGCCACGCGCAGTGGTGGCCGACCCGGACGGCGACACCTCGATCGTCGAGCACCTGCCCCACGTCATGGGGGTGGATGCCGTCGACCACGAAGCTGATTGCTCCGCCCCTGTCTTTTGTGGTGGGTGGGCCTATCACCGTGACGCCACCAAGTTCATCGAGGCGACCCAGCAGGTACTCAGTCAGCCGCTGCTCATGTGCCTCGACGTTGGCCATTCCCATCGACGTGAGGTACTGCACAGCAGCGTGCAGTCCGACTGCTTGCGAGATGGGCGGTGTCCCAGCCTCAAAGCGTTGCGGGGGTGGCGCAAAGGTGCTGCGCTCCATGAAGACCTGTTCGATCATCGACCCACCGGTCAGGAAAGGAGGCAGAGCCTCCAGCAGGTGGCTTCGACCCCACAAGACACCGATGCCGGTGGGGCCAAGCATCTTGTGCCCGGAGAATGCCACGAAGTCGACGTCGAAGTCCTGCACCGAGAAGGGCATGTGCGGCACGGACTGGCAGGCATCGAGCAGAACGAGGGCGCCCACCGCGCGTGCTCGCGCCGCAATGCGGGCCACCGGGTTGATCGTCCCCAAGATGTTGCTCTGGTGCACGAAGGAGACGACCTTGGTGCGAGCGTCGATGATTTCGTCCAGGTGCTCAAGATCGAGCCGGCCGTCATCGGTCAGCGGAAGCCAGGCCAGCTCTGCACCCGTACGGATGGCCAACTGCTGCCACGGCAACAGGTTGGCGTGGTGTTCCATCTCCGTGACCACGATGCGATCCCCAGGACCCAACCGGAAGCGCTCAGCCTCTGGGCCAGCCATTGCTGCGTTACCCATCGCATAGGCGACGAGGTTGATCGCCTCGGTGGCGTTTTTGGTGAAGACGACCTCGTCGAAGGCGCCACCGATGAAGCTGGCGACCGCACTGCGCGCAGCCTCGTACGCGTCGGTGGCCTCTTCGCCCAATGCGTAGGCGCCTCGATGGACAGGGGCGTTGCTGCGCAGCAAGAACTCACGCTCAGCGTCTAGGACCGCCTCGGGTTTTTGCGACGTTGCTCCGCTGTCGAGATAGATCAGCGGGGCTCCGTCGCGCACCGTTCGGGCGAGCAGCGGGAAGTCACGCCGAATCGCCTGGACATCTAGGGTTGGCACGTCGAGATGAAGGGTCACGGGGTCAGTTCGATCCTGCTGACGCCAGATCGAGACCGGCATAGCGCTCGTACCCCTGTGACTCAAGAGTCTCGGCCAGCTCGGCTCCACCGCGCTCGACGATACGTCCACCTGAAAAGACATGAACTTGGTCGGGCTTCACGTAGCGCAGAATCCGGGTGTAGTGCGTGATCAGCATGACGCCGGTGTCACCGGACTCACGGACCCGGTTGATCCCTTCGGAAACAACTTTGAGCGCGTCGACGTCAAGACCAGAGTCGATCTCGTCGAGAACGGCGATCTTCGGCCGCAGTAGCTCTAGCTGCAACAGCTCTGAGCGCTTCTTCTCGCCACCGGAGAAGCCCTCGTTGACGTTGCGCTCAGCAAAGGCTGGGTCCATGGAGAGCCGGTCCATGGTCTCGCGGACTTCTTTGACCCACAGCCGGACCTTGGGGGCTTCACCACGAACGGCCGTCGCAGCTGTCCGCAAGAAGTTGGTCACCGAGACGCCGGGCACCTCGACCGGGTACTGCATGGCGAGGAAGAGCCCTGCTCGAGCACGCTCGTCGATGCTCATGTCTAGGATGTCGTCACCGTCGAGAACGATCGAGCCAGATGTGACCTCGTAGCGCGGGTGCCCTGCGATGGCATAGGCCAAGGTCGACTTACCTGAGCCATTCGGCCCCATCAGGGCGTGGGTCTGCCCGCTGGCGATGGTGAGGTCGACCCCACGCAGGATCGGTCGCGCCCCGTCGTCGGTCTGAACCGAGACGTGGAGGTCTTTGATGGTCAGGACACTCATGTCAGATCACTGCTCCTGGTGGCGACGAAGACGGTGCCGTCTTCGACTTTGACGGGGTAGACCGGGACGGGGTCGGTGGCCGGCAGCGACAGTGGCCGGCCGGTGCGCAGGTCGAACTGAGAGCCGTGCAGCCAACACTCAAGAGCACAGCCGTCGACCTCGCCCTCAGCCAGCGAGACCTGTCCGTGCGAACAGATGTCGTTGATGGCGAAAACCTCACCATCGGTGAGGACCACCGCGATGGTGGTGCCGTCGACGACGGCCTTGCGTGGCTCGCCAGCGACAAGGTCTGCGAGTGCGCAAACCGGTGCGAAGTTCTCGGGGGTCATGAAGACGTAGCCCTCTGTAGCTCGGTCTCCAGCGCTGCGGTCAGACGCTCGGTCACAAACGCGACGCCGATCCGATCGCGGAGCTCGGCGAAGAAGCCGGTCACCACCAGCCGGCGCGCCTCGAGCTCAGGAATGCCGCGGGCCATGAGGTAGAAGAGCTGGTCGCCATCGAGGCGACCGGTGACACTGGCATGGCCGGCGCTCGCGACGTCCCCTGTCTCGATCTCCAGGTTCGGAACAGAGTCGGCGCGTGGACCGTCAGAGAGCAACAGATTCCGGTTGATTTCATAGGTCTCTGTTCCTACTGCGCCTGCGCGGATCAGCACATCGCCGATCCAGACTGAGTGCGCACCTTCGCCAATCAAGGCACCCTTGTAGTTCACATTGCTCCGACAGTTCGGTTCACTGTGGTCGACAAAGATTCGGTGCTCATGGTGCTGGTTGGGATCGGTGAAGAACAGACCCAGGAGCTCGATGTCACCACCGGGTCCGGCGAATGTCACCTCGGGGGTGGTCCGAATAACCTCGCCCCCGAGCGACACGACGACGTGGACGACCCTGGCGTCGCGACCGACCTCGATGTGGTGAGCCGAAAGGTGCACGGCGTCAACGTCCCAGTCGAGCAACGAGACCACCGTGAGATGCCCCTGGTCGCCGACCCGGATCTCAAGGTTGTCGGCGTAGGTCGCCGACCCCACGTGGTCGAGAACCACCACGGCGGATGCGAGCGCCTCGACCTGAAGCAGCACATGTCCGAAGTCGGCACCTGCTGAACCGTTGCCGTGCGCGCGCACCACGATTGGCTCAGTGAGCTGGGTGTCCTGCGGCACCGTCAGAACGGTTGCCGTCGCCGTTGCCGAGAAGGCCAGGGCTGCGACGCGCTCTGCTGGCACGCCGACGGTTCCGAGCCTTGAGTCGTGTTGCGCACCTTGATGGGCCACTCGCTCGACCTTGACGTCGCTCGGCGCCTTGACCTCGACGCTGACGCTTCCGGAGCCGACAACGGCGCTCGCGTCCTCAGTGAGCAGGTCGCGCAGTTGCGACATCGGTGTGAACCTCCACTCTTCCTCGCGACCGATCGGGACCGGGAAGTCTGCGGGGTTCCACGACCGCAGCCGCTCACTGCGGTCGGCAGCAGGGACGTCCGGCCGGATGCCGGACTGCTGGGACAACGGAGCCACGGTCAGCCCACCGCCCCTTCCATCTGCAACTCGATCAACCGGTTGAGCTCAAGGGCGTACTCCATCGGCAACTCACGTGCGATGGGCTCGACGAAGCCGCGAACGATCATCGCCATCGCTTCGTCCTCGGTCATCCCGCGGCTCATCAGGTAGAAGAGCTGGTCCTCGGAAAGCTTGGTGACGGTTGCTTCGTGGCCCATGGACACGTCGTCCTCGCGGATGTCGGCATAGGGATATGTGTCGGAGCGACTGATGTCGTCGACGAGCAGTGCGTCGCACTTCACCGTCGACTTCGATCCGTGACACCCTTCCTTGATCTGGACCAAACCGCGGTACGAGGTACGCCCACCACCACGGGCCACCGACTTCGAGATCACGTTGGACGAGGTGTTCGGTGCCGCGTGCACCATCTTCGACCCTGCGTCTTGGTGCTGGCCCTCGCCCGCGAAGGCCACCGAGAGAGTCTCGCCCTTCGCGTGCTCACCGACGCGCCACACAGCCGGGTACTTCATCGTGACTTTGGAGCCGATGTTCCCGTCGACCCACTCCATCGTGGCGCCCTCGTGAGCAACGGCTCGCTTGGTCACGAGGTTGTAAACGTTGTTCGACCAGTTCTGGATGGTGGTGTAACGGCAACGGGCGTTTTTCTTGACGATGATCTCGACGACGGCGGAGTGCAACGAGTCGCTGGAGTAGATCGGCGCCGTACAGCCCTCGACATAGTGCACGTAGGCACCCTCGTCGACGACGATCAGCGTGCGCTCGAACTGGCCCATGTTCTCGGTGTTGATCCGGAAATAGGCCTGCAGCGGGATTTCTACGTTGACGCCCTTGGGCACGTAGATAAACGATCCGCCCGACCAGACCGCGCTGTTGAGCGCAGCGAACTTGTTATCGCCAGAGGGAATGATGGTGCCGAAGTACTCGCGAAAGAGCTCAGGCTGCTCTCGCAGCGCCGTGTCGGTGTCGAGGAACAGCACACCCTGCTGCTCGAGGTCCTCACGAATGGTGTGGTAGACGACCTCCGACTCGTACTGCGCAGCGACACCTGCAACTAGACGCTGCTTTTCAGCCTCGGGGATGCCGAGCTTGTCGTAGGTGTTCTTGATGTCCTCGGGAAGTTCCTCCCATGACGTTGCCTGCTTCTCGGTGGAGCGAACGAAGTACTTGATGTTGTCGAAGTCGATCCCGGTGAGGTCTGACCCCCACGTCGGCATGGGCTTCTTACGAAACAGGCGCAGCGCCTTCAGCCGGTAGTCGAGCATCCACTCTGGCTCGCTCTTCTTCGCCGAGATATCGCGAACAACCGCTTCGGACAGTCCGCGTTGGGCGGTGCTGCCCGCGACGTCCTGGTCGTGCCATCCGAACTCGTAGGTACCGAGTCCGTCGAGCTCGGGATGGGCCGTGGTGCTCATGCGGAGGTCCTTTCCGTCGTGGGTGAATCCATGGCTAAAGTCCTGAGAGAAATCGGTATGACCGTTGTGCACACGCCGTCGCCGTTGGCGATCGTGGCGAGCCGTTGGACATGTCGACCGAGCAACCTGGCAAACGCCTCGGTCTCGGCTTCGCAGAGCTGGGGGTACTGGCCAGCGACGTGAGCCACGGGGCAATGGTGCTGGCACACCTGGACCCCGGCCGGAGCGGGATCGACGCTGGTGGCGAATCCGAGATCGCCCAAAGCCGCAGCAAACGCCCGCACCTGGTCGAGATCGGATGCACGTCGCCAGTCGTCACCGAGGATAACCAGGAGCCGCGCCTCCAGCGCCGCGCCTCGTGACCGCGCGAATGCGCTGACGGCGTCGTGCCCCCCGAACTCTTCGACGAAGGCGAGCGCGTCTGCCGCCAGTTCGTCGTACTCGGCCGGGAACTGGGCGCGCCCATCTGATGTCAGGGCGAAGGTGCGAGCCGGACGACCCCTGCCCCGGGTGGGCTGCGGACCGTAGGGTGGCCGGTCGGTGGCCTGGACCATGCCGTCGGCGCTCAGGCTGTCGAGATGGCGCCGCACCGCTGTGGCGCTGATACCTAGCCGAACCCCCAGGACCGAGGCCGTCGCCGGTCCATCGTTCAGCAGCGATGCCGCCACTCGGTCGCGTCCTGCGCCATCATGCAGCGGCTCAGGCGAGCGATGGCTCGCATCGACGTGAGTTCGGCTGGCGATTTTCACAACACTAGTGTTGCGTAAAAGCCCGCCGCGCGCACCCTGGGGGGTCCTTCCCTAGGCTCTGGGCGTGTCCGAGCCACCCCTCACCCCCGTTGACCGGCCCGCTCTGGTGGTCGCTGGCCTGGTCAAACGCTACGGCGATCGAGCCGTGGTCGACTCGCTCGACCTCGTGGCTGACCGCGGCGCAGTGACGGCCGTGCTTGGCCCCAACGGAGCCGGCAAGACCACGACCTTGGAGATCTGTGAGGGCCTGCGTAGCGCCGATGCCGGCACCGTCCAGGTGCTCGGAAGGGCCCCGCACGACCAGGCCCTGCGCTCCAGAGTCGGCGTGATGCTGCAGGAGGGCGGCGTCTACGGCTCGGTGACTCCGCGCGAAGCCCTCCGGCACGCAGCTTCGCTCTATCGGCAGGCGCACCCGGTCGCCGATCTGATCGAGACTCTCGGCCTGGGCGAGGTAGCGACTGTACCAACGCGGCGGCTCTCCGGGGGCCAGCGACAGCGCCTGGGAGTCGCACTGGCCATCGTCGGTCGTCCGGAGCTGGTCTTCCTCGACGAGCCGTCCGCCGGGCTCGACCCCCAGTCGCGACGCGCGGTGTGGGACCTCATCAACGCGCTGCGAGCTGCAGGTGTGGCCGTCGTACTCACCACGCACTACTTAGAGGAGGCCGAACAGCTGGCTGACCACGTGGTGATCGTTGACCACGGACGCACCATCGCGAGTGGACGACCCCAGGACCTCGTGGCGACCGCGGCATCATCGGTGCTCCGCTTCACCACCGAGCCCGGACTAGATGTCACCATGCTCCAGGAGCGACTGCCAGCAGTCAGCACTGTGGCCGAGACAACGCCGGGCACCTACCTGGTCACCACCGCTCGCCTCGCCGACGCCATCACGCAGGTCACCTCGTGGTGTGCGGACAATGGAGTTTCTCCAACCAGCATCAACTCTGAGCAGCGCACCCTCGAGGACGTCTTCTTGGACCTCACCGGGGAGGAGCTGCGCTCATGATCGACGTCACACCGCGGCCAGCGGCATCCCCCAGGATCCGCAGAGTGCTGGCCCACGCCCGGCTCGAGCTCACCATGCTGATCCGCAACGGCGAGCAACTGCTACTCACGGTCGTGTTGCCTGTCGGGCTGCTCCTCGTGCTCACGCTCACCGAGATCATCGATGTCGGTGGCGCCACCAGGGTGGAGCGCCTAGGCCTCGTAGTCCCGAGCATGTTCGCCCTCGCAGTGTTGTCAACGTCCTTCACCGCCTTGGCGATCCAGACCGGCTTCGAGCGGCGCTACGGCGTGCTGCGGCGCATCGGGACCACCCCGCTCTCCCGGTTCGACATCCTGAGCGGCAAGGCGATCGCTGTCCTGGCGATCGAGGCAGCTCAGGTCATCGCGCTTGGCGTCCTCGGCTTCGCGCTCGGCTGGCGCCCTGACCCCATTGGGCTGCTTCTGGTCGTGCCGCTCGTCCTGCTGGGCAGCGCGACACTCGCCTCGCTGGCGCTCCTCCTGGCCGGGGTGGTGCGCGCCGAGGCGACGTTGGCCGTCGCCAACCTCGCCTATCTGGTCCTCGCCAGCGCTGGAGTCGTCGTCCCGGTCGCCAAGGCACCCTCGAATGTTCAGCCGATTCTTGATCTGCTCCCGTCGGCAGCGCTGGCCGAGAGCCTGCGTATCGCCACGATCACCGGCGGTGTCGACTGGTCCTTGATCGCTGTGTTGGTCATGTGGGGGATCGTCGGCTCTGCGGCCGTCGGCCGCTGGTTCCGCTGGGACTGAACCGGCGTTGCACATTCCCGATGTCCAAGACGAAAACTTGTTCACGTGTTGTGCATCCAGAGGGGACGCCTCGGGGGAAGGGGGGTATATCAGGCGCCGGTCGGGCGCCGTCACCGACGAGGGAGTTTTTCCATGTCACGATCCCGTATCAGCCGAGCCGGAGCCGTCATGGCTCTTACTCTGCCTGTTGCGCTCTTCCCCCTGGCAGCAGCCAACGCCGCTCAAGACGCCCAAGTTTCGGTCTTTCATGGCATCCCAGACCTGACGGTCGACGTCTACGTCAACGGCGACCTCACGCTCGACGACTTCAAGCCAGGCGACATTGCTGGCCCGTTGGCCTTGCCCGCCGACACGTATTCCATCGAGATCACCGACAAGGACGACAAGAAGACGGTGCTGCTCGGCCCGGCTGACGTCACCGTCGCTGCTGGCGGCAACTACACCATCGTCGCCAACCTGGACGCGAAGGGCGACCCGGCACTCACCCCCTTCGAGAACGACATCTCCGAGGTGGCGGCAGGCGAGGCACGGGTAACCGTTCGCCACGTGGCAATGGCGCCAAAGGTCGACATCGAGGCTAACGGTGATGTCCTGGCACCTGGACTGGTCAACGGCGACGAGGCGGTGGCCGATGTGCCTGCCGACTCCTACGACGTGGCGATCGTGCCTGCCGGTGGCGGAAACGCTGTCTGGAAGGAGAACGTTGACCTGGGCGAAGGCGTGAACACCATCGCGTACGCGTGGGGATCGCCAGATGACGGCTCGTTTGCGGTCGGCGTCCAGACCATCGATGGCTTGCACTCGGCTCCCGGAGCTGTTCACGCTGGTGAGGTCGGTCTCGCAGACAGCGGCTCCGGCACCAGCCCCTGGCTGATCGGGGCGCTGGTTGGTTCGGTACTCGTCGGATCTGCCGCTGCTGTCCGACTCGTTCAGGTCCGCAGCTAGTCAGCCGCTCCAACGAACAGCTGACGACTGTGCGTCGCACCCGCTCCACTGTCACCGCCGCGGCCGCGCGTGGGGTGGCCGCGGGGGCCGCGGTGGTGGCGGCGGTGGTGTTGGGCCCCGCCGGGGGCCC
>JAJAYZ010000043.1 GCA_027118455.1 Actinomycetes bacterium
CCATACCACCCTCTATCCCAACGGCGAGATCAAAGGCTTTTTCCAGCCCGCCGTAGGCAGTCAGTTCTTCACCCCCCCCCCCCCGGCCCCCCCCCCCCCCCCCCCCCGGGCGGTGGCCCACCCGCGCGGCCCTTGCGCCCCGGGGCCCGCCCGGGCCCCCCCGGGGGGCGGGGCGGGCCCTTCACGCGCTCGGAGCGTCGTTAGGTGTTCTGATCGGCTATCGCTCTGGGTGCGCCGCCGCTCGCTTGGGTGAGCGTTGGGTACATCGTCGGGTCAGAATCCGGCTCCAGGATGTACCGAACCCTCACACATGTGAAAGGGAGCGGTCGCTCAGACTCTGCGGCCTTCACGTGTGAGCGCCCAGTCACTCACACCTGCGTGCTGAACAGGTGGCCAGGCTGGCACCGGAGCTCTTCGCAGATTGCGGTGAGCGTGCTGAACCGGATCGCGCGAGCGCGATTGTTCTTCAGCACCGACAGGTTGACGACCGTGACCCCGACTCGCTCGGCGAGCTCGGTCAATGTCAGGCCTCGGCTCTCCAACAGCTTGTCGAGGTGGCAGACGACGCGGTGTCCCGCGTCCGGTGGCATCAGACCATCCCGGTGACGTCGTCCTGCAAGGTGCGCCCGTACCTGAATGCGTTGGCCACCGCCAGGATCAGGGTTGCGACAACGAAGGGCCAAAAGGCCCAGACGGCCGGCGGTTCTAGGTTGCCACCGTCCATGTGGAGGTAGTCCAACACCCGCGACGCCGCCAACGATTGGACAGCGCTAAAGATGATCGGCCCGGCAACGGCGAGGCCAGTAAGCCAACAGAGCCGTCCGGCGTTGCCGCGATCGAAGGGGCGACCTTCCCCAATTGAACGGAGCAGGCCGAAGACCATCCAGGCAGCGACGAGCGTACCGAGTGAGAGCCACGAGACGTCGGCGACTGACAGCAAGCGAAGGTGCGTTGGCAACTTCTGGGCGGTGAGGTCGAACTCGTCCGTGGTTGATGAGAGATAGACCCACTTGGTCGGCACATCGGACGGAACGAGGGTCTCGATGCCAGGTGAGCGCGAGAGGACAGAGGCCACCCTCACGGTGCCCTCATCATTCTCGGTGATGGCAAAGAGCGGAATGACCACGAGCCCGAACACGGCGACGGCGATGCCAGCCATCAAGAGAAAGCCCGCGATGAACTGAATGCCCCGGTCTTTGGCTGCTCCGGTCTCCGGCTCGGGTCGGCTGCGGTTCATGAGGCTCCTTATCGTTTATCGACACTATTGATAAACGATAAAGACACCCTGGGCGCACGTCAAGGCAGGGCGAGTGCCCTGCCTTGACTAGGAGAAGGCGGCAGCCTTGTACTTGGCGAACTGACGGGCCGTGCGTTGTTGGTTGACGTCCGCTCGCAGAGTGGTGGTGTCCTTGGTGATCGACCGGGTGATGATCAGTGCACCACCGGCGCGTTTGACGGCGAGACCCTCGGCGCGCAGCGTCTCGGTCTTGGCGCCGGAGGTGTAGATGGCCCACCCGAGCTTGAGTTGCTTCTTCTTCTTGGAGTAGCTGCCATGAACCGTGACCCGATTGGCCGGGGCGGTGCCACCAAAGGTGTCAGCGGTGCAGTTGACGTAGGCCTGCTTCAGCCGGGTGAAGGCGTTCCCGCCGTCCACGATGGCACGGAACTGCAGGATCAGCGTCGATCCCGTGCGGTCAGGTGTGGTCCACCGCGCCTGGCGCGAGGCCGAGATATGTTCGGTGAGCTGAAACCCGCATAACGCGATGATCCCTTCGCGGCCCTTGCGGTACTCCACGGTGGTGTTGGACGAGTCAACGCCCTTGATGACGTCCTCGGTGATCCTGGCGTTCTCGACGACGTCGGCACCAACGATGTGCCATGTCACAGCTGTCACAGCGATAGCTGCTGGCGCCATTGATGCGGCCACCGCAACGGTCGACAGCGAACGCAACGTGGTCCTTGCCGTGTCGTCGTCCTCATCACCCCCCTGGCGGCACGAACCCATTCCTACCACCGCGGGGCTGGCCACGCGTGCTTGCTGAGATTTCTCCAGGGCGCCCACGGTGGGCCGTGCGTGAGCAAGAATGAGCAGGTGACTGAAACCCCCGACCTCCCCCCGCTGCCTGACCCCAACGTCCCGGTAGGGGGAGAGCCACCTGTCGCCGCTCCCGTCGAGGCGCCCACTGTTCCGCCACCCGTGGTTGCCTACCCGGCCCAGCCGGCCGTTGCCTACCCGGCCCAGCCAGTCGCTCCGATCGCGGTTGGGCCACGGACTGAGGGAAAGGCTGTCGCCGCTCTCGTCTGCGCCATCCTTTCGTGGTTCATCGGCCCCATCGTGCTGGCGATCGTGGCCCTGGTCTTGTCCAGCAGCGCCGAGAAGGCCATCGACGCCACACCGGCTGAGCTCACCGGACGGGGCCTGGTGAGCGGTGCCCGTTGGGTGGCCTGGTTCCACCTGGTGCTGGCCGCGATGGTCATCGCCTTCCTGTCGGCCTTCGCCATCGCGCTGTGGATCGGCCGCTGACCAGCCGCTGGCCAGCCGCTGGTACGGCTGGGCGGTGCGTGATCGAGGCCCCGTTTTGACCGTTCGCGGGGCCACTCGGTAGTCTCATCCCCTGTGCCTGGGTCATACCAGGCTGCCGTGCCTGCCCGCACGCACCTCGTTCGTCCCGCACCTCGGTGCGGATACCGACAGCGAGGACGCCGCAGGGCGCCGCATGGTCCCATGCAACAGCCCTCATCCTGGGTGTCCGTGCTGCGCAGACAGCGCGACGCGCCCGGGCGCGGGGGTGGGAGGCTTCACCCGGAGCCCTCCACGCACGATCAGTAACCGACGACGAACGGGAAAGACGCACCGGTGCCTACGATCCAGCAGTTGGTCCGCAAGGGCCGTCAGGACAAGGTCGACAAGAGCAAGACGCCCGCGCTCAAGGGCAGCCCGCAGCGCCGCGGCGTCTGCACGCGCGTCTACACGACCACCCCGAAGAAGCCGAACTCAGCGCTCCGCAAGGTGGCCCGTGTGCGGTTGACCTCCGGTATCGAGGTCACCGCCTACATTCCTGGCGTCGGCCACAACCTGCAGGAGCACTCGATCGTGCTCGTGCGTGGAGGCCGCGTAAAGGATCTCCCCGGCGTCCGCTACAAGATCATTCGTGGCGCGCTCGACACCCAAGGCGTGAAGAACCGCAAGCAGGCTCGTAGCCGTTACGGCGCGAAGAAGGAGAAGAGCTAATGCCCCGCAAGGGCCCGGCCCCTAAGCACCCGGTCGTCGCCGACCCGGTCTATAACAGCCCCGTTGTCACTTCGGTGATCAACAAGATCTTGGTGGACGGCAAGCGCTCGACGGCGCAGAAGATCGTCTACGGCGCCCTAGAAGGCTGTCGCGCCAAGACCGGCACCGATCCTGTGGTCACGCTCAAGCGTGCCCTCGACAACGTCAAGCCAACACTTGAGGTGCGCAGCCGCCGCGTTGGTGGTGCCACCTACCAGGTGCCCGTCGAGGTCAAGCCAGGTCGCAGCCACACCCTGGCGATCCGCTGGTTGGTCATGCACGCCCGTCAGCGTCGTGAGAATACCATTACGGAGCGCCTCATGAACGAGCTGCTGGACGCTTCCAACGGCCTGGGCGCTTCGGTGAAGCGCCGCGAGGACACCCACAAGATGGCTGAGTCCAACAAGGCGTTCGCCCACTACCGCTGGTAGGCCACACCAGGCAAAGCCTCAAAGTTTTCGCCCGCCCCTGATCGCATCGACCGACGGAGACCCCCGACCGTGTCCACCGACACCGCTGCTGACCTGGCCAAGGTCCGCAACATCGGCATCATGGCGCACATCGATGCTGGCAAGACCACGACGACCGAGCGGATCTTGTTCTACACCGGGATCAATTACAAGATCGGTGAGGTCCACGAGGGCGCAGCCACGATGGACTGGATGCCCCAAGAGCAGGAGCGTGGGATCACGATCACGTCGGCCGCGACCACGTGCGAGTGGGACGGCCACCTCATCAACATCATCGACACCCCCGGACACGTCGACTTCACCGTCGAGGTCGAGCGTTCGTTGCGTGTCCTCGACGGCGCCGTTGCCGTCTTCGACGGTGTTGCTGGCGTCGAGCCCCAGAGCGAAACCGTTTGGCGCCAGGCCGACCGCTACAGCGTTCCGCGCATCTGCTTCGTCAACAAGCTCGATCGCACCGGCGCCGAGTTCCACCGTTGTGTCGACATGATTGAGAACCGGCTGGCGGCCGTGCCGCTCGTCCTGCAGATCCCGATCGGCGCAGAGGCTGACTTCCGGGGCCTCGTTGACCTGGTCGCCATGAAGGCGCTCATCTGGCCGCCTGAGGCCGAAAAGGGCGAGATGTACAACGTCGAGGAAATCCCTGCGACGCATACCGAGGCCGCCCGTGACTGGCGCGACCGTCTGATCGAGACCATCTCTGAGGCTGACGACGAGATGATGGAGCTCTACCTACAGGGCACCGCCCCCACCGAAGAGCAGCTCATCGCCGCGATCCGTCGCGCCACTCTCGCCGCTAAGCTCACCCCGGTGCTTGCTGGCTCTGCCTTCAAGAACAAAGGCGTTCAGCCGATGCTTGACGCCGTGGTTCGCTACCTACCGAGCCCGCTCGACGTCGACGCGATCACCGGTCACGATGTCCGTGACGAGACGCTGGAGATCGAGCGTCAGCCGAACGAGGACGAGCCTTTCTCGGCTCTTGCCTTCAAGATCATGAGCGACCCGCACCTGGGCAAGCTCACCTACATTCGCCTCTACTCCGGCGCCCTGGAGACCGGCACATCGGTGCTCAACTCGACCAAGGGTCGCAAGGAGCGGATCGGCAAGATCTTCCAGATGCACGCCAACAAGCGAGAAGAGAAGCCGAACGCGGTTGCGGGCATGATTGTGGCCGTCATGGGGCTGAAGGACACCACCACCGGCGACACTCTTTGCGACATCGCCAAGCCCGTCATTCTCGAGTCGATGACCTTCCCGGCACCGGTCATCTCGGTCGCCATTGAGCCGAAGAGTAAGGCTGACCAGGAGCGGCTGGGAACTGCCATCCAGCGGCTCGCCGAGGAAGATCCCACCTTCCAAGTGCGCTCCGACGAAGAGACCGGTCAGACGATCATCGCCGGTATGGGCGAGTTGCACCTTGAGGTGCTGGTCGACCGCATGAAGCGTGAGTTCCGCGTCGAGGCCAACGTCGGTCGTCCGCAGGTGGCCTACCGCGAGACGATCACTGCAGTCGTCGACCGCATCGACTACACGCACAAGAAGCAGACCGGTGGTTCTGGTCAGTTCGCCAAGGTCCAGATCAGCATGGAGCCGCTCGGTGCAGGCGAAGAAGCCGGCTACGAGTTCGAGAACAAGGTCACCGGTGGACGCATCCCGCGCGAGTACATCCCCAGCGTTGACGCCGGTGCGCAGGAAGCCATGGAGTACGGCGTACTTGCCGGCTACCCCATGGTGGGCATCAAGGTGACCCTCAAGGATGGCGCCTTCCACGACGTCGACTCCTCAGAGCTTGCGTTCAAGATCGCCGGCTCGATGGCATTTAAGGAAGGCGCCAAGCGCGCCAAGCCGGTGCTGCTCGAGCCGATGATGTCTGTCGAGGTGATCACCCCAGAAGACTTCATGGGTGACGTCATCGGCGACCTCAACTCCCGCCGCGGCCAGATTTTGTCGATGGACGAGCGCTCAGGTTCGCGCATCGTCACGGCGTTGGTCCCGTTGTCGGAGATGTTCGGCTACGTCGGCGACCTGCGCAGCAAGACGCAGGGTCGCGCGTCGTACTCGATGCAGTTCGACTCCTACGCCCAAGTACCGAACAATGTGGCAACGGAGATCATCGCTAAGGCACGAGGCGAGTAGTTCTTTAACAACCACCCACCCAAGACCTACGCCTGCCGGCGTAAGTGATCCAAGTCCAGAGGAGGACTCCAGTGGCGAAGGCCAAGTTCGAGCGGACCAAGCCGCACGTCAACATCGGCACCATTGGCCATATCGACCACGGTAAGACGACTCTGACCGCGGCGATCACCAAGGTGCTACACGACAAGTACCCCACACTCAATGAGGCCTCGGCGTTCGACCAGATCGACAAGGCACCCGAAGAGCGCGAGCGCGGTATCACCATCTCCATCGCGCACGTTGAGTACCAGACCGAGGCGCGTCACTACGCCCACGTCGACTGCCCGGGGCATGCCGACTACATCAAGAACATGATCACCGGTGCTGCGCAGATGGATGGCGCGATTCTGGTTGTCGCCGCGACCGACGGTCCGATGCCGCAGACCAAGGAGCACGTGCTCCTGGCCCGCCAGGTGGGTGTCCCCTCGATCGTCGTCGCGCTCAACAAGGCTGACATGGTCGACGACGAGGAGATCCTCGAGCTCGTCGAGCTTGAGGTCCGCGAGCTGCTCAGCGACTACGAGTACCCCGGCGATGACATCCCGATCGTTCGGCTCTCTGCGCTGAAGGCGCTTGAGGGCGACGCCGAGTGGAGCGAGAAGATCATCGAGTTGATGGACGCTGTGGACACTGCCATCCCGACCCCTGAGCGCGAGACCGAGAAGCCCTTCCTGATGCCCGTCGAGGACGTCTTCACGATCACCGGTCGTGGCACCGTCGTCACCGGCCGTATCGAGCGGGGGATCGTCAAGGTCAACGAGGACGTTGAGATCGTTGGCATCAAGCCGGAGAGTACCAAGACCACGGTCACCGGTATCGAGATGTTCCGCAAGCTCCTCGACGAGGGCCAGGCCGGCGAGAACGTCGGGCTGCTCATTCGTGGCATCAAGCGCGAGGACGTCGAGCGCGGTCAGGTTGTCGTCAAGCCTGGTACCACCACCCCGCACACCAACTTCGAGGCGAACGTCTACATCCTCTCCAAGGACGAGGGCGGGCGGCACACGCCGTTCTTCAACAACTACCGTCCGCAGTTCTACTTCCGCACGACGGACGTCACCGGCGTGGTGACCCTCCCCGAGGGCACCGAGATGGTCATGCCAGGCGACAACACCGAGATGTCGGTTGAGCTCATTCAGCCCATCGCCATGGACGAGGGTCTCCGGTTCGCCATCCGCGAGGGTGGACGTACCGTCGGCGCTGGTCGCGTCACCAAGATCAACAAGTAAGGTACGATTTCGGTAATCCGCCCCTCATGGGGCATACTGTCCAGGTTGCTTGGGCAGGGGCTCAGGTCCTCACTGAGTCGGTTGCGAGACTGACTGCAGAACCCGATGTCCCTGCCCAGCGCCCGGCACCAGCCGGGCCTCGAACCCCGTCCCTTCGGCGCAATCGCTGTTGGACGTCTGTGTGCGCAAGCGCGACACACCCGACCGCGGGGGTCGGAACCGCGAGGCTTGCAGCACGGCTGCCGGGCTCACCGGCAGCCACCAACAGCACTTCGAAGAGAAGGATTTCGGGAAACGACATGGCGGGACAGAAGATCCGCATCCGGCTGAAGGCGTATGACCACGAGGTCATCGACTCTTCGGCTCGGAAGATCGTTGAGACGGCCACCCGTACGGGTGCGCAGGTCGCCGGCCCCGTGCCGTTGCCGACGGAGAAGAACGTCTTCGTCGTCATTCGGTCGCCGCACAAATACAAAGACAGCCGCGAGCACTTCGAGATGCGAACGCACAAGCGGCTCATCGACATCATCGACCCGACCCCGAAGACCGTCGACTCGCTCATGCGGCTCGACCTCCCGGCCGGCGTCGACATTGAGATCAAGCTCTAAAGGGACGCGGGACAATGGGTAAGAACGTGAAGGGAATCCTGGGCGAAAAGCTTGGGATGACCCAGGTGTGGGACGAGGACAACAAGATCGTTCCGGTCACCGTCGTCAAGGCGGGGCCTTGCGTCGTCACGCAGGTGCGCTCGGCCGAGAACGACGGCTACTCAGCCGTCCAGCTCAGCTTTGGTCCGATCGACCCCCGCAAGGTGAACAAGCCGTCGGCCGGGCACTATGCCAAGGCCGGTGTCACGCCGCGCCGCCACCTCGCCGAGCTCCGTACCGACGACGCGTCGGAGTACACGCTCGGGCAAGAGCTTGGCCCTGACGTGTTCGAGGCCGGCCAGATGGTCGACGTCGCCGGCACGTCCAAGGGCAAGGGCTTCGCTGGAACCATGAAGCGTCACAACTTCAAGGGCGTCAGCGCCAGCCACGGCTCGCACCGAAACCACCGCAAGCCCGGTTCGATCGGCGCCGGATCGACGCCGAGCAGGGTATTCAAGGGCCTGAAGATGTCCGGACGTATGGGTGGTGAGTCGGTGACCTTGCAGAACCTCACTGTGCACGCCGTCGACACCGAGAAGGGACTGCTCCTAATCAAGGGTGCTATCCCCGGCTCCGTCGGCAGCCTCGTCTTCGTCAAGAGCGCTGCGAAGGGAGCCACCTCGTGAGCACCGTTGACGTCATGACCCCAGACGGCACGAAGAGCGGGACAGCTGAGTTGCCCGCCGAGATTTTCGAGGTCCAGGTCAACATCCCCCTAATCCATCAGGTCGTTGTCGGTCAGTTGGCCGCAGCCCGGCAAGGCACCGCATCGACCAAGACGCGCGCCGAGGTGGCTGGTGGTGGCCGCAAGCCCTACCGCCAAAAGGGAACCGGTCGCGCCCGCCAGGGTTCGATCCGCGCCCCGCAGTTCGTCGGTGGTGGAGTGGTCCACGGACCACACCCGCGCAGCTATGAGCAGCGCACGCCCAAGAAGATGAAGGCGGCCGCGCTGCGCGGTGCCCTCTCTGACCGGCTTGCCAACGGTCGCCTCCACGTCGTCACCGCGATCGTCGACGGTGACAACCCGTCGACCATGGCCGCGGCGGCAACGATCGGGCAGATCTCGCAGCGTCGGCACGTTCTGGTGGTGCTCGAGCGTGGCAACGACACCGCGTGGCTGAGTCTTCGCAACCTGACCCACGTGCACATTCTCACCCCCGACCAGCTGAACACCTATGACGTCCTCGTCAGCGACGACGTCATCTTCACCAAGGCGGCGCTCGACGCGTTGCTCGAAGGTCCGGTGCGTGGCAAGTCGGCAAAGGCGGTGGCCACCTCGACCGAGGCCGCCAGCGCAGCCGAGGAGGAATCGGCATGACCGCCGCCATTGTCCAGAAGGACCCTCGCGACGTCCTGGTCAAGCCGATCATCTCGGAGAAGAGCTACGGGCTCCTCGACGAGAACAAGTACACCTTCGAGGTGCACCCCGACGTCAACAAGACCGAGATCAAGATTGCGGTCGAGAAGGTATTTGGGGTCACCGTCACCAGCGTCAACACCCTGAACCGTCAGGGCAAGCGCCGCCGCACCCGCACGGGGTGGGGTAAGCGCAAGGACACCAAGCGAGCCATCGTCAGTGTCGCCCCGGGCGACCGCATCGACATCTTCGGCGGTCCGGTCTCCTGACCGGCGAGAGCTAACTAAGGACTGTTAAGAGCTATGGGAATCCGTAAGTACAAGCCGACAACGCCGGGCCGTCGTGGCTCGAGCGTTGCCGACTTCGTCGAGGTCACCCGCTCCGAGCCGGAGAAGTCTCTGGTGCGCCCGCTCCCTAAGAAGGGTGGCCGCAACGCTTCTGGTCGGATCACGACGCGCCACCAGGGTGGCGGCCACAAGCGTGCCTACCGTGTCATCGACTTCCGTCGTGCCGACAAGGACGGCGTGCCGGCCAAGGTCGCTCACATCGAGTACGACCCCAACCGCACCGCCCGCATCGCCTTGCTGCACTACGTCGACGGCGAGAAGCGTTACATCCTCGCGCCGAACAAGCTCAAGCAGGGCGACACCGTCGAGAACGGGCCGCGCGCCGACATCAAGCCCGGCAACTCGCTTCCGCTCCGCAACATCCCCGTGGGAACGGTGATCCACGCCGTTGAGCTCCGGCCTGGCGGCGGCGCCAAACTGGCCAGGTCGGCCGGCTCGAGCATCCAACTGGTTGCCAAGGACGGCCCCTACGCACAGCTGCGTCTGCCATCGGGTGAGATTCGCAACGTCGACGTGCGTGTTCGTGCCACCGTCGGCGAGGTGGGCAACGCCGAGCAGTCAAACATCAACTGGGGTAAGGCCGGACGCATGCGTTGGAAGGGCAAGCGTCCCACCGTTCGCGGTGTGGCCATGAACCCCGTCGACCACCCGCACGGTGGTGGTGAGGGCAAGACCTCAGGTGGACGCCACCCGGTCTCGCCGTGGGGCCAGCCAGAAGGCCGTACCCGGAAAAAGGGCAAAGCCAGCGACAAGTACATCGTCCGCCGCCGCAAGTCGAACAAGAAGCGCTAGGAGTCACCAGCGATGCCGCGCAGTCTTAAGAAGGGTCCCTTCGTGGACGACCACCTCACCAAGAAGGTGGACGCCCAGAACGAGGCCGGTACCCGCAACGTCATCAAGACGTGGTCCAGGCGTTCGATGATCGTCCCGTCGATGATCGGTCACACGATTGCCGTCCACGACGGTCGCAAACACGTGCCGGTCTTCATCACCGACGCAATGGTCGGCCACAAGCTCGGCGAGTTCGCCCCCACCCGCACCTTCCGTGGCCATGAGAAGGACGACCGGAAGGGTCGGCGTCGCTGATGGACACTCCAACGACTACCAGTGCCCGAAGCACTGCTCGGTACGTCCGCGTCACGCCGCAGAAGGCGCGACGGATGGTCGACCTTATTCGCGGCCTCCCAGCGGATGAGGCCAAGACCGTGCTGCGGTTCGCACCGCAGGCGGCGAGCGAGACCGTTGGCAAGGTGCTCGCGAGCGCTGTCGCCAACGCCGAGAACAACCACGGGCTCGACGTCGACACTCTCGTCGTCAGTTCGGCCTACGTTGACGAAGGTCCGACGCTGAAGCGCTTCCGTCCGCGCGCTCAGGGCCGGGCGTTTCGGATCCGTAAGCGCACCAGTCACATCACCGTCGTCGTGTCAGAAGACGCGTCGCCCGCTGGAAAGAAGGGCTGACCGTGGGTCAGAAGGTCAACCCGCACGGGTTCCGACTTGGCATCACCTCCGAGTACACATCTCGTTGGTATGCCGACAAGGGCTACCGGGACTACGTCAAAGAGGATGTGGCGATTCGCCGCATGCTCTCCAAGGGCATGGAGCGAGCCGGCATAAGTCGGGTCGACATCGAGCGCACCCGTGACCGGGTCCGCGTCGACATCCACACCGCCCGTCCAGGCATCGTCATTGGTCGGCGTGGCGCCGAGGCCGACCGTATTCGCGGCGACCTCGAGACCCTCACCAGCAAGCAGGTGCAGCTGAACATCCTCGAGGTCAAGAACCCCGAGGTCGACGCTCAGCTAGTTGCTCAGGGCGTTGCTGAGCAGCTTTCCAGCCGTGTCTCCTTCCGCCGTGCCATGCGCAAGGCCATGCAGAGTGCGATGAAGGCCGGCGCCAAGGGCATCCGCGTGCAGGTCAGCGGACGCCTCGGCGGGGCTGAGATGTCTCGGACAGAGTTCTACCGTGAGGGCCGCGTGCCGCTGCACACCCTTCGGGCCGACATCGACTACGGCTTCTACGAGGCGCGCACGACCTTCGGACGCATCGGCGTCAAGGTGTGGATCTACAAGGGTGACGTCACCGGTTCACGTTCTGAGCGCGAGGCGGCTGCTGCAGCAGCCCGCATCGGTCAGCGTGGCGCGCGCCCACCGGCGCGTGCTGCCCGCCCAACACGTGGTCGCGATGCTGCCCCGGCTGCTGATACCACCGTTGCGGCTCCGGTTGAGGCGGCGGCTCCTGCGGCCGATCCGGCTGAGGCAGCCCCAGCTCCCGACCAGCCGACGACGGAGGCCTAGCCCATGTTGATTCCACGGCGGGTCAAGCACCGCAAGCAGCACCATCCCTCGCGTCGCGGTGTCGCCAAGGGTGGCACCAAGGTGACATTTGGCGAGTTCGGGATCCAGGCGATGGAGCCCGGCTACATCACCAACCGCCAGATCGAGGCGGCCCGTATCGCGATCACCCGCGCCATCAAGCGTGGCGGCAAGGTCTGGATCAACATCTACCCCGACCGTCCGCTCACCAAGAAGCCTGCCGAGACTCGCATGGGTTCAGGTAAGGGATCGCCGGAGTGGTGGATCGCCAACGTCAAGCCGGGCCGGGTCATGTTCGAGCTCTCCGGAGTCTCTGAGCCGCTGGCCAGACAGGCCATGCAGCGGGCGCAGCACAAACTTCCGATCAAGACTCGTTTCGTCAAGCGTGAGGCAGGTGAGCTCTGATGCCCATCGGCACCGCAGCCACTGAGTATCGCAGCCTTGAGACTGAAGAGCTGGTCGCAAAGCTGACTGAGGCCAAGGAAGAGCTATTCAACCTCCGCTTCCAGGCCGCTACCGGTCAGTTGGAGAACCACGGACGCCTTCTGGCCGTTCGTAAAGACATTGCCCGCATCTACACGGTGCTGCGCGAGCGCGAGCTCGGCATCACCTCGGTCGAGACACCAGAAGGTGCGGCATGAGTGAGCAGAAGGCGAGCATGAGCAGCACAGAGCGTTCCGCGCGCAAGGTCCGTGAGGGTCTTGTGGTCAGCGACAAGATGGACAAGACCGTGGTTGTTGCGGTCGAGGACCGCGTCAAGCACCCGCTCTACGGCAAGGTCGTCCGTCGCACGAACAAGCTCAAGGCACATGACGAGACCAACTCGGCTGGCGTCGGCGACCGCGTCCTCTTGATGGAGACGCGTCCGCTGAGCAGGTCGAAGCACTGGCGTCTCGTTGAGATTCTCGAGAAGGCCAAGTAGGCAGGAGCTGACGTGATCCAGCAGGAGTCGCGACTCAAAGTCGCCGACAACACCGGTGCCAAGGAGATCTTGTGCATCCGGGTTCTCGGTGGCTCTGGTCGGCGCTACGCCGGTATCGGCGACATCATTGTGGCCACCGTCAAAGACGCCATTCCAGGCGGTAACGTGAAGAAGGGTGAGGTCGTCAAGGCCGTCATCGTGCGTACCACCAAAGAGCGTCGTCGCCCGGATGGTTCCTACATCAAGTTCGACGAGAACGCTGCGGTCATCATCAAGGACGGTGGCGACCCGCGCGGCACCCGCATCTTCGGCCCGGTGGGCCGCGAGCTGCGCGACAAGCGCTTCATGCGGATCATCTCGCTCGCACCGGAGGTGCTCTAGTCATGCACGTGAAGAAGGGCGACACCGTCATGGTGATCGCAGGTAAAGACAAGGGCGCCATCGGCAAGGTGATCGCGGCCCTTCCGACCCAGGACCGGGTCATCGTCGAAGGCGTGAACCTGGTCAAGAAGCACACCAAGATCGGCCAGACGAACCGCGGTGCCAAGACGGGCGGGATCATCACCCAAGAGGCATCGATTCACATCTCGAACGTGCTGCCCGTGGTCAAGGTCAACGGCAAGGACGTTCCAACGCGGGTCGGTTACCGAGTCGATGAAGACGGCACCAAGGTCCGGATCGCCAAGCGTACGAACGAGGAACTCTAAGAGATGACCACCACACACAGCACCGTTATGGCACCTGACGTGCCGCGACTGAAGGTGCGCTACCGCGAAGAGATCGTCCCTGCGCTGCGCGAAGAGTTTGGTTTCGCCAACATCATGCAGGTTCCGGGCGTGACGAAGGTTGTCGTGAACATGGGTGTTGGCGACGCCGCCCGTGACTCCAAGCTCATCGAGGGCGCTATCCGCGACCTGGGCGCGATAACGGGGCAGCGGCCGTCCGTCACCAAGGCACGCAAGTCGATTGCCCAGTTCAAGCTTCGCGAGGGCATGCCGATCGGCGCGCACACAACGTTGCGCGGTGACCGCATGTGGGAGTTCCTCGACCGGCTGCTGTCGGTCGCGCTGCCCCGTATTCGCGACTTCCGCGGGCTGTCACCCAAGCAGTTCGACGGTAACGGCAACTACACCTTCGGTCTCAACGAGCAGAGCATGTTCCACGAGATCGACCAGGACTCGATCGACCGGGTCCGCGGCATGGACATCACAGTGGTGACCACTGCCAAGACCGACGACGAGGGACGTGCGCTCCTGCGCGCTCTCGGCTTCCCGTTCAAGGAGAACTGAGCGTGGCAAAGAAGGCGCTGGTCAACAAAGCGGCTCGCAAGCCGAAGTTCGCGGTGCGCGGGTACACCAGGTGCAACGTGTGCGGTCGTCCGCACTCGGTGTACCGCAAGTTTGGGCTCTGCCGTGTGTGTCTGAGGAACATGGCACATCGCGGTGAGCTTCCCGGCATCACCAAGAGCAGCTGGTAACCACCATCCCCACGCCGTAGGTCCCGAGAGACAAGTGCAGCGGAAACCGCGGCGAGAGAGAGTTAACGAATCATGACCATGACCGACCCGATCGCAGACATGCTGACGCGTCTGCGTAACGCCAACTCAGCGTTCCACGAAGACGTAGCCATGCCCGCAAGCAAGATCAAGCAGGGGATCGCGCAGATCCTGCAGGACCAGGGCTACGTCAAGAGCTGGCACGTCATGCGTGAAGAAGGCGCCCCTGGCGAGACGCTGGTGATCGACTTGAAGTTCGGCCCGCAGCGTGAGCGCTCGATCGCTGGTATTCGGCGCATCTCCAAGCCCGGTCTGCGCGTCTACGCCAAGGCCACGGCAATGCCACGCGTCCTTGGTGGGCTCGGCATCGCGATCATCTCGACATCGTCGGGACTGATGACCGACAAGCAGGCAGCCAAGAAGGGCGTAGGTGGGGAAGTCCTCGCCTACGTCTGGTAATCGGGGTCTGACATGTCACGCATCGGAAAACTCCCCATCACCGTCCCCTCTGGCGTCGACGTTGCCATTGACGGACAGGACGTAACGGTCAAGGGGCCGAAGGGCGCCTTGAGCCACACCATCGCCGAGCCGCTCACGGTCGAGCGCTCAGACGCCGGTGACGTGGTCGTGAATCGTCCGAACGACGAGCGCCTTTCGAAGTCGCTGCACGGGCTCACCCGAACCTTGGTGGCGAACATGGTCACAGGCGTTACCGACGGCTACGAGAAGAAGCTTGAGATTGTCGGTGTCGGTTACCGCGTCATCGCCAAGGGCAAGGACCTCGAGTTCGCCGTCGGATACAGCCACTCGGTGGTCGTGAAGCCTCCAGAAGGCATCGCGTTCGCGGTCGAGAGCCCCACGAAGTTCTCGGTGGCCGGTATCGACAAGCAGCAGGTCGGACAAGTTGCGGCCAACATCCGCAAGATTCGTAAGCCCGAGCCTTACAAGGGTAAGGGCATCCGGTACGCCGGTGAGCACGTCCGCCGCAAGGTCGGAAAGGCTGGTAAGTAGCCATGGCACTGTCCACGAAACCTGGGCGCCGCACGGCACGGCAGGCGTCCCGCGCCCGCCGTCATCTGCGCGTCCGCAAAAAGGTCGAAGGCACTCCGGTGCGACCGCGGCTTGTCGTCAACCGTTCAGCTCGGCACGTGTTTGTCCAGGTCATCGACGACGAGGCTGGCCGTACGCTAGTTTCTGCGTCCACCATGGAGGACGACGTGCGTGCTGCCGAGGGCGACAAGACCGCCAAGGCCCGCAAGGTCGGCTCCATGGTTGCCGAGCGCGCCAAGGCTGCCGGAGTCGAGTCCGTGGTCTTCGACCGCGGTGGCAACCGCTACACCGGCCGGGTCGCTGCTTTGGCAGACGGCGCCCGTGAAGCCGGACTGAACTTCTGATCCCGATCATCGAAGAAGAGGAAGCAACCACATGAGCAGCGCACCTTCGCGCCGCGGCAGCAATGCTGGTGGCAATGAGCGTCGCGGTCGCCGCGGCGAGGCCGCCGACAAGACGCCGTATGTTGAGCGCGTCGTCGCCATCAACCGTGTGGCCAAGGTGGTCAAGGGCGGACGACGGTTCAGCTTCACCGCCCTGGTCGTCGTCGGCGACGGTGACGGCACCGTCGGAGTTGGCTACGGCAAGGCCAAAGAGGTCCCGGCAGCAATCGCCAAGGGGGTTGAGGAGGCCAAGAAGAGTTTCTTCAAGGTTCCTCGGATCCAGGGCACCATCCCGCACCCCGTGCAGGGTGAGAAGGCAGCTGGCGTCGTCCTGTTGAAGCCGGCAGCCCCCGGTACCGGTGTCATCGCCGGTGGGCCTGTGCGTGCCGTGCTCGAGGCAGCCGGAATCCATGACGTCCTGAGCAAGTCGCTGGGCTCGTCCAACGCCATCAACATCGTGCACGCCACTGTGGCAGCGCTCAAGAGCCTTGAGCGTCCCGAGCAGGTTGCGGCGCGCCGTGGGCTGCCGCTGGAGGACGTAGCCCCCGAGGGTCTGTTGAAGGCGCGTGCCGCCGGGATGAGTTCCTGATGGGCCGGCTCAAGGTCACCCAGCGCAAGTCGACCATCGGTGGCACCAGCAACCAGCGCAACTCCATTCGTTCGCTGGGCCTGAAGCGCATCGGTGACGTCGTCGTCAAGGAAGACCGCCCCGAAATCCGGGGAATGGTCAGCACGGTGTCGCACCTCGTCACCGTTGAGGAGGTTGACTGACATGACGCTCAAGGTTCATCACCTGCGTCCGGCACCCGGCGCCAAGACCGCCAAGACCCGCGTGGGTCGGGGCGAGGGCTCCAAGGGCAAGACGGCTGGCCGCGGCACCAAGGGCACCAAGGCCCGTTACCAGGTTCCTGCTGGGTTCGAGGGCGGCCAGATGCCGCTGCACATGCGGCTCCCGAAGCTTCGCGGTTTCAAGAACCGCAACCGCGTCGAGTTCCAGGTCGTCAACCTGGCCAAGCTTGAGGCTCTCTTCCCCGAAGGTGGGGCCGTTGGCGTTGATGAGCTGGTCGCCGCCGGAGCTGTCCGGAAGGACCGTCCCGTGAAGATCTTGGGCAACGGTGACATCACCGTGACGCTGCAGGTCACCGCACACAAGTTCTCCGAGACAGCCAAGTCCAAGATTGCCGCCGCGGGCGGATCAACCACCGAGCTCTAGACCACTGCAGCGCCGTGCCAGGGTGTTCGGGCGCGGCTGTTAGGGTCCCTGAGACGACCATCCGCGGGGAGGACCAGCTGTGATGCTTCGAGTGTTCGGTCAGGCGTTTCGTACGCCCGACCTTCGCACGAAGATCCTCTTCACGATGTCCATGATCGGGATCTACCGGATCGGTTCGTACGTTCCGACCCCAGGCGTCGACTACCCAGCGGTGCAGGACTGCCTCGAAGCTGTCAAGGGTGACAGCCTCTACGCGCTGATCAACCTCTTCAGCGGGGGCGCGCTCCTGCAGCTTTCGATCTTCGCGCTCGGGATCATGCCGTACATCACCGCGAGCATCATCCTCCAGCTGCTGACAGTGGTGATTCCCCGACTGGAAACCCTCAAGAAAGAGGGCCAGGCGGGAACGGTCAAGATCACGCAGTACACCCGGTATCTCACCGTCGGGCTGGCGATCCTGCAGTCGACGGGCATCATCGCGCTGGCTCGCTCGGGACAACTGCTGCAAGGCTGTCCCACGCCGATCATCCCCGACAACTCGATTCAAATGACGTTCACGATGATCGCCATCATGACCGCGGGTACCGCAGTCATCATGTGGCTCGGTGAACTGATCACCGACCGCGGCATCGGCAACGGCATGTCCCTGATGATCTTCACCTCGATCATCGCCGGGTTCCCCGGGCAGCTCAGCAACATCTACGCCAGCCGTGGAGCCTGGACGATCCTGGTGGTTCTGGTGGTCGGGCTGGCCGTGGTCGCCTTCGTTGTGCTCATTGAGCAGGCGCAGCGTCGTATCCCTGTGCAGTATGCCAAGCGGATGGTCGGCAGGCGTCAGTACGGCGGCTCGTCGACGTACATCCCGATCAAGGTCAACCAGGCCGGGGTCATCCCGGTTATCTTTGCCTCGTCGATGCTCTATCTCCCGGTGCTTTTCGTCACCCTTAGCAACAACACCGGTGTGGTCAACACCTGGGTACAGACCCACTTGGTACGCGGCAGTGGCGCTTGGTACGCGGCGCTCTTCTTCTTGCTGACCATCTTCTTCACCTACTTCTACGTGGCGATTACCTTCAACTCCGACGACATCGCCGACAACATGAAGAAGTACGGCGGCTTCATCCCGGGTATTCGTGCGGGACGGCCGACAGCGGAGTACCTCGACTACGTCCTGACTCGGTTGACGGCCGTCGGATCGGTCTACCTGGCCGCGATCGCAGTGATTCCGATCGTTGTCTTCGCCAGCTTCGGGCAGGGGCAGAACTTCCTCTTCGGCGGCACATCCATCTTGATCATGGTCGGCGTCGGCCTCGACACCGTGAAGCAGATCGAGAGCCAGCTCCAGCAGCGGTCGTACGAAGGGTTCTTGCGCTAGTGCGTCTCGTACTCGTCGGCCCACCGGGGGCGGGCAAGGGCACTCAGGCGGCGGTAATTGCTGCCAAGATCGGCGTCCCGGCGATTTCCACAGGTGACATCTTCCGGGCGAACGTCGGCCAGGAGACGCCTCTTGGGCTCGAAGCCAAGCAGTACATGGACGCTGGGCAACTGGTGCCCGATGCAGTCACGAACGCGATGGTCGCCGACCGGCTCACTCACGCCGATGTTTCCATCGGCTTTCTCCTCGACGGCTATCCCCGAAACCTCGACCAGGCAGACGTCTTGACCCAGCAGCTCGAGGCAGCACACACGCCACTCGACGCCGTCATCGAGATCGTGGCCGACACCGAGCACGTCCTTGCTCGACTTCTGTCGCGCGGCCAAGGCCGAGCGGACGACACCGAAGAGGTCATCCGGCATCGCCTCGACGTGTACGCCTCCGAGACCGCTCCGCTGGTTGGCTACTACCGAGAGCGAGGCGTGCTCCGCACGGTCGTCGGCATCGGATCAGTCGACGAAGTCACTGCCCGCATTCTCGCTGTACTGCCGGCCTGATCGTCGATGTTCGGCCGCAAGAGCTCCATTGAGCTGAAGAAGCCGGAGCAGTTCGAACGGATGCGCGCTGCCGGGATTGTTGTGGCCGACACCCTGCAGGTGCTGCGTGAGTCAGTGGCCCCCGGCCTCACGACAGCCGACCTCGACGCGATCGCCCGCGAATCGATTGCCTCGGCCGGTGCCACCCCCTCGTTCTTGGGTTACCACGGCTTCCCTGCGGTCATCTGCACCTCGGTCAACGACGAGATTGTTCATGGCATCCCCGGTTCGCGCGTGATCGACAAGGGCGACGTCGTCTCCATCGACTGTGGTGCGATCGTCGATGGCTGGCACGGAGACGCCGCACTCTCCGTGGTCGTAGGTGAGGCGACCCCCGAGGTGGCTGATCTCCTGACGGTGACCGAGACCGCACTCTGGCGGGGTATCGCCCAGGCATGCGTAGGGGCGCGCCTCAGCGACATCGGCCATGCAGTCGAGGCGCACGTACGTGCGGCGGGAGACTACGGGATCGTTGAGGAGTACGTGGGCCACGGGATCGGCACGTCCATGCATATGGAGCCGAGCGTCCCCAACTACGGCCAGCCGGGCCATGGACCCCGGCTCGAGGTTGGCATGGCGCTGGCGATCGAGCCAATGGTCAACCTCGGCGGACGGCACACCAAGACCCTCGACGACGATTGGACGGTCGTCACCGTCGACGGACGATGGTCGGCACACTTCGAGCACACGGTGGCGATCACCGCCGACGGGCCATGGGTTCTCACCGCTCACGACGGGGGAGCAGAGCGCCTAGCGGCCCTCGGCGTCGCAACACCCGCCCGATCCAGCTAACCCCACCCGATGACCACGTGACCTGGTCGTGATGGCGTCCACGTGGTCGCCGGAAGCCACCTTTGTGCGCTAGCGCCACCTTTGGGTCCGCTGACCCGGTCTGACCCGGGAAGCGCCTTACCCACTTTGACGGTCGGGATTGCGCTTCAGGCGAGTCGGTGGCACACTTTTCCCACCAAGTCACTAGGAAAAGGTGCTAACTATGTGGTTCTTCGCTGCATTCGCCCTGGCTGGCGGAGCTGCCCAGATGGTGGACGGCACGCTCGGGATGGGATTCGGTGTCACGTCCGCCACGATCCTGCTCTACATAGGGGTGAGCGCAGCCGCTGCTTCGGCGGCTACCCACGCGGCCAAGCTGCCCACCACGTTCGTCAGTGGGATCTCGCACTGGCGGCAAGGAAACGTCGACGTTGGCACTTTCATCCGGGTAGCCATCCCTGGCGCGATCACCGCCTTCATCGGTGCCGTCGTGCTCGTCAACTTGAGCCTGGCTACCGCGAAAGCCTGGATGGCGGCTCTACTGTTCTTCTTCGGCCTGGTGATCTTCGTTCGATTCGGGTTCAACTACCGGCTGATTCCAGCACCTCCCGGCGGCCACAAGGCCCGGTGGCTGTCGCCGATCGGCGCTCTGGGCGGGTTCGTCGATGCCACCGGTGGCGGAGGTTGGGGCCCGGTGGTGACGCCGTCGCTGATGACCGTCACCAAGTTCCCTCCGGCCAAGGTCGTCGGCAGCGTCAACGCAGCTGAGTTCGTGGTCGCGCTGTCTGCCTCGGCTGGCTTCCTCACCGGCGCCGAGCATCTCGAGGACGAAATGCCGTGGGTTGCGGTTCTGGGCCTGATCGTCGGAGGAGTGATCGTCGCCCCCTTCGCTGCCCGATTGGCCGGACGCCTACCCCACCACGTCATGGGCACCCTGGTGGGCGGCCTGATCATCATCGTGAACAGCCAGGTCATCCTGCTGGCACTGGGCGGGATCCCTGCTGCGTCCGGATGGGCGATGCTTGCCGCAGGTGCTGTCGTGACGGCGGTGGTTGCCAAGCGGGCCTATGTCCACGACATTGCCGAGCGAGCCAAGCACAGCCACGGCGACGATGACGTCCCAGCGCTGGAGCATCTTCAGTAGGTCGTACTGGTGGAGAGGGCTGGGAGGCCGGATTGGCCTTCCGCGCCCCCTCTCCCGTAGACTCCTGTGCTTGTCGGCTTGAAGCCGCTGTCTCGGCGCGCCCCGCGGCTGGGTCTGCGCGCAAGCGGTGTCGAAGGCCTGCAAGTCGAAGAAGTCCGAAGATTTTCGAAACACCTGTATCGATCCCCGAGGTGAACGCCCTTGAAGGCGCGAAAGGAACCATGGCCAAGAAAGAAGGTGCCATCGAGATTGAGGGCACCGTCGTTGAGTCTCTCCCCAATGCGATGTTTCGGGTCGAGCTCACCAACGGCCACAAGGTTCTCGCGCACATCAGCGGCAAGATGCGCCAGCACTACATCCGGATCCTTCCTGAGGACCGTGTAGTGGTGGAACTAAGCCCCTACGACCTCACGCGTGGGCGCATCGTCTACCGGTACAAGTAAGCGCCTGACCTTTTCTGGAGCGGCGGCCGAGAGGTCGGCGCACTGCACCGACCGCCCGAAGACTGACCGCCCGAAGACTGACCGCCCAAGACCTACCGCCCCGGAGTACGCACGATGAAGGTTAACCCGAGCGTCAAGCCGATCTGCGACAAGTGCAAGGTAATTCGCCGGCACGGTCGCGTGATGGTGATCTGCGAGAACTTGCGCCACAAGCAGCGTCAGGGCTGACCTGATGCCGCTCCGGGCGTCCCACAACTGAAGACCAGCACGACCAGTAGTTCCAGCAAGCACATCAGGGCTGCACCCGACCCCTGCGGGATCTGTGCCGACGCACCGACCCCTGCAGGACGCCACCTCCGGACGAAGGCCGGAGACCGCTCGCCGGCAACGGCAGGCGGAACGGTGCGGCCGACAGACCTTCGGCTGTAAGAAGGAGCAACATGGCTCGTCTTGTGGGCGTTGACCTCCCGCGCGAAAAGCGCATGGAGATCGCCCTGACGTACATTTACGGCATTGGCCGTACGCGCTCGAAGGATACCCTCGCCGCTACCGGCGTCGACCCCAACATGCGCTCTTCAGACCTCACCGACGAGCAGCTGGTCAAGCTGCGCGACTGGATCGAGGAGAAGTACCAGATCGAGGGCGACCTCCGCCGAGAGGTGGCAGCCGACATTCGCCGCAAGGTCGAGATCGGTAGCTATGAGGGCCTTCGCCACCGCCGCGGACTTCCAGTCCGTGGGCAGCGCACGCACACCAACGCTCGGAGCCGCAAGGGTCCGCGCAAGGCTGTCGCCGGTAAGAAGAAGGTCACCAAGTAGTAGCCGTACGTTCCGCAGCCCGCACAGTGGGTGCGCACGATGCGGACCGATCACCCCCAGGAGTAGAAGAACATGCCCCCTAAGGCAAAGAGCGGCGCCAAGAAGGTGCGCCGCAAGGAAAAGAAGAACGTGGCCCATGGTCACGCTCACATCAAGAGCACGTTCAACAACACGATCGTGTCGATCACAGACCCGACCGGAGCGGTGATCGCGTGGGCGTCCGCGGGCCAGGTCGGCTTCAAGGGCTCCCGCAAGTCGACGCCGTTCGCTGCGCAGATGACCGCCGAGGCAGCTGCCCGTCGGGCTCAGGAGCACGGTATGCGTAAGGTTGACGTGTTCGTCAAGGGTCCCGGCTCCGGCCGTGAGACTGCTATTCGCGCCCTGCAGGCAGCCGGCCTTGAGGTCGGGTCCATCCAGGACGTTACCCCCGTTCCGTTCAACGGTTGCCGGCCGCCCAAGCGTCGCCGCGTCTGATCCCCCCCGAGACTTCGAAGCAGGAGCAGAACTTTCATGGCTAGGTACACCGGAGCCGACTGCCGCAAGTGCCGTCGCGCCAAGATGAAGCTTTACCTCAAGGGCTCAAAGTGCGACAGCGCCAAGTGCCCGTTCGAGGCGCGCCCCTACCCTCCCGGCCAGCACGGCCGTGGACGCAGCAAGGACAGCGAGTACCTGCTGCAGCTTCGTGAGAAGCAGAAGGCCAAGCAGATGTACGGCATCTTCGAGCGCCAGTTCCGTAGCTACTACGAAGAGGCGAATCAGAAGAAGGGCAAGACAGGCGACAATCTGCTGCGCATCCTTGAGTCGCGACTCGACAACGTCGTCTACCGCGCTGGGTTCGCCAAGTCTCGCGACATGGGGCGCCAGTTGGTGCGCCACGGCCACATCATGGTCAACGGTCGCAAGGTTGACGTGCCCTCGTTTCGTGTCTCCGACACTGACATCGTCGAGGTTCGGCCCAGTTCGGTTGAGCTGACGCCCTTCGTCGTTGCGCGCGCCGAGGCCGGCGCGCGCGACGCGCCGGCCTGGATTGAGGTCATTCCCTCGAAGATGCGCATCTTGGTTCACTCGCTGCCGGTCCGGCAGCAGATTGACTCTCAGTTGCAAGAGCAGCTGATCGTCGAGCTCTACTCGAAGTAGCAGCTCGACAGCAGGGCTCGGCAGCCGCCGAGCGTTGCACCTGTTCGAGGCGTCAAATAGTGGGCGTCCTGACCCGGAGGTAGCGACACGTGCTGATCGCACAGCGGCCATCGTTGGCCGAAGAAGTTGTTAACGAGAACCGCTCACGGTTCATCCTCGAGCCGCTCGAGCCTGGCTTCGGCTACACGCTCGGGAACTCGCTCCGCCGCACGCTGTTGTCGTCCATCCCGGGCGCCGCAGTGACGTCGATTCGCGTCGACGGCGTGCTGCACGAGTTCACCACCGTTCCTGGTGTGAAAGAGGACGTCATCGACCTCGTCCTCAACGTCAAAGAGCTGATCGTGAGCACCGAGCACGACGAGCCCGTCGTGATGTACCTGCGCAAGCAGGGCCCCGGCGTCGTCACCGCTGCTGACATCGCGCCCCCGGCCGGGGTCGAGGTGCATAACCCCGAGCTCGTGCTCGCCACGCTCAACGGCAAGGGCAAGCTGGAGATGGAGCTCACGGTGGAGCGCGGTCGCGGTTATGTGCGCGCTGAGCTCAACAAGCAGGCGGGCCAGGAGATCGGCCGCATTCCAGTCGACTCGATCTACTCGCCCGTACTGAAGGTCTCGTACAAGGTCGAGGCGACTCGTGTGGAGCAGCGCACCGACTTCGACCGCCTCGTGATCGATGTTGAGACGAAGGCTTCGATGCGTCCCCGTGACGCTGTGGCGTCGGCCGGAAAGACTCTCGTTGAGCTCTTCGGTCTCTTCCGCGAGCTCAACGCCGAGGCCGAGGGCATCGACATGGGTCCGTCACCGGCTGATGCGGCTTTGGCCGCCGACATGGCGCTCCCCATCGAAGAGCTTGACCTCACCGTCCGGTCCTACAACTGCCTCAAGCGCGAGGGCATCCACTCCGTGGGCGAGCTCATCAGCCGCAGCGAGGCCGACCTCATGGACATCCGTAACTTCGGTGCAAAGTCAATCGACGAGGTGAAGGCCAAGCTCGTCGGACTCGGCATGGCCCTGAAGGACAGCCCCCCCGGATTCGACCCCTCGGCGATCGTCGACAACTACGACGAGGACGACGACGAGGCCTTCGTCGAGGACGAGCAGCTCTAACCACCGCCTGACTGAACTCAAGGAGATCGAGAAATGCCAAGCCCCACTAAGGGCCCGCGTCTTGGCGGCAGTCCGGCGCACGAGCGGCTCATTCTGGCGAACCTCGCCACCGCGCTCTTCGAGCACGGCCGCATCACCACGACCGAGGCCAAGGCCAAGCGGGTGCGCCCGCTGGCGGAGCGCCTGATCACTTTTGCCAAGCGGGGCGACCTCGCCTCGCGACGTCGGGTGATGACAGTCATCGGTGACAAGGGCGTTGTTCACACGCTCTTTGCCGACATTGCCCCTCAGTACGACAACCGTGCAGGTGGCTACACCCGGATCACCAAGATCGGTCCGCGCAAGGGCGACAACGCCCCCATGGCGGTCATCGAGTTGGTGGAGCGACTGGACGAGAGCAAGCGCAAGACCCGCGCCAGTAAGCCGAAGCAGGAAGTTGCTCCGGTTGTTGCCGACGAGGTTGTTGTCGAAGAGGCCGTAGGCGAAGAGACAGCGACCGAAGAGACAGCGACCAAAGAGACAGCGACCGAAGAGACAGCGACCGAAGAGACAGCGACCGATGTGACCGAAGATGCCAGTGCCGACGAGACGGCCGCTGAGGTCGCTGACGAGGCTGACGGTTCCAAGGAGTCCTGACGACTCCCGAGCCTGGCCACGAGCCCGTTCCCCTGGAGGGGAGCGGGCTCGTGCGTTTGCGCCTCGACCTGGGCTACGACGGCTCTGGCTTTTCGGGCTGGGCCAAACAGCCTGAGCGTCGCACCGTCGAGGGAGTTCTCGACGATGCGCTCGGGGTGGTACTACGGCTAGACCCCGCGCCGGGGCTAACGGTTGCCGGGCGAACCGATGCAGGAGTCCACGCGCGCGGCCAGGTGGCTCACACCGACGTGCCGGCGGATGCCTGGAACGCTAACGATGCGCGGGCGTTGTTCCGACTGTCGGGTGTGCTGCCGGTTGATGTCCGAGTCTGGCGAATGGTCGAGGCACCGCAAGGCTTCGATGCCCGGTTCAGTGCGACCTCGCGGCGCTACACGTTTCGAATCATCGACAACCCGGTAGGAACCGACCCCATTCGACGCTCTGACGTCGTATGGAATCGGCGTCCGCTCGACGTTGATGCGATGAATGCTGCAGCGGCTGAACTGCGCGGCGAGCATGACTTCGTCGCGTTCTGCAAGAAGCGCGAAGGTGCGAGCACGGTGCGGACCCTCAAGGCCTTCGAATGGGGCCGGAGAGAGGACGGCCTTCTTGAGGCGACGGTTCAGGCCGACGCCTTCTGCCACAACATGGTGCGCTCACTGGTAGGTGCCTGCGTCGTCGTTGGCGAAGGTCGGCGTCCAGCATCTTGGGTTGGCGAAGTGTTGAGCCAGCCCGAGCGATCGTCAGCAGTCATGGTGATGCCGCCGCACGGGCTGACGCTGGAGGAAGTCAACTACCCACCGGACGCCGACCTAGCCGCCCAGGCCCTGGCGTCCCGCCGCTTTCGCGGCTGACCACGGTGATGATCGTTCCGACGGTAGGTTCGGCGAGTGATGCCAACGCAGTGCTGCCGACCGACAGCGTGTTCATGGGCGTTCGCCCTGGTCGTGCGTCTTTGTGTGGGCCGTCCCGTCCGAGCAGCGCGCTGAGTTCTTGGACGCCCTGCATTCCTAGAAGTGATGGCCGCTTGGAAAGCTGAAGCAATCCGCGTGGTCGATCGCTCCGAATATCTGCTGAAGCGGTGTGTCCCTAGGGGGTGGAGCAGGTGGCTGGCGCAAGTGAGCCAAGTCCGGCCAGACTACGGGTCGTGCCTGACCAACGAGATTCGACCACCAGTGCCGCTGAGGGCGGTGCGGTGGGCCTTCGGGCGCGTCTCGACCTGCTGATGCCGCAGGTGGCCAAGGGCGAGGACGATGCGTTCGCTCAGTTGTACGACGCTGTCGCTCCGGCCGTCTTCGGACTCGCCAGGCGGGTGCTGCGCCAGGCTGAGCAGGCCGAGGAGGTCGCGCAAGAGGTGCTTCTGGAGGTCTGGCAGCAGGCGTCCAGCTTCGATGCTGCTCGTGGTTCGGCGCTGGCTTGGATCATGACGATGACGCATCGGCGTTCCGTCGACCGGGTACGCTCGGTGCAGGCGGCGTCTTACCGCGAGCTACGCGTTGGCAGCCGGTCGCAGGACCGTCCCCACGATCAGGTGTCTGAGGCGGTTGAGCAGCACATGGAGGCCGAGGCTGTCCGCGACTGTGTCGACGAGTTGACCGCGATCCAACGTGAGTCGGTCACGATGGCGTACTTCGACGGGTACACCTACCCCGAGGTTGCCGCGCGCCTGAAGACCCCGCTGGGAACCATCAAGACGCGGATGCGGGACGGATTGATTCGGTTGCGTGACTGCTTGGGAGTGACGGCATGACCAGTGACATGCATGCCCTCGCCGCTGCCTATTCGTTGGATGCCTTGGACGCGGCAGAGTCGGCAGAGTTCGAGCAGCACCTGGCCGCGTGCGACACCTGCAGCCTCGATGTTCGTGAGATGCGTGAGACCGCCGCTGTTTTAGCGCTCACCTCGCTCGAAGAACCGCCAGCTGCACTTCGTGACGCGGTCCTTGCCAGGGTGCGCCTCACGTCGCAGGGTTCCCCCGACTCCGATGCGGCTGCGGTCGTCGATCTCGCAGAGCGGCGCACGCGCCGCGGTCCAGCGACGCGGTGGCTCACCGGAGTTGCGGCCGCTGCCGTCTTGGTGGCTGGGGGGCTCGGCGTCACCACCTACCAGGCCAGCCAGCGCGCCGACCAGGCACAGCTCGCGTCCGATCAGATCACGGCTCTGCTCGCTGATCCGGAGGCAACAGTGGAGCGGGCTGATGTCACAGGAGGTGGTGCGGGAACCTTGGTGGCCTCGCCGAGTCGAAGTCAGGCCGCCTTCCTGGCTGCGTCGCTGCCGGTGACCGGGCCGGACGAGACGTATCAGCTCTGGGCGATCGACGATCAAGGGGCGACCTCGGTCGGGTTGCTGCAGCCGGACTCCGGGCAGGCAATCGCCCTGGTGGACCTCCCGCCGGGAACGACCACGTTCGGCATGAGCGTCGAGCCGGCCGGTGGGTCACCAGCGCCAACGACCGACCCGGTGCTGCTCGTCGAGCTGTCCGCCTGAACGCTCAACTACCGCCCACCCCCATCGCTGCGGTAGCTGAGCGGGGCCATGGGCCCGCCCAGAGACCGCAGACTTGCAGGCGGGGGACCAATCCGCGGGGGAGCTGGCTCCGAATGAGGGGTGCATCGCCGAACTGGCGGTGCGCCAGCCATCAATGGGAGGACCTGATGCAAACCCCAACCCCTCAAGCGGCAGGACGACCACACGGTCGTCGTCGCGCGATCGCAACTGTGGCCAGCGGAGCGCTGATCGCCGGAGTCGGCGCGGTCGGCCTGGCGCCCCTTGGCGCTATAGCGTCCAGCCACCGTGAAGCACCACTGATCAGTGGCATGCCGCAGTACGACGGCACCGACCTGTATGCCTTCGTCAGCCCGGACGCCCCCAACAAGACCACCTTGATCGCCAACTGGATCCCTTTCGAGGAGCCGTCCGGCGGTCCAACCTTCTATCCGTTCGCGACTGACGCGCAGTACGACCTGCGCGTAGACAACAACGGTGACGCCAAGGCCGACAAGATCTACCGGTGGACGTTCAAGACGACCGTGCAAAATGATGCCACGTTCCTGTACAACACCGGGCCGGTCACCAGCCTGGACGATCCCGACCTGAACGTGCGTCAGAAGTTCACGCTGTCGCGGCTCAACGTCGGTGGCGGTACCAAGGTGCTGGCGCAAGGACCGGTGGCGCCCAGCAACACGGGGGACGCGTCGATGCCCGACTACGCGCAGCTGCGTGACGACGCGATCACCTCGGTGCTCGATGGCAAGGGCCAGACGTACTCCGGCCAGGCCGATGACCCGTTCTTCGCCGACCTTCGAGTCTTCGACCTGCTCTACGGCGGCGACCTGTCTGAGGTTGGCGACGACACTCTGGCCGAGTTCAACGTCAACACCGTCGCACTGCAGGTGCCGTCCAAGTCGCTGACTGAAGGTGATGACCCGGTCTTCGGCGTCTGGACGACGACGCAGGAGCGCACGGCGTCCGGTGGCTGGTCGCAGGTCTCGCGGCTCGGCAACCCACTGGTGAACGAGGTCGTCATCCCGCTGAAAGACAAGGACGGCTTTAACGCTAGTCGTCCGGTGGACGATCCTCAGTACCTGTCGTACGTGAAGAACTCGCACCTGGCTGACCTCGTGGAAGCTGTGTACAACATCCCCGCACCGGCGACTCCGCGCAACGACCTGGTGTCGGTCTTCCTCACCGGCCTTGAAGGTCTGAACCAGCCTGCGAACCTCAAGGCACCGGGTGAGATGTTGCGCCTGAACACCTCGATCCCGCCGGCCACGTCGCCCAACCGACTCGGTGTGATCGGTGGCGACAATGCCGGGTTCCCGAACGGGCGCCGGCTGACTGATGATGTCATCGACATCGCGCTGCAGGTTGTCGAGGGCGAACTCGTCGGGTCGCCGAATAATCTCGGTGACGCGGTGGGCACGAACGACAAGGCATTCGGGGACACCTTCCCCTACGTCGCGCTGCCCCACGACGACCGCGGCAGGGTGGACGGTCCATCCGTGAGCAACAGCTCGTACTCGCCGATCGAAGGCGGGTCGGATGCGGCCAACACCGTGTCTGCGGGTGTTGCCTCCAACGGCATGTCGCCGATCTCGGCCGGTTTGGTGGCGCTCGGATTCCTGGCGATGGTCGGCGGCGCGGTGATGTTCGGTCGCGCCGGACGCACCGAATCCGCAAAGGCCTGACCGCGGGGGACCTCCCTGGCCGCTCCGCCACATCGGCGGGGCGGCCAGGGCCCGGCCCCAACCACGACGACCACCACTCGATCCACCCGAGGAGACGACGTGACCCCCTCACGATCGGCCCAAGCTGCGGCGGCGCTGGTGATCGCAGGTGCCATCACCGTTGCGGCAGCGCTGCTGCCTCCACGACTGAGCGGTGCGCAGTCGGCCCCCACCGATGCCTCAGCTATCGCTAACGCCGACGCGGCCGCCTTCACGCCGAGCAACGACCTCGGCGATCAGATCATCCAGCTGCAGCAGCACCTGGCCGCGCAGCCAGCGGATGCCCGCAGCTGGGGAGTCCTGGCCCTGCTGCTGATCGAGCAAGGCCGGGTGACCGCGGACCCTGCCTCGTACGCTGCGTCCAAGGCTGCCTCCGATCAGTCTCTTGCCGAGCAGCCACGCAACAACGACCTGGCGCATGCTGCCAGCGGTGCGCTGCTTTCTGCTAAGCACTTGTTCACCGCGGCACTCGCCGAAGCAGATCGTGCCCTGACTATCAACCCCTACTCTCGGCCGGCGCTTGGCGTCCGTGTGGATGCGCTGACCGAGCTCGGACGCCTCCCAGCTGCTCTGCGCGCGGCGCGTGTCTTTGACCGGCTGCAACCGGGACTTGCTGCAACGACACGCCTTGCCTACCAGTCTGAGCTTCGTGCGAACGAAGCAGACGCGCGCCGCTTCTTCGCCTCGGCACTGACGAGCGCGATTGATCCCAATGCACGTGCCTTCGTCGAGTACCACCTCGGAGAGATCGCTCGCCGCGCGGGAGACCTTAGTGCTGCTGACGCGCACTACCGGGCGGCGCTGCAGGCAGTGCCGGCCGACCCGAATGCACTTGCCGGCCGTGCGCGTGTTCTTGCCCTGCGCGGCCACGTCGACCGTGCGATCACCATCCTTCGCGAGGTGGTGACCAGGGTTCCGCTGCTTGAGCACCTGATCGCACTCGGCGAGCTGTATGAGATCTCCGGCGATCGCGGCGCCGCACAGCAGCAGTATGCCGTGGTGCGGGCATCTGCAGATCTGGCGCGTGCCGCGGGGATCCGTCCCGACCTTGAGCTCGCCTGGTTTGAGGCGGACCACGGTGATCCCGTCGCAGCGCTCCAGCTGGGCCGAGCTGAGTGGAAGAAACGACACTCACCTCTGGTGGCAGACGCATTGGGCTGGGCGCTGCACATGAACGGCCTGGACGAGAGGGCCTTGCACTACGCGAAACTCGCAACGGAGTACGGCGGAGACGCGAGGTCGTGGCACCACCGTGGAGCGGTGGAGGCGGCGCTCGGCTTGGACCGAATGGGCATCAAGCATCTGCACAAGGCTCTGCGCCTGGATGGGGGCTACGCCCCCTGGCCCGCCCAGCAACTGCACGCAACACTTGGCGAGTTGGAAGAGCGTTCATGAGCGCCATGGTCCGGCGGTCTGCCGCCGTCGTCGTACTCGCTGGGGTGGCTTGGCTCGGTGCTTCGATTCCGGCATCGGCCCACCCGCTCGGTAACTTCTCGGTCAACCACTACAACGGGATCGTTGTCTCGACTGACCGGATTCAGGTCGAGCACGTGGTCGACCTTGCTGAGATTCCGACTGTGCAGGCCATGCCGGACATCGACGTCAATGGCGATGACTCAGCCTCGGCCATCGAGTTGAGCCGGTTTGCCGTGGCGCAGTGTGACGTGGCCGCTCGCGACCTTCAGATGTCCGTTGGCGATCGGCCCGTTGTACTGCGATCCGAAAAGTCCTCGGCGTCACTGGCGGCTGGACAGGCTGGCCTGAGCACGTTGCGTCTTGAGTGCGACCTGCGCGGAGTCGTTGCGGTCGGATCGGGTGACTCCCTCACCTTCTCCGACGACACCGCACCAACAGCGGTCGGATGGCGCGAGGTGACCCTGCAGGGAGATGGCGTCACGGTGACGGGGGCCGATGTCCCGACCCAGAGCGTGTCGGGTGTCCTGACTGCGTACCCGGAGTCGCAACAGACGAACCCGCTGCACGTCAGCACGGCCTCCGCTCAACTCGAGCCCGGCGGACCCTCGCTGACCGCGTCGGCGGAGTCGTCGACCTCGTCTGGTGGCAGCACACCTTGGGGCTGGGGAGCCGCTCTGCTGGGCTCGGTGTCAGCGACGGCGACAGGTCCGATCGGCATGTCGCTGGCGCTGCTGGTGGCCTTGGTTGTCGGAGCCACTCATGCACTGGCGCCCGGACACGGCAAGTCGCTCGTAGCGTTCGCTCTGGCCGGACGACGTGAGCGGGCCGGGCGCGCCGCACTCACCGTTGGGTTCACGGTCACTGCCACGCATACGGTGAGCGTCTTGATCCTCGGCCTCCTCGTCGCCGGGACGGCCACTGCAGCTCCGGCTGTGGTGTACCCGGTGCTGGGAGCCCTCACAGGAGTTGTCGTGCTGGTGATGGGTCTTGTGCTGTTGCGTAACGCGGTCCGCGGGGCGGGTCACGGGCACTCTCATGACAATGGGCACTCCCATGACAATGGGCACTCCCACGACCACGGGCACTCCCATGACCACGGGCGGGGGGCTGCGGCAACGACAACCCTGGCTCGGCCCTTGGCGCAGAAAGTCGAAACCGAACCGGTGAACGAACCCAAGCCGAGACGGGGCATTCTCGTAACGCTCGGGATCACCGGTGGTCTGCTCCCCAGCCCTTCGGCGGTGGTCGTGCTGCTCGCCGCAGTCGCCGCCGGGCGTGCCTGGTTTGGCGTCCTGCTGGTGCTGGCGTTTGGCGTAGGAATGGCGCTGACGTTGGCCGGGGTGGGCTTCGCCGTGCTCCGCGGCCAGGAGCGGCTCTTCACCTGGGCAGAGCGGGGCCAGAGGCCCCGAGTCATGCGAGCGCTGCACTGGCTTCCGGTGTTCACAGCCGGTGCTGTGACTGCTGCTGGCGGCCTGCTGGTGATGGCAGCTGTCTGAGTGCCCATCACCGCATGACTCAAGGGTTCACGAGCAGATCATCTCGGAAAGGCCAGCGACCTCGACGGCTGCGGTCGAGGCGGCGCCGGCGACCTGCACCACAAGAGTGAGTCGGGTGTCGTCGGTTGCCGGCGGGCACGGGTCGATGGGCGCTAGCTGGATCGCCGTTGACCCCCCGGGGGGAATAGAGGCGACGCAAGACGCGTCGCAATCTGGGTTCGGGACGAGTGCTGCCACCCCCGAAGCCGAACCAAGCGCCTTGATGGTCAGGGTCTGACCGCCGAGCCAGGTGAGCCTAACCCGTGCAGCACTGCCTTGAATGATCACTCCGGCGAGATCAGAAAGTTGGGCGGCTTCGGACTTGCTGTCCGGGCATATGGCGTAGGCGGTATGTAGCGGCTCATCGAGACGAACGTAGCTCCTGGAGGCTCCCGGGAAGGCGGCAGGAGACGGCCACTGGGCGGGAATTACGTCAGGGCAGTCGGTGAGCCGATAGCTATTGCGCACCGTCAGAGTTCCGCTGGAACTGATCGTGACCGGCGCGTCGAAAGGTTTCGAGTGGCCGTCCGCAGAGATGACCGATGAGTCGATCAGTTGCAGTCCAAGCGGGGTGAGTTCAGCCGGAGCAGCTCGCACCGTGTCACCGTCTGTGACGGTGGAGACCTCCTCGACGGTGATCGTTTCGCGGTCGACGGTAACGGTACGGGTGCTCTCGACCCTTCCCGTCGACTCGCTGGGAGAGGGACCGGCGCTGCCGGGCGTCGAAGCTGGTTTGTCCGGTGGGCCTTCGTCAGGGGCCGATGTGGTGCGCAACCAGAAAAAGATCCCGGCAGCGATGATCCCACTGGCGAGGAGTACAGCCAGGGCCACCCGGAGCGGCGAACTCCGCTGAGACCGCGCTCTCACCGGAGATCGGTGGCGACCTGGGGTGGCGTGGGACACGGCGACAGTCTGCCTATCACGTCCGCCCGGGGAGAAGTGGGTGCGTTCGACGCGCCGGAGCGTCAATCAGGAGCCGAATCGGCAGGTTGGGTGAGGCACACTCCACACATGCGACTAGTGGTAGCGCTCGGAGGCAACGCCCTGCTCAGGCGAGGCCAGCCCATGACCCTCGAGAATCAGCGGACCAACGTACGCGTCGCGGCCGAGTCGCTCGCCCCGGTCGCCATGGAGCACGAACTTGTGATCACGCACGGCAACGGACCTCAGGTAGGGCTGCTAGCTCTGCAGGGTGCGGCTTACCACCCGGATGAGGCTTTTCCTCTTGACGTGCTTGGCGCTGAGACCGAGGGACTGATCGGCTACCTGATCGAACAGGAGCTCGGCAATTTGCTGCCCTTCGAGAAGCCGCTCGCCACATTGCTGACCATGGTTGAAGTGGACCCCAGCGACCCGGCCTTCGCGGATCCGACGAAGTTCGTCGGTCCGGTTTACGAGAAGCAAGACGCCGATGCGCTTGCTGCTGCCAAGGGATGGCACTTCAAGATGGACGGTGAGGTGTGGCGCCGTGTCGTACCGTCGCCGCGTCCAAAACAGATCTTCGAGTTGCGGCCCGTGCGCTGGCTCCTGGAGCAGGGCGCCGTGGTCATCGCAGCAGGCGGCGGCGGAATTCCGACCATGTACCTTCCCGGCACGCGCACTCTGGTGGGAGTCGAGGCCGTTGTTGACAAAGACCTCGCCAGTTCCTTGATGGCCCAGCTCATCGATGCCGACGAGTTCGTCGTTGCCACCGACGCTAACGCCGTCTACGTCGACTGGGGCACCGACCACCAGCGGGCCTTGGCGCGGGTGAGCCCCGATGTGTTGGCGCAGTTGGACTTCCCGGACGGCTCGATGGGCCCCAAGGTCGGCGCTGCCAGTGATTTCGTCCTGACGACCAAGCGTCCGGCTCGGATTGGTGACCTCGCTGGCCTGCCAGCGGTCCTGGCCGGCGAAGCCGGCACCGTGGTCGTGCACGGCGAAGGCGTCGTCGAGTACCATTGAGGGCTCGGCTCCCCAAGATCGCGTAAGTCTCGTGGGGTCATGGCCCTGATGAAGTACCGCAGTGTTGGCAGGCGGTCCGGAAACGAGTTGGCGGCCAGAGCTCTCGGTAGGTGAGACTGTTCCCTCGTGGGACACGTCGACGTCAACGGAGTCAGCTACGTGCTGCCTGATGGCCGCACTCTGTTCGGCAACGTGTCCTTCCGGGTGGGCGACGGCGCGGTCGTGGCACTGGTCGGCGCCAACGGTGCCGGCAAGACAACGCTGATGCGGATTATCGCCGGCGACATCGAACCGCTCGAAGGTTCGGTCTCGCACAGCGGAGGTCTCGGCGTCATGCGCCAGTTCATCGGCAGCGTGCGAGACGACTCGACTGTGCGCGACCTGCTCGTGTCGGTGGCGCCGCCGCGCATTCGCGACGCAGCGCTGGAGATGGACGCAGCGGAACTGCAGATGATGGAACGTGACGACGAGAAGACCCAAATGCGCTACGCGCAGGCGATTGCCGACTGGGGGGATGCGCACGGCTACGACGCCGAGGTGGTGTGGGACGCCTGCACGGTGTCAGCACTCGGCGTCCCCTACGACCGCGCACAGCACCGCGAGGTGAGCACGTTATCTGGCGGTGAGCAGAAGCGGCTGGCGCTGGAAGCGCTGTTGCGCGGCCCCGACCAGGTGCTGCTACTCGACGAGCCGGACAACTACCTCGATGTCCCCGGTAAGCAGTGGCTCGAGCAACGTCTGGCTGCGACCCGCAAGACCGTATTGCTGATCTCGCACGACCGTGAATTGTTGGCTCAGGTGGCGAACCGGATCGTGACCGTAGAGGGCAGCACCGCGTGGGTGCACGGTGGAGGTTTCGCGTTATACCACGAGGCGCGTGGCAACCGGCATGAGCGCTTGGCCGAGCTGCGGCGTCGCTGGGAGGAGGAGCACCAACGCCTCAAGGACCTCGTGCGAACGCTGCAACAGCAAGCGGCGATCAGCCCGGACATGGCATCGCGGTACAAGGCGATGCAGACCAGGCTGCGCAAGTTCGAGGAAGGGGGCGAGCCTGAGGCGCCACCGCCAGAGCAGAGCGTGACGATGCGATTGAAGGGTGGCCGCACCGGCGTCCGCGCCGTCACGTGTCAGCAGCTCGAGCTGACCGGTCTGATGCAGCCCTTCGACCTGGAGGTGTTCTACGGCGAACGGGTCGCGGTTCTCGGTAGCAACGGCTCTGGGAAGTCGCACTTCCTTCGGCTGCTGGCCGCATGGGACGCGCAGCAAGGAATGGCGCGGGACGCGACGGTGGCGTACTCAGGTGCGTGGAAGCTCGGCGCCAGAGTGGTGCCTGGGCACTTCGCGCAGACGCATGACCATGTGGAATTCAATGGCCGGACGCCGATTGAGATCTTGTGGCAGCAGCATTCGTTGCAGCTCGGTCCTGCCAAGGCGGTGCTGCGGCGGTACGAGCTGAACCAGCAGGCGGAGCAGCGGTTCGAGACGCTCTCGGGCGGCCAGCAGGCGCGTTTTCAGATCCTGCTGCTCGAGCTGTCCGGTGTCACGCTGCTACTGCTCGACGAACCGACCGACAACCTCGACCTCGCCAGCGCGGAGGCATTGGAGGAGGGACTGGAGGCCTTTGACGGCACCGTGATGGCGGTGACGCACGACCGTTGGTTCGCCAGGAGTTTTGACCGGTACCTGGTCTTCGGTTCTGACGGACAGGTGTACGAGGCAGCCGGGCCAGTGTGGGACGAAGCCCGGGTTAAACGCGCCCGTTAACCGGAAATGGTCGTTCGGCGCGGTGACCGACTCACTCGCCGCATCAAGGCAGCCAGAGGCGACGAGCGTCGCTGGTCCCAAGGTGGTACTCCACGAGCGTGACAGCCCCGTGAAGACCAAGGCGTGGGTGACGGAGATCGTCAGCGGCACTGGGCCTGCCACTGAAAGCCACCTGATGACGTGCGAGCGCGGTACCGCCTCGCCGACAAAGACGGCGGCGGCGATCACGACGCAGACCAAGCCTGCCGTCGACACCAGGTGAATGACCTCAGATGCCGCCGATCGCTCTGCATCGAGCCTGAGTTTCCCCATAGCCGCCAAACCAAGAGATCCGATCGCAAACAGCGCGCCGCCGAAGAGCAGCAGCGGTCGAAGCAGACGAGGTGAGGAGAGCTCGATCCTTCCCAGTGCCATCCCGATGCCATCCCGATGCAGAAGTAGGCGGTCTCAGCCAGGATCAAAGAGATGTTGAAAACGGTGCCATCAGGCGCGAGGTCGCCACTGCCGGAAGAAAGGGGAGGAGTGCAAGCCCCAGGGCAATCACGAGCAACACCGGCATCTGTGCGCGCTCCAAGGCGATGCCCAAAGTCACGATGTAGTTGGCTCTGCGAGCCACCACGTGCGGACGCGTCCTCCGCAGCAGCAAGGTGACGCCAACGCCAGCTAATGTCAAGAACAGTGGACGAGCCCGGTCGGTGAACATCTCCGGCAACCACCGGGCCCACGTCGGGTCATGGGGCAGCTGCGGGGATGGAGCGTCCGGCGGAGGCGTTCCAACGGGAGCAGCACAAGATCGGTCCTGGCGTGAACGATCACCATCCCGACCAGTGCCAGGAGCCGCGCCAGGTCGGCGCCATCATCGGCTGTCGCGTTGATGGCGCCTCAGGGGCGGGCTCCGAAGGAGGCGATCACTGCCGCACCGGCTGTGACAACGGTGCCAGCTGTGAAGGTCCATGCCGGGCTGATATCAGCGAGGACGCCGCCGATCGCCGCCCCACCGCCAAAGCCAAGCAACAGAAAAGTCGTTGTCCAGGCGAAGGCGTCGGTGCGTCGTCCTGGGGCAGCCCGGTCGCCGATCACGCCGTATCCGGCAGCGAGCGAGGGTGCCAGGGCCAACCCGGACAAAAACAGGGTGAAGCCGAGCCAGGCGAGTCCGAAGTCCCAGCCCACAACGATCGTGACCGAGCCGAGCGTGACCCCGGCGAGAAGCCAGGGCCAACGCTGAGCTGGCCCGCGCCGCCAGTGGACCTTGGAAGCCGCGAGGCCGCCCACAAGCGAGCCAAGGCTCCAGAGCGCGAGCAGCCATCCACTGGCTGCTCGGTTCTCCTCCAGGATCGCCGCCGCAGGGACGCCGACCTCCACGAGCCCCAGCCCCAGGGCCATCACGCAGAGCGCGGCATACGGCCCGGCGAGTGAGACCAGGGCCGTAGTGAGTTTGATGCGCGATTCTGGGGCTGGGCGACGGCCCCAGAGAGGCCGCACCACCCACGCGAAGACCAGTCCGCCGATTGCTCCGCAGGCGGCGGCGGCGATCAAGGCAGCGCCCGGACCTGACAGCGCTACCAGGACGCCGACGAGGGCCGGTCCGGCAATGAAGACCATCTCCTGCCAGGTTGCGTCCAACGCGTAGAGGGTGTCCAGGTCGCGCTGGTCGCCGGCCAGTTGGGGCCACAGGGTGCGGGAGATAGGGGAGGTAGGGGCGGCCAGGAGGCCGCCGCCGAAGGCGATGGCAACGAGGGTCCCTTCGGTACCCCAGGTGCCAAAGGCCATCAGGAGCAACACTGCGCCTTGACTGACCGCCGTGACTGCTTCGACCCGGTGCGCCCGGCCCCGGCCGGCAAATCCACCCCACAGCGGCTGGCTGACCGCCGATCCGATCGCCCAGGCTCCGCCGGCGAGGCCGGCAGCGGCGATCGATCCGGTGCGTTCCTGCGCCAGCAGCACCACGGCGAGGGGGGCCAAACCCTGGGGCATCCGTGCCACGATGGACAGGATCAGAACCAGCCGGCTCGTGCGGTGGCCCCCTGCTGAAGCGGCGGGCGCGGCATTCGGCTGGGCCGATGTCGCGTCCGAAGGGGTCATCGGGCCAGCCTAGGAAGGATAGTGGCCTCGGGCGCGATGGCCTCCCATTGGCACCCGGTTTTGACCGTCCACCCTGGGCACGGGTAATCTGAACGGCTGTTGCGCCTTGTATCTGTCGGGGTCGCTGGTCGGCTCCAGATTGTTGGCGCCGGATGCTCCCCGCGGAACGGCCTGTTCGGGGCAGAGCGTGATGCAGAGCGTCTCTTGACCCGACTCGACTCACGAAGGTTGTGCCCGTGCGCACGTACAGCCCCAAGCCCGACGACGTCCAGCGTCAGTGGTACGTCATCGACGCCGAGGATGTCGTCCTCGGACGCCTGGCCTCGCAGGTCGCGCAGCTGCTGCGCGGCAAGCACAAGCCGGTGTTCGCACCGCACGTCGACACCGGCGACTTCGTGGTCGTCATCAACGCCGAGAAGATCGCATTGACCGGCGCCAAGCGTGAGCAAAAGCTTGCCTACCGACACTCCGGCTTTCCGGGAGGTCTGCACGCAACCGGCTACGAAGAATTGCTCGCCAAGAACCCCCGTCGCGCTGTCGAGAAGGCTGTCTGGGGCATGTTGCCCAAGAATCGCATCGCCCGTCAGCAACTCACGAAGCTCAAGGTCTACGGCGGCTCAGAGCACCCGCACCAGGCACAGCAGCCCGTTCCGTTTGAGATCACCCAGGTCGCGCAGTAGCGCAGCCCGAAGACCACCGAAGGTATCGAGAGGACCATGTCCGACGTGACCGTCACCACTAAGACCACCCCCGACGAGGCAACTGCCCCCGAGGTAGACGCCGCTGCTCCCGAGGTAGAGGACGTTCCCACCGGCGACTTCACCAGCGAAACGGCAGTGGTTGTCGCTCCCCGTGAGATCTCTGACGCACCCGGTGCTGCAACCGGCCGTCGCAAAGAGGCGGTCGCCCGCGTGCGCATCGCGCCAGGCACCGGTCAGGTCACCGTCAATGGCAAGACGCTCGATGGCTTCTTCCCCAACAAGGTGCACCAGCAGGTCGTCAACGACCCGTTCCGTGTGCTTCAGGTTGAGGGACGCTACGACGTCATCGCCCGGGTCCACGGCGGCGGTGTCTCAGGCCAGGCTGGCGCGATCCGCCTCGGTATCTCGCGTGCGCTCAACGAAATCGACACCGAGGGCAACCGTCCGGCACTGAAGAAGGCCGGCTACCTCACCCGAGACCCACGTGCCAAGGAGCGCCGTAAGGCTGGGCTCAAGAAGGCCCGTAAGGCTCCGCAGTACAGCAAGCGCTGACGAGTTTACTTCGCTGCGCCCCGTAAGCCTCGCGGCTCGCGGGGCGTGCGCATGAGGAGGTCCTGTGACCCGGCTCTTCGGAACAGATGGAGTCCGTGGCCTTGCCAACCGTGACCTGACCGCTGAGTTCGCCGTCGACCTCAGCGTCGCGGCCGCCCACGTGGTTGGCGAAACCGGAGCGTTCGAAGGCCACCGTCCAACAGCTGTTGTTGGCCGCGACCCTCGCGCGTCCGGAGAGTTCCTCGAGGCAGCTGTCGTCGCTGGGCTGGCCAGTGCTGGCGTTGATGTGAGCCGGGTCGGAGTTCTTCCGACTCCTGGCGTCGCCTACCTGACGGCGGCCAGGGGAGCCGATCTCGGCGTCATGCTCTCGGCCTCGCACAACGCGATGCCCGACAACGGAATCAAGTTCTTCGCCAGAGGTGGGCACAAACTTGGCGACGCTATCGAGGATGCGGTTGAGTCGCGCCTCGGCGAGCCGTGGGACCGTCCAACCGGAGCGGGTGTCGGTCGTGTCACTGACGATGGGAACGGTGCAGGCGACTACGTCTCGCACCTGCTCTCGAGCCTTGGTGGACAGCGCTTGGACGGGGTGCGCGTTGTTGTCGACTGCGCCAATGGCGCTGCGTCATTTGTTGCGTCCTCTGCGTTTGCCAAGGTGGAGGCTGACGTCATCACGATTCACGACACGCCAAATGGGCTCAACATCAACGACGCGTGTGGATCGACCCACCTCGAGTCGCTCCAGGCAGCTGTTGTTGAGCACGGTGCAGATCTTGGCGTCGCGCTCGACGGTGACGCCGACCGCTGTCTCGCTGTCGATGCCACTGGCGACCTCGTCGACGGCGATCAGATCCTGGCAATCCTGACGTTGGCCATGCGGGCGGCCGGCCGCCTGGCGCACGACAGTGTCGTGTCAACGGTCATGTCGAACCTCGGCTTCCGCCTAGCCATGCAGCAGGAGGGTGTCGCTGTTGTCGCGACCGCCGTCGGAGATCGCTATGTGCTCGAGGCGATGCGTTCCTATGGCTACACCCTCGGGGGCGAACAGTCCGGCCACCTGATCATGTCCGAGCACGCCACGACGGGGGACGGACTGCTCACCGCGCTTCACTTGGCGGCGCAGGTCGCTGCCTCCGGTCGGACTCTCGCTGACCTCGCGGCTGTGATGCAGCGCTTTCCGCAGGTCTTGGTCAACGTTCCTGACGTTGACCGCCTGCGGGTCGATGCCCCGGCGATCGCGGCGGCCGTCGCCGAGGAGGAGCGAGCACTCGGTGATCTCGGACGCGTGCTGCTCCGCCCGAGCGGTACCGAACCGCTGGTTCGAGTCATGGTCGAGGCAGACTCAGCCGATCGCGCCAAAGAGGTTGCTGACCGGCTGGCTGCCGTGGTGCGCGCGACGATCGGCTGAGCGCGTTGCCCCGGCCCTTGGGAAAGCGTCACTGACCAGTGGCAGAACGTAAGGTGTAGCTCATGTGCGGAATCATCGGGTACGTCGGACAGCAGAAGGCCGTCGACGTCGTCATCGAGGGACTCCGCAGGTTGGAGTACCGCGGCTACGACAGCGCTGGTGTTGCGGTGGTGGCGGGTAACGAGGTCCAGGTACGCCGCCGCGCCGGTAAGCTCGCCAACCTCGAGAAGCTGCTGGCCGAGCAGCCCCTTCCGCTGAGCACGTTCGGTATGGGGCATACCCGGTGGGCTACTCACGGCGCACCAACGGACCGCAATGCCCACCCGCACATGGATGAGGCAGCGCAGGTCGCCGTGGTTCACAACGGCATCATCGAGAACTTCGCCAGCCTTCGGGCTCAGCTTGAGGACGGTGGGGTGATGCTGGCATCCGACACCGACACCGAGGTGGTCTCACACCTCTTGGCGCAGGCGTTCGATGGCGATCTGGCCGAGGCGATGCGTGCGGTCTGTCGCCGCCTCGAAGGGGCATTCACGCTGGTGGCGATTCATGCTGCGCAGCCCGACGTCGTTGTCGGCGCTCGCCGCAACTCACCCCTTGTCGTTGGTCGAGGTGAAGGCGAAAACTTCCTCGGAAGCGATGTTTCGGCGTTCATCTCGCACACTCGGCATGCGGTGGAACTCGGGCAAGACCAAGTGGTGGAGATTCGCCCTCACCAGATCGTGGTGACCACCTTCGACGGGAAGCCGGCCGACGTGAAGGAGTACGAGGTCGACTGGGATGCTTCAGCCGCTGAGAAGGGCGGCTACGACTACTTCATGCTCAAGGAGATCCATGAGCAGCCGAAAGCGGTCGCCGACACGTTGCTGGGACGGATCGATGACGACGGCCACTTGCAGCTGGACGAGATGCGGTTGTCCGACGAAGACCTGCGAGAGATCGACAAGGTGGTGATCATCGGTTGCGGAACTGCCTACCACTCCGGTCTCATCGCCAAGTACTCGATCGAGCACTGGACGCGAATCCCCGTCGAGGTCGAGGTGGCCTCGGAGTTTCGCTACCGCGACCCCATCCTCGGTCGGCACACGCTCGTCATCGCCATCTCACAATCCGGTGAGACCATGGACACCCTGATGGCGATTCGGCACGCGCGCGAACAGGAATCGCGGGTATTGGCGATCTGCAACGTCAACGGTTCGACGATTCCGCGTGAGTCGGACGCCGTCGTCTACACCTATGCCGGACCAGAGATCGCGGTCGCATCGACGAAAGCCTTCCTCACCCAGATCGTGGCGGTAAACTTAGTGGCCCTTTACCTGGCCCAGGTGCGCGGAACCAAATGGGGCGACGAGATCATCCGGCACATCGACGAGCTGGCCGCAATGCCGGAGGCAGTCGATCGCGTCCTCGATACCGTCGAGCCGATGCGGGCCTTGGCGCGTGAGCTGGTGGACGCCAAGGCTGTGTTGTTCCTCGGACGGCACGTCGGCTACCCGGTGGCCCTCGAAGGCGCGCTCAAGCTCAAAGAGCTTGCGTACATGCACGCCGAGGGATTTGCAGCCGGCGAGCTGAAACACGGCCCGATCGCACTGATTGAGCAAGACCTCCCCGTCGTCGTGATCGTTCCACCGCGCAGCCGCAAGGTGCTGCACGACAAGATCGTCAGCAACATCCAGGAGATCCGGGCCAGGGGAGCACGCACCATTGTGATCGCCGAGGAGGGTGACGACACGGTGGCCCCCTATGCCGACACCCTCGTTCCGGTGCCGGCCGTTCCGACCTTGTTGCAGCCCATTGTTGCCACTGTTCCGCTCCAGGTGTTTGCCTGCGAGCTGGCCAGTGCCAAGGGATACGACGTCGACCAGCCACGCAACCTGGCAAAATCGGTCACTGTGGAGTAGCAGTCTCGAGAAGTGACAGACTGACGCTGTGATCGTTGGCATCGGGATCGACGTCGTTGACGTTGGGCGGTTCGGGCAGACGCTTGAGCGGACGCCTGCCCTGCGTGATCGACTCTTCACCTCAGCTGAGGCCGCTTTGCCACTTGCCTCTCTTGCCGCTCGATTCGCCGCCAAGGAGGCGCTCGCGAAGGCGCTAGGGGCTCCGGCTGGTTTGCAGTGGCACGACTGTGAGGTGGTCAAGGACCCCGACGGTCGGCCCGTGTTCGAGCTGCGCGGAACGGTGCACGCGCGCGCAATAGCCCTGCGAGCCCACACCATCCATCTGTCGCTCAGTCACGATGCTGGCATCGCTTCGGCGATGGTCGTGGCTGAGGCCTAGCGGGGGGTCGTCATGCACGGTGTGCATACCGTCGAGGAGGTGCGAGCCGCCGAAGAGTCGGTGCTCGAGCGGACCGCGGATGGCGCGTTGATGCTGCGTGCGGCCACCGGGCTGGCGCGTACGTGCGCTCAGATACTCACTGTCCATCGCGGCGGGGTGTACGGCTCCTACGTCGTGGTCCTGGCCGGCACAGGGAACAACGGGGGAGATGCACTCCTCGCCGGCGCTGCGCTGGCCAAGCGGGGCGCCAAGGTCGTCGGCGTCCCAGCGGGCTCACGGATGCATGAAACCGCTGTACGGGCCTTGCTTCGGGCCGGGGGCCAGGTCATTGACATTGCCGAAGTTGGTGGTGCCATCGAACGCGCAGACCTCGTTGTCGACGGGATTCTGGGAATCGGAGGCAAGGGTGGCCTGCGCGACCCGGCAGCCGGTCTTGCTGAGCTCTCGACGGCCAGCGAGGCGATCGTGGTTGCTGTCGACCTGCCGTCCGGCGTCGATGCCGCCACCGGTGCCGCGGGCGACAGTGCGATTTGGGCAGACGTCACGGTGACCTTTGGCCTCATGAAGCCGGGACTGCTCCTGTCGCCAGGCTCGATGCACGTCGGGCTCTTGGAACTCGTCGACATCGGGCTGGCCGACGACGTCGTGGTGCCGTCGATCACGTGCCTGTACGCCTCTGATGTCGCAGCTCTCATGCCCCAGCCCGGACCGCTCGATCACAAGTACACGCAGGGGGTTACCGGAGTTGCCGCCGGCTCAGGTCGTTACCCCGGCGCCGCAGTGCTCACGGTTTCCGGCGCACTGCACACCAAGGCCGGACTCGTTCGCTACGTCGGAAGTGCTGCCGAGTCTGTGGTCAATGCCTGGCCGTCGGCGATCGTGTCCACCGGTTCGATCGCTGACGCCGGACGCGTCCAAGCATGGGCAGTTGGTCCCGGGCTTGGCGTTGATGCCGACGCTCAGCAGCGGCTCGCAGAGGTCCTGGCCGCCGAGGTACCTGTCGTCGTCGACGCAGATGGTCTGACGTTGTTGGCAGATTCCCCAGAGTTGCTGCGGTCCCGATCCTCCCCGACGGTGCTGACGCCCCATGCACGCGAGTTCGCCCGTCTTGGCCCTGATCTCGACGCCGCGAAGGACCCACTCGCGGCAGTGCGAACGCTCGCGGCACGGTTGCGTTGCACGGTGCTACTCAAGGGAGCAACCACGGTAGTGGCCGATGCTGATGGACAAGTACGCCTCAATCTCACCGGCACCCCGTGGCTTGCGGCAGGTGGCACGGGTGACGTCCTCACAGGAGTCATCGCGTCGCTGCTCGCGGGAGGTGTTCCTCCGTTCGACGCTGCCTCGGGCGGAGCGTTCCTGCACGGGTTGGCCGGCCGACTGGCAGCCGATGGTGCTCCGACGACATCGGCGGTGGTGGCCGAAGCGATCCCCGACGCGATCAGGGCCGTCACGCGTCCTTGACCACCCGCGAAGTGCCTGGGTGGGAGGATGGTGCGGTGTCCGGCCACCTCCGCGAGCTGATCGTCGATCTTGATGCGATCGCCGCCAATACCCAGGTCCTGGCGACTCGTTCGGGGTCGGCGGGGGTGATGGCCGTGGTCAAGGCTGATGCTTACGGTCACGGGCTGGTGCCGTCGGCGCAGGCGGCCATGGCTGGCGGCGCGCAGTGGCTCGGCGTGGCCCTGCTGGATGAAGCACTGGAGTTGCGCGCTGGAGGAGTCGAAGACCCGGTGCTGGCGTGGCTCGTCGGACCGGGGGAACCCTGGGTGGAGGCGCTGACGAGGGGCATCGACCTGTCGGTGTCTGATGTGTGGGTGCTTGACGAGATCGCCACTGCCGCCCGCGAGGTGGGGCGAGTGGCCCGGGTTCACCTCAAGGTCGACTCGGGTCTTGGGCGGTCCGGAGCCCCAGTCGGTGACTGGCCGACCCTGGTCGACGCCGCTCGGAAGGCTGAGCTCGATGGCATTGTCGTCGTAGTGGGTGTGTGGTCGCACCTGGCCTACGCCGATGCACCCGGGCACCCGACGATCGACCGCCAACTCGAGGTGTTTCGTGAGGCGTTGGACGTTGCAGAGCGGGCTGGTGTCCAACCAGAGGTCCGCCATCTGGCCAACTCTGCTGCGACGCTGACCCGACCCGATACGCACTTTGACCTCACTCGTCCTGGACTGGCGGTCTATGGGCTCTCGCCGCTCAGAGACGCGCCACCTGCCGCGCTGGGGTTACTGCCAGCAATGTCGCTTCAAGCGCGGATGGCCTTGGTGAAGCGGGTGCCGGCCGGGCACGGGGTGTCCTACATGCATCGATACGTCACGAACCGAGAAACCACCCTCGGGCTGGTCCCGCTCGGATATGCCGATGGGGTTCCGCGCGATGCCACCAATGTCGGTCCTGTGCAGGTGGGTGGGAGGCGGCGCACGATTGCCGGCGTGGTCTGCATGGACCAGTTTGTGGTCGACCTCGGTGACGACCCGGTGTCCGTCGGCGACCTCGTCTGGCTCTTCGGCCCTGGTGATTCCGGCGAGCCGACAGCGCAGGACTGGGCGGATGCGACGGGAACCATTTCGTACGAGATCGTCACCCGCATGGGGCCACGCATCCGGCGCCGCTACGTCGGGGGTCCAGCGTCGTGAACCCAGCTCGTCGCGCGGGGTTGGCCGGCGCAGCACTTGTCGCGGCAGCAGTGGGCGCCGCTGCGGGTATGGCTGCCGAGCGGGTGGTCGTCGGTCGACCGCTTCGTCGCGGTGAGACACCTGGTGGTCGGCTGGGCCTGGGCCAGCTGAGGGGAACGCCACAGGTCGTGCAGCTCGACGATGGGGTTGAGCTGCACGCAGAGGTTGACGAACCGCACCCAGCTGCTCAGTGGCGTGCGCTGACGGTGGTTTTCGTTCACGGCTACGCGCTCAACCAGGACTGCTTCCACTACCAACGGCTGGCGCTCCGCGGCACCGTGCGGTTGGTCTTCTACGACCAGCGTTCTCATGGCCGATCCGGACGTGGGGCACCGGCGTTCTCGACGATGGATCAGCTCGCGGCTGATCTTGAGGCCGTGCTGTCGGCGGTTGTTCCCACTGGGCCCGTGGTACTTGTGGGCCACTCGATGGGTGGCATGACAATCCTCGAGCTCGCGCGGCGGGCCCCTCAACTCTTTGGCGAGCGAGTAGTCGGCGTTGCGCTGATCTCGACCTCGGCCGGCGAGATGTCCGACGTGACACTGGGGCTGCCTGCTTTTGCGGCGAGGACTCTGCGAACGCTTGCGCCGTCAGTGATCCAGATTGGGAGGCGCACGACGCAGCTGTTGGAGCGTAGCCGCCACTTCAGCAGTGACCTCGCAGTCTTGGTGACAAGGGTCTACGCCTTCGCCGACGACGTCCCGGTGGAGCTGGTGGACTTTAGTCTGGAGATGATCAACGCCACCCCGCTCGACGTACTCGCTGACTTTCTCCCGGCGCTGGGAGACCACGATGTGTTCGACGCTCTCGATGTCCTGAACGGCACCGAGACGCTCGTGCTCGTTGGTGCCCAAGATCTACTGACACCGGCTGAGCACAGCCGGATGCTCGTAAAGGGGATCCCAGGTGCAGAGCTCGAGGTGCTCGACCCGGGCGGCCACCTTGTCATGCTCGAGCGATCTGATGATGTCAATGGACACCTGATCGACCTGCTGGAGCGGGTGGCTCGAGGACTGGCGCTGGAGGAATGACTGTGATGTCCCCGGATTTGGTGGTGGTTCTCGACGTGGACGCTATGCGTACGTTCGCAGCCGACGTCGCGAAGGGTTGCCGCGCAGGTGATGTCGTGGTGCTGTCCGGACCGCTCGGAGCGGGAAAAACCACATTCACCCAGGGGTTCGCGTCCGGGCTGCAGGTGTCTGGTGTCGTGACGTCACCGACCTTCGTCATTGCGCGTGTTCATCGATCAACGGTCGGGGGGCCCGACCTCGTCCACGTTGATGCGTACCGACTCGACGGGCTGGCGGAGCTTGATGACCTAGACCTCGACGCGTCGCTGGCCGATTCGGTGACGGTCGTCGAGTGGGGTGAAGGTCTCGCAGAGAGACTTTCGTCCGAGGTCGTACATGTGCGAATCGATCGCGATAGCGACAATGCGGACTCAGGACACGCGGTGTCAGAGTCTCGACGGGTCACGCTGACGTGGCCCGCTCACCGGAGTCGGTAGGGTCGCCAAGTGCTGTTGCTGGGGTTGGACACCGCCACCGCGGTGACCACGGTTGCGTTGGTTCGGTCAGGGTCTGGGGCACCCGACGAGGTGCTGGGAGAACGCAGCCATGTCGAACCGCGTCGGCACGGTGAGGTGTTGCCGGTGCAGATCAACGAGGTCCTGCACACCGCCCGCGTGGCCCCTGCCGATCTGGACGCCATCGCGGTCGGCATTGGGCCGGGGGCCTTCACTGGGCTACGGGTCGGGCTGGCGACAGCTCAAGCACTTGGTCAGGCCCTGCAGATCCCAGTGCACGGGGTGAGCACCCTCGATGTGTTGGCCTACGACACCGGCCGCCATGACGGGTTTGCGGTTGCCACCGATGCCCGGCGCCGCGAGTTCTTCTGGGCGACGTATACCGGCCACGATTCTCGTTCGACCGCCCCAGCTGTCGGATCCGCTTCGGTCGCTCGCAACGCGCTCTTGGGGCTGACCGTCATCTGTCCGCCGGGAACACCGGTGATCGATGGCCTCGACCCGGTCGCAGGAGACCAGCCGAGTGGATCGGCACTGTGTCAGCTGGTGCTCGCTCGACTCGCTGGGGGCGAGGTGCTCGATCGACCAGTACCGCTCTACCTTCGACGCCCTGACGGGACGCCATCGTCGGGTCCCAAGTCGGTGCTCTCGTGAACGTCACCAGAACAGACCGGCTGCTGCGCCGGATGCGCTGGTGGGATATCGATGCAGTGCACGCTCTCGAAGAGCGCGTGTTCGCGGAGACTGCTTGGTCGCGTGAGACCTTCTGGTCTGAGCTTGCTGGGGTCCCGCAGACTCGGCACTACGTGGTGGTGGCGAGCGGTGAGCCGATCGTGGGGTATGCGGGTCTGATGGCCATTGGTCCTGACGCAGACGTTCAGACACTGGCTGTCGCCTCTGACTACCAGCGTCAGGGCGTGGGTGCACAGCTGCTCGACTCGCTCATCGACGAGGCCAAGCTCCGCTGTTGCTCACGCCTTACCCTTGAGGTCGCAGCGGCGAGCGAGCCAGCACGACGTCTCTATCTGCGCCGCGGCTTTGAGGTGATCGCCCGCCGCTCCGGCTACTACGGCCCGGGCGCCGACGCCTTGATCATGCGGCTTCGGGTCCGAAGCGAACCGGAAGAGTCAGCGCCGTGAGCAACGAGCCGCTGGTCCTCGGTATCGAGACGTCGTGCGATGAGACGGGTGTTGGAATCGTGCGAGGAACGACGCTGCTTGCGGACGCTGTCGCCAGCAGCGTCGACGAGCACGCCAGGTTCGGCGGCGTCGTGCCTGAGGTGGCCAGCCGGGCGCACCTGGAGGCGATGCCGGCCACGATCGAGATGGCCTTGGCCGAGGCGGGTGTGTCGATCGGAGACATTGACGCGATCGCCGTGACGGCTGGCCCCGGGTTGGTTGGCGCTCTGCTTGTCGGTACCGCGACCGCCCAGGCGTTGGCCCTGGCAACGAGCAAGCCGCTTTACGGGGTCAATCACCTTGCAGCGCACGTCGCCGTCGACCGCCTCGAGCACGGCCCCCTGCCGCGGCCCGCTATCGCCTTGCTGGTCAGCGGGGGGCACTCATCCCTTCTACGGGTCGACGATGTGACTGCTGATGTGACGGCGCTCGGGGCCACGATCGACGACGCTGCAGGGGAGGCCTTCGACAAGGTGGGGCGCTTGTTGGGGCTGCCCTTCCCCGGTGGCCCGCACATCGACGGACTCGCCGTAACCGGTGATCCCCGAGCCATCGACTTCCCGCGTGGCCTGTCCGGTCAGCGAGACCTCGAGCGCCACCGCTTCGACTTCTCCTTCTCCGGCCTGAAGACCGCGGTGGCCCGATGGGTCGAGCTGCGGCAACGTGACGGTGAACCGATCCATCTGCCCGATGTCGCCGCTGCCTTCCAGGAGGCCGTGGTGGACGTACTTACCCGGAAAGCGGTGGATGCCTGTCGGCAGGAGGGCGTCGAACACCTCCTGCTCGGTGGTGGCGTCGCGGCCAACTCCAGGCTTCGAGAGCTACTTGGGCAGCGTTGCACGGCAGCCGGCCTCATCCTGAGGGTTCCTCGTCCTGGGCTCTGCACCGACAACGGCGCCATGGTGGCTGCGCTCGGTGCCGCTCTGGTCGAGTCCGGCCGACCAGCGTCTGCGCTGGGGCTCCCCGTTGACTCCGCGCTTGGGGTTGAGCAGGTCAGCGTTGGCTGAGCGTTCGAACCAGCATCCACCGGTTGGGTGAATGCTGGCTGTTCTCCTCTAGCGAGAGGAGGCATGGCCCAAGATGGGTGGACGCGGGGCCCAGGGGCCCAGTGCGCCGAGGGGGACCATGACGGGGGGACGGCTCGTTGGCCGGAGGACGGTGCTTCGTGGCGCCGCGACGACGGCCGCGCTTGCCGGCGCCGGAGCCGCGCTGGAAGGGGTGCCCGCCGTTGCCGCTCGCCCGGCGGACGGTTTGGTTCCCACCCGGATGGCGATGCATGTGCACGCCTCATTCAGTGAGGGTGGTGCCTCGATGCAGGCGCACCTCGCCGAGGCTGAGCGCACCGGAGTCGACGTCATCTGGTGGACTGAGCATGACCACCGTATGGTGGCGCGCCGGTACCTCGCCGACGTGCACTTCGACGGCCTGACCGAGTGGTCGGGGGCGACCAGCGTCACCTGGAGGTCGTCCGCGACCGGCGAGCTCGACACGTCGTCCGCATCGATCGTGAGCCAGCCGGTGTTACCAAGCGACGTTGGCGGCAAGGCGTTGCGCATGTCGGCGGTGAGTCGTGGCTCCGCCGGTGGCACCCGCACCGTGACGGCACACGTCAAGGACTTCGGGCTCAACACCTCCATCGACGGCACCACTATCGCCATCGATGTCTGGCCGATCGAGACCAGTGAGGATTCATGGTTCGACATTGTCATCGAGACGTCCTACCGACCTGCTCTGCAGAGTCGTCCGGCCGGTTACTACCGGCTTCGTTACCGCGTTGGCGGTGGACGCTTGCCCGCAACAGTCGTCGAGGTTGATCCTCTGGACGGTCTTGTCGTGCTGGATGCGGCAACAGATGTGTGGACCACCCTCGTGCTCGACCCGGTTGCGGACATGACACTGCTATGGCCGGATATCGATTTTCGAGACGCAGCTCTTACCTCCTTCGCCTTCGCTGTGACCTCACGCAATCTGGCACCATCGACCGTCGTCGTTGATGCCTTGCGGTTCGACCGGCTTCGCAAGGGCTCGACGGCGGTGCTTGAGGTGCAACGCGATCTGATGGCGCACTACGCGCCGCTCTTCCCGACGGTTGTCCAACACCAAGGGCTGGAGATCTCGGAGAACACCCCGCACCTGAACTGGTTCGGCGACCCGGAGATCTGGCCGGCGTCGGATCCAGCCAACACCGACATCGGACTCGCGATCTCCACCATCCAAGCGGCGGGTGGGGTCGCGTCGTACAACCACCCATTTGGAACCTCAGGCTCCCAAATGTCGACCGATCAGAGGACGAAGAAGCGGCGAGCCCTTACTGCCACCTTCGTCGACGAGCGGGTGTTCGGAGCCGACGTCGTCGAAGTTGGCTACACCGGTGGGCGTGCGGGCATGACGCAGTCCGACTACATCGCTGTGTGGGATGTGCTTTCTCGCAACTTGGTCTTCGCCACCGGGGTGGGTGTGACCGACGATCATGAGGGGCACGACTGGACGAACCAGAAGTGGCGTCACGTCACCGGCGTCTGGGCTCCGAGCGCCGAGCTTGCATCGTTGCAGGATGCTCTGCAATCCGGGCGCGCCTGGTTCTCCGATCTTGCGGCTTTCAACGGAACGATTGACGTCGTCGGGGCAGGCTTCGTGCCCATGGGGTCGGTCGGTGCTGTCGATACAGACCGTTCCACACTCGATGTCTTTGTTACCGACCTTCCGGCCCAGTGGCGCATCGGCGTCATCAGCGGAGTGGCTGACGAGGTGGGGAGCACGGTGCTCAACCCCGAAGTGACGAGTCGAACATTTACCGGAGCCGACCTGGTCGACGGGGTGCTCTCTGTCAAGGTGAGCTCAGTCGTATCGCGGTTTCACCGCGTCGTCCTTCGCGACGCTGGCGCCGTCGTCCGTGCCTATTCGAACCCGATCTGGCTGCTGCGCTCGGCGCCGACAGCGACTGTTCCGAAAGTGCGGGTGGCGGTACCTCCGCCGCCTGTACCGCCGGCCTGACCCCCAGGACGGAGCCCGGTCTGCCCCGGCGTTCAGCGGCGGCCACGGATCGTAGATGATGATGCGGTGATTGTGCGCATGTGGGAGACCCCCGTGAAGTCGGGCCAGATCGACGCCCTGATCGAGTACGTCAAGGCCGAGGTGTGGCCGGGCGTGACTGCGGCCAAGGGCTTTGTCGGCGGTGAGGTGCTGCGGTCCTTCGGCGATGGCAGCGACCGGCTACTTCTCGTCACCCGATGGGAAGGCATCGATGCGCTTTCGGGCTTTCTCGGACCTGACTGGCAGGCTCACCAGATGACGCCGGTTCCCGCCGAGGAACCGCTGCTCGCCGGATCGCCGTTCGTCGATCACTGGGACTTCGTCACGACTTTCGAGGCGCGCGCCTAAGTAGCCTGTCTCAGCGGCTGGCAGATTGCGACGATCGGGTCGTCCCCGATGCGCGTCAGCACGAGTGTTCGTTGCTCGCGCGCAGATCGGTCCAGTCGCAGCGATCGACGGAGTTCGTCCACGTCGATCGCTGATCCCCTCTTCTTGACCACGACGTGACCGACGCCCTCTGCCCGGAGGTAGGCGCGGAGCCGTTTGAGCCCAAAAGGCAGCACGTCGACGACCTGATAACTGGACAGGAAGGGTGACGTCGCGTCGCTGTTGGAGCTGACGTACGCGATGTGTGGGTCGATCAACCAGCCGTCGACCGCGTCAACAACCGCGGCTATCAACCCGGCGCGGATCACAGCGCCATCTGGTTCGTGGAGGTACTGCCCCACGGGGTTGATCGGAGGCGGGGTAGCGGGAAGGTCAGCGTCGGATACGTGGTCCCTTGCC